>JAJEIP010000088.1 GCA_022827885.1 Candidatus Poribacteria bacterium
AATCGAACCGACGAATAAGAGTTTTGCAGACTCTGGCCTTACCACTTGGCTACGCCACCTTAAGATGGAGCGGGAGACGAGATTTGAACTCGCGACCTCCACCTTGGCAAGGTGGAGCTCTACCACTGAGCTACTCCCGCATCGTTTTGGCAATTCGCGCAGAAGAAGTTGCGCGTTCCGAAAGCATATATAGTTTAATATATTTGGTTTTGAATGTCAAGTTAATTTTTGATTAAAATAGCAAAAGTGTGGATTTTTGACAAAATTTTTGACAACCTCAAAGTCTTCTGTTAGGTTTCACGTGTGTTCAACCTATTCAGAGTTGCTCTTCAATCCAATCATCACCGTGGGCGGGATTGTAGATGAGTCCCCTTTTCATATCAACACAAAGGTCGAGTTGTTCCAAAAGCATGTGTCCGACGAGAACGGGGGATCCTTCCGGAAGGTTCGTTACTCGGATAGAGTAGGTGCGCTCCAACATGGTATATTCGACTTCGGAATAGACAGTGCGTTCCACAATGCCAGCAGGGGTTCGCGCGGTCCTCTTCTCAATGGGCGTAAGACCGAGGCGTTCAATAAGCGACGTGGGTAGACAAAGTCCCGTTGCGCCGGTATCAACGAGCGCGTCCTCAACGGTGAGTCGCCTCACCTCTTCGGGGTCCATAGCACCCACTTGCACTAAAAATAGATCGCTGAGATTTGCGAGTTTGATTTCAGTTGTGCGTCTCATTTTTGGTTACTCCTTCTTAAACTTTACGTCCGATAATCGGCGTTGATTCGGATATAATCGTAGGAATAATCGCACGTCCACATGGTTATCCCTGTATCGCCAGCACGGAGATCAATCGTGATACGCACGGGGTCTTGTGCGAACAGAGCCGTGGCCTCGTCTTCATCGTAGCCAGCGTCCATCCCATTTTTGACGAGTCGATAATCCGCAAGATAGACATCCACCTGATACGGGTCGAATTCCGCCCCCGATTTCCCGATCGCCATCATAATCCGTCCCCAATTGGCATCGTTAGCGAAAACCGCAGTCTTGACAAGCGGTGATTCCGCAACGGCACGCGCCGCTTTTTCAGCGTCGTCCCGATTTTTGGCGTGTTTGACGATCACCTCAACGAGTTTCGTCGCACCCTCACCGTCGCGAGCGAGCATCTTCACCAATTCAGTGCAGACGAATTGGAGTCCTTCACAAAACGCTTCGTAATCGTCCCCGTTAGCTGTAACAATCTCGGCGTTATCGGCATGTCCAGTCGCGAGGATCAGCACGGTATCGTTTGTGCTGCGGTCGGTGTCAACGGTTAAGAGATTATAGGTGTCGTCTACGACACGATTGAGGGCAGCTTGGAGCGTTTCGGCGTTGATTCGCGCATCTGTTGTCAGATAGGAGAGCATCGTCGCCATATTCGGGGCAATCATCCCAGAACCTTTTGCAATCCCGCCGATCCTCACGGGTGTATCGCCGACTTCGATCTCTACGGCGACAGATTTCGGGTGTGTATCCGTCGTCATAATCGCCTCAGCGGCGTCTGCACCACCTTCGCTACTCAGTGTGCTTACGGCGGTTTGGATTCCGCTCTCGATTTTGTCCATCGGTAATTGCTGTCCGATAACGCCTGTAGAGGAGACGAGAACGAGGTTCGCATCTATACCGAGTTGTTCAGCGGTTAGGGTAGCCATCCGTCGCGCGTTTGCCATGCCAACCTCGCCGGTGCAGGCGTTGGCGTTACCACTATTGACGATGACGGCTTGTGCGGTGCCATCACCGAGATGATCGCGGCATAAAAGAACGGGGGCTGCGGTGACGCTGTTTTTTGTGAAAACGCCAGCGGCAGTCGCGGGGGCATCGGTAACGATGAGTGCTACGTCCTTCGCGTCTGGAGCTTTAATGCCGGCATGGAGACCTGCTGCGCGAATACCGGCGACCGCCGTGATTCCACCATCAATCTGTTTCATCAAAACGCTCCTTGAGGGATACTAAACTTTGGACCATACTGACACAAGCATAATTTTTCCAAACGTTAGCATACTGTAATTTTTTGTGTTTATTTGAATGTATTATGGTTTCTTTTTAAAAATTATCGTTTCTTCAGGAGAAGTAAGTATCAATTTGTCTCCTTCCAATTTCCATTTATAATCTGAAGAATCCTTAAATACGGCATCTTCTTCAGAGTCTTCGGAAAAGTCATTATGCAGATCCTCTATAGATTGGGACCGAGCATCTTCAAGTTGAACACCGAATTCCTCAAGTTTTTTCTCCCATGCATCTACAGGATTAAATACTATATCCACTTCCACCTCGCCCACTTCACGCAGCGTAATTGACAAGTTCTCATGGGTGTTAGTATAATCACATATTATTGTAGATGCTATTATAACTATCATGGAAAGCTGTGGTTCATCATGATATATCGTTTCGACTTCATAACCTACACTTCCAGTCAACACATTCATATCGTCAAACACCCATTCGTTTTGCGTTATATGAACAATAATTTCTTCGGATTCGGATTCTGCTAACAATTCTTCCGCCTCGATAACACTAACAAGTGGTTCGCCATTGACAGAAGACATTGCCCAAATGTTGCCCACTCCAGGAAACCCATCTATATTCATAGGGTCTAACTCGGGGTCTGACTCGTCTCCACCGCAACCCATGAGCGCGATAATAGCCAGTGCTGTGCATATTGTAATGTATGCGATAATTCTTAGTTTCATAATAATCTTTCAGTTTTAGTATTATGCAGTCAATACCTTCACCAAAGTAGTTGATAGTAAATTATCAGGGGCATTCAATGTTCCCATGGTTTTGATGTTTCGCGCGAAGGGCTTCCGTGTAGGAGCGACCTTCCAGTCGCAAGACTTTCTCTAAACTCTCTAAAAAAACCGAAAATTGAATGGTTCTGAAAGTTATCCAAACTTTAGTTGAGAAGTAGTATGGCGTAAAGTATAATACATCTCGCGGGAATTGTCAAACTGAAAACGGAGCCATGAAAACGAAAATTCGTTTCGCAAATAAAATGAAAATGTGATATAATTTTCTCCAAAATCTATATCTTAAGTTACGAGGCGAAAAAGATGCATACCATTTTAGAACGCTACCAAAAGACTTTTGCAAAAGATCGGGAAATGTCGGATGCCGCAAATCATCTGTTCCCTGATGGTGTAACGCACGATGGACGTTATATGTCGCCCTTTCCGGTTTATATCACGCGTGCCGATGGCTCGAAAAAATGGGGACTCGAAGACAAACAGTTTATTGACTATTGGGCAGGACACGGTGCGCTACTCCTCGGACATAATCCGCCGGAAGTCGTAGAAGCGGTGACGACACAGATGCATCGCGGAACCCACTACGGGGCATGCCACCCGTTGGAGATGGAATGGGGTTCGCTCGTCACACAACTGATACCCTCAGCGGAACGCGTCCGGTTCGTTAGTTCCGGGACGGAGGCGACGTTGATGGCGATCCGGCTTGCACGCACGTATACGGGTAAGAATAAGGTGCTGAAATTTGCCGGACATTTCCACGGTTGGCACGACAGTGTCATCTTAGGGGCATACCCGCCTTTTGATATGAGCGTTCCGGGTATCCCAGAAGAGGTGTGTAATACAACGCTATTATGTCCACCGAACGACATTGATGCCGTTGAGACGCTGTTAAAAACGGACAAAGACATCGCCTGTATTATCCTTGAACCGACAGGGGCATCCTTCGGTATTGTCCCTACGAACGGCACATTTCTGAAGCAGCTCCGTGAGGTGACAGAGGCACACGGTGTGTTGCTGATTTTCGATGAGGTTATCACGGGATTTCGGGTCGCACCCGGTGGCGCACAAGCGCATTACAATGTCACACCGGATATGACAACCCTCGCAAAGATTTTGGCGGGCGGACTCCCCGGTGGCGCGCTTGCCGGCAAAGCGGAGGTGCTTGAACTCATTTCGATGAAGTCGGAGCGCGAGGGCTTGAAAATGCCGCATCCTGGCACCTTTAATGCGAATCCACTCTCTGCCGCCGCGGGTATCGCCATGCTCAACATCGTCAAGACAGGCGAACCTCACAAGCAGGCACATCGGGCTGCAGACCGACTTCGCACGGAATTGAACAGCATTATTGACGATTACAAACTTGACTGGGTGGTTTACGGCGAATTTTCAGGGATTAGATTGCTGATAGGACACGGCGAACAGGATGTTCGCGCCTCCGATTTCGATCCATACACCTGGGAGTATCGGAAACTGAAAGGCAACAGCGACCCAGATATGCAGGAACGTCTCCGATGTGGTCTACTGCTCAATGGCATTGATCTCGCCAGTAATGGTGGGATGACGACCGCAGCGCACACAGAGGAAGACGTTACAGAAACGGTTGCGGCGTTTGCCCAGACGCTTGAATGGCTGAAGGCGGAGAAAGCGTTGTAATTTCTGAACGTGCGATAAATCGCACTACTACGAGCAGTCTCGTTTGTAGTAGGGCAATTCATTGCCCGTTGATTACTACATTTTACACAGGGAGAATGAATGAAAACGATTACGTATCGCGACGCGCTCAAGGAAGCACTCGTAGAGGAGATGGAACGCGATGATGCCGTCTTTTTGATGGGCGAGGATATCGCTGAATACGGCGGTGCCTACAAAGTGACGGACGGGCTGTTCCAAGAATTCGGGAAAGACCGAATCCGAAATACACCGATCTCGGAAGCCGCCATCATCGGAACCGCACTCGGTGCCGCGGTTACAGGAATGCGTCCGGTTGCGGAGTTGATGTACATCGACTTCACAGCGGTGGGCATGGACCAGATCGTGAACCAAGTTGCAAAAATCCGTTATATGGTGGGCGGGCAGTTAGATGTGCCGCTCGTGATTCGGACGCAGGGCGGTGCGGGTCGATCCTCCGCAGCGCAACACGCCCAGAGCCTTGAAGCGTGGTTCGTGCATATCCCAGGACTGCTCGTCGTTATGCCCTCTACACCCTATGATGCGAAAGGTCTACTGAAAACAGCCATCCGAGACGACAACCCGATTATGTTTATTGAGCACAAACTCCTCTACACAGAGGAGGGGGAGATCCCTGACGAGGAATACACAATTCCGTTAGGTGTGGCGGATGTCAAACGTGAGGGGGAAGACATTACAATTCTTGCGACATCACGGATGGTCTTGAACGCGCTCATCGCCGCCGATACACTTGCTGCTGAGGGTATCTCTGCTGAAGTTATCGATCCGAGAACGTTGATGCCGCTCGACAAAGACAGCATTCTGGACTCTGTGAAGAAAACGAATCGGTTGCTCATTGCGCACGAGGCGGTCGGTAGAGCAGGATTCGGGGCAGAGATCGCCGCGCTCGTCGTGCGGGAGGCGTTTGATTATCTTGATGCACCGATTGAGCGGGTGGCAGCTGCACCTGTGCCTGTTCCGTTCGCACCGGTGATGGAGAATTTTGTTATTCCCAACGCCGATCAGATTGCGGATGCGGCACGGAAACTTGTGCGTTATGAAATTTAAACAATTTCAATTTAGGGATTTCGTAGGTTGGGTTGAGCGGTAAAAGACAAGCATCTATCTCGTTTACATGGAGGACTCCGCTTTTCCATGTCCCGTTGGTATGGATGGACTATAGCGAAACCCAACAATTTAAACTATAGGTGTAAAAATGCGTTGGGTTTCACGCTGTCCTTGCGTGTATATGACGGTGTATTGGATTTGACATGTCTCTGGGATATTAACAGTGGGCTTATCAGTTCCGTTTAACCCGACCTACAGCAAACTACAGTGTTTCGGACGTTGTGCCTCCTGATTTTTCAACCTTCTCTAACTTCTGATACATCCGCACCAAACCGAATGCGATCGGTGCCCACAACGCTGCGACCACCATAGCCGTAATAGAATATGCAACACCCGCAATTGTTCCTACACCCAGCCTCACCAATTCAAGCACACCTGCACTCCCGCCCTTTGAGAAGCGATACCCAAACGAATCGATAACCTGTTTCGCACGATAGCGTGAATCGTAAGAGAGCGGCATGTAGAACAATTCCTTTCCTGCCCGAAAAAGCGAGTAGTCTAAGGCTTTAAACGTCACATACGCCGCTGTCCCGGTTCGGAGTGAGGGAGAAACCGTCAGGACAAGGCTACTGACGAAGTGGACTATCGGGATCGTGAGGTGAATATAACGGAGTGCGATGAATCTGAGGGCGAGTGGCACAGCCACCAGTTGCAGAATACCCGCCGCCAAGCCAAGGTTTCCATAGACCGACCCGAAAAAGGCGGTTCGCAGATCCGTATCAGGTCTCTCCATTTCTGCCAAGGCATTGAACCGCAGATCCAACACGGTGGACACTATCTGTGTGCTTATAATCAACACCCCGATAAAAATCAGGTATCTGGAACGGAGAAGCGTTCTTATGCCGATGTGTCCGAGTTTGCCACCCGTCTCTTCTGCACTGGGTTTGGGTTCACCGCCAAACTTGTAGGCAAGGACACCGAGAGCCGCTGTCGGGACAAGGGAACCTGCTGTGAACAATAATAACGCTTTAGTGCCTAATACAGTTGCCAATTTGCTCACAAGTGTCCCACCGAGGAATGAACCCATAGATGCTACGGCGCAGAAAGGTCCATTAATGCGCTTCGCCTGTTCAGTTGTCAGCACACTGTTCACAAACGACCAGAACTGTTCGATGACTATCACGATATACGCTTCACGGAACACGTAGATGATCGCTGCAGCGAAACTCATACCGCGTGAAAGGGCTGCATAACATCCGAGAATTAAGATCGCAGAAAAGAGTGAGGTGATTGCCAATGCACGCGTCGCTCCGAGCCATGAGAGTAGACGACCGTAGAAATACAGCATCACGATCATACTCGGTGGAACAGCCACCATACCCCGGGGGAGATTCTCTGCACCGTATGCCTCAATAAACAGAGACGAGGACACGGAACGGATAAATTCATAACCGAATAACACAAAACAGGCGGCACCGCTGATTGAGATAGCGGCATAGATGAGTCGTCGTGGAAACATAAATAGGAGTGTCCCTCCAGATTTTTTTATCGTTCTGGGATGCTATCCTCAGCTGGACGTGGATTATGGACCCAATGCCCGCTCGGATCGCTGCCTCTGGCGACAATCGCCCGTTGATTCCAATCGTTTGCAGCGCGGACTTCAGGCGGCACGAACCGCATCGTCAATCCACAGCGCCGTCGGTCTGAGGTGTTCGGTTCGGAACCGTGTAATAGCAGATCCGAATGCAGCGACATCTGCCCGGCTTTCATCTCGAAAGGGAAGGGGGTCGCTCCGTATTGCGTTGCCCCATGCACCGTCTGCCCCAGCACATTCTTTTCCTCAACAGTGCTCGGTTCAAATGCGATCTGCCCGTGCAGATGCGATTTCGGAATGACAGTCATCGCACCGTTCTCAACAGATGCATCGTCAATCGCGAGCCACACGGTGACGGTCTTACTCGGGGAGAGGGGCCAATACGAAGCATCCTGATGCCAACTCACCTGTTTTACATCACCCGGCAGCTTGCAGAAGTAGTGTGTTCCCCAACAGATGAGCGTCTCACCCAATAGGTCTTGCACGTAATCCAGAATTCTGTCTTCCGTAATCAGATCGTGGATACCGGGGCAGGTGGTATGCCATCCGTTGATGGAGTAGCTATTCATCCCTGCAGCCAACGCCTTTTCCATGAGCTGATCGAAATAGGCGCGGTGTTCCGTCATCTCCGCTGCGGAAAAGACATCTAAAGGCGAGATAAACCCTTTCTCATTGAATTGTTCAATTTGGGCATGCGTTAGGGTCGATGGATTCTCGTTTTCAACCGGAAAAAACTGAAGGGTTCGATTGAGTTCCGGCATGGCATCCGTAATTGGCATCAGAGCGTCCTCTCTTCTCCAAATAGATTAGAAGTTTGTAGTGTGTGCTATATATCTGTTTTTAGCTGTCCCCAACGAGTGGCAAGTTTGCCATTCGGTTCAACCGCGAAGGCGGGGATCTCTTCTCCGTCGATGATCAGATTGTCGTAATGGGCGTTTGCCTCGTATGTGATGAAGCCGATGCGTCCGCTGTCCCGAAATTTCGCATCATCGTCACCTTCAAACAGGAGTTCGTCGTCGATAAAACATTCGTAATTCTGTCCCTCTGCAACAACCTTAAGACGATAGGTTTCACCGACTTCTGGTTCAAGGGGCAGCGGGGTAGCGATGTGATCCCATTGATTCTCTTTCCATCGGGAAAATTGGCATTTGTGCTGATCGGTGCGAATCCAGAATCGCATGCCGTTATCGCCATCTGCATCCGCGCGGATTAACAAACCCGCGGCATTCACCCCCACATTTTTCACCAGCGTTACGTCCACCTCAAGGGTGTAATCCGTCCAATCTTCATCGCCGAACATCGTCTTGGCGTATTGTCCGCCAGAGGTCTCGGCATAGGCATCCTTCACAATTTTCCATTCGCCACTGACCTCGTTCCAGCCATCGGGAAGTCCATTGTCGAAACTTTCCTGCCATACCCCTGCCGGGGCCGTAGCAGTTAATGTGGTAACCATGAATATCACGAACACGATATATAAATAGCGCATCGGTTCCTCCAGTCTATAGGATAGTAATCCTGTAAATCCTAATTCCGACAACCAAACACCAACAACCAAACTGTTGACAATTATATCTAAGCTCAACGAATACGTCAATTGAAAACGGCATGCTTGTGCTAAATGCCGACTTATTTTATGCAACAGACAGAAAATTAGACACGCAATAACGCTGGTTCACACGAAAATTCAACTTGACATTTGGGGTGAATAAGTTTATATTAATGCACACAATGTATGCACAAATAAGTTGTCTATCCCTTTGGACAGAAGAACAAACATATCTACAGAGACCTACCTATTAGAGAAACACGATGCAAATGGACGAAAAACGAGCGAGTGGACGCTACTACACGCGGGGGAATCCGTTTCAGTTGGAACCGTTCCAGACGTGGGCAATTGCCTCCAATTTAGAACGACAGTCAGTCTTAGAACCCTTTGCGGGTGCTAAAGACATTCCACGGTTGATTGACGCAGCGCATCTGCAGTGCCGAGATTGGACATTTTTTGACATCGAACCCGGAGTGAAAGGAATTGTGCAACGCGATACACTCGCCGACTTTCCTGAAGGCTTCGATGTCTGCATCACCAATCCGCCGTGGTTGGCTCGTAACTCGGCAACAAGACGCGGCTTACCGTTCCCAGAGGCGACCCGTTACGATGACCTCTACAAATACGCTCTTGAGCAGTGTCTGACGCATTGTGGGTGGGTCACGGCGATTATCCCGGAGGCATTCATTCGGAGCGGTCTGTTCCTGCAACGATTACACGATTTCATCTCTTTGGTCCCACAAAAGCGGGATAAAACAAATTACCCCCCTGATAATGGAGACAGAGGGGTTTCGGTTATGTTTGAGGACACGGAGCATCCTGTCGGGCTCGCACTGTTTACACCGGATACAACATCGGACGTTAGAATCTGGCGCAACAATCGCTTTCTCGGCACCATGAGCAAACTGCGCGAACACCTTCCGCAACCCTCTTCCAATCGTAATATTGTGTTTAACGACCCGAAGGGAAATCTCGGACTCATCGCGATAGACAACACCGTTTCCGCCTCGATCCGTTTCTGTCCACCAGAGGAACTCAAAGGCTATCCGATTCGAGTCCATTGCCGTTCCATTACAAAAATTGGCGTGCCGTGGCGTGTGGATATAGAAATGCTCAATGCCCGTTTAGCAACAATCCGAAAGAAAACCCACGATGTTTTTCTGACGGCGTTCAAGGGCATACGCCGCGATGGACACTACCGACGCCGGTTAGATTGGGCATTGACGCGGGCAATAGTTGACACACAGCGTCTATGACTTAAAATCGGCATGGAGTAGAAAAATGAGCATACAAAAATTAATTTGCATACTTCTATTGATAACACTCATCATTTTTGTGGGATGCATCCCCGGCGATGGGAAACACGATGATGGGAACCCCGCTGGATTTTTCTGGGGCATCTGGCACGGCTGGATCGCACCAATCTCATTGATATGGGGAATTTTTGATCCATATATCCGTGTCTATGAACCCAAAAACACAGGATGGTGGTATGATCTTGGATTTTACATCGCCATTATCAGCGGTTTCGGGGGTATTTCCTTTTCGCGCCGTAAAAGGAAGAAGGTTATCGTGCAGGAGGGTAGTAATTCTGAGTAGGGACTAAAACCGGAGGAGACTTAAATGGCCAGAATCACGCGAGACGATATTCAACGCATCAGTGGTGAAGAGGCGCTGTTGCATTTTTTGGCGGAAAAACTGAATTTGCCCATCCTGGAAGGGACAACGCTGGCACAGATTGCCCTCCCGTTGCCTCTTGCTTTCCTTGGACTTGATAAGTCTATTGCCGATCAAATCATAGATTGTCATGATTTCAGTGGGTTTCCTAAGAATGCTTTAGGTACGCGCAGGCCTTTCCTCATCAGATTTAGGAGTGAACAAAACTACTCGGAGATTCTACGCGAGGTGGCTAAAATTCTTTACGAGAAAAACACTGATCCTGCGGATATCCTGTTTATATGTGCGAATGAATACTTTCAACCGTTTTCCTTAGCTTATTTCAATGATTCAAATACAAAAGATTGGAATGTTGAAGTTTTAAATATCTTCATTTGGACACAGAGGAACACACACATCAACTACGGTTCTGAACATGTACTACCGGCAATTTTTTTTCCCCGTGAACCCTCAGGACAGCCTGATAACCTTTCTCAAGAGAATATAGAAGATGAGGAAACTATTATCCCAGATGAACCAGAAGATGATATAGATGCATCGTCCTCGGAAGACCAAAACCCGATAGTTCCAAGGTTCATAGTTAAACAAACCTCATCTGAGAATTTGTTAGCTAAACTGCAAAGTACCGGAGCACCGTTGAGTGAGTATGGGAACATCTATAGTGGTATTTTGACCGGACATGACGATGCTTTTGTTATAGATGAACTTAAACAGGAACAGTTAATTGACCAAAATATCTCTAGTGGTGAACTCATAAAACCGATACTTGTGCCTGAAAAAAGATGGAAGGCAAGGTTAACATACCTCATCTGGATTCCGAGTAGTCAAAACAGATCCTGGCCATGGTCAGATGCCAGAAACGAACCGGAAGCGAAGCGAATTTTTGATGAAACTTTTCCAGCAATTAGTGCCCATCTAAGCCTTTATGAAAATCAGTTAAAACACCGTAGTCGTCAAGGAAGATTCTATTGGGAATTCACAAGGAGTAACCTCTATTCTATGCCTAAACGTCCCAAAATTGTCTATCCGCACAACGGTCGTTACCTGAGAGCGTCCTATGATACATCAGAGGCACTCCCTTTATCCCCAGAATACTTTATACCAACGGAAGACTTGTCCTTACTTGCGATTTTGAATAGCACGCTTTTCAATTGGTATGTGCAGGCATGTAGGGCTTCTGAATCTGACCGAAGAAATAGGGTGGGTTTCAGGAAGGCATTCATGTATAATGTCCCAATAGCAGAACGGACGGAAGCACAGAAAAAGGACCTTTCGCAGCTTGTACAGCAAATGCTTGCTGCGCCAATCAGTTTGGAGACTCTCTATAAAAAAGAAGTAGACCCGTTGGTGTATGAACTATACAGGTTAACGGATGCGGAGATTGCATTGATAACGGAACAGGAGCAACCCTCCCCCGAACCAGGAGATAGAACTCCGCTGTTAGTATTCCCAAGAAACACACACCACACCGACATACCTGAAAGTCAAATTCGGACAGATGTTGATCATTTACCGGCAACGCTGCAAAATAGGAAATCTGAACCTACAATTTCAGTGCCAAATCTAACTGTGGACGAAAAAGTTGAAACTCAGTCAATAGCGTTCACTTCGTCCGATAGTTTGTTAGCCAAGTTAGAAAATGTCGGAACACTGTTAGGGAACAATGTGAATATTTTTGCAGGTCTCAATCTAATATACAGAGAGGCTTTCGTCATAGATGAAGCCACCTCTGAGCAACTGATTGCTGAAGATCCTAACAGTGCAGAACTTATAGAGACATTTTCTAACACCCCTGGGAAATGGAAGTGGAAATCAAGGAATGTAATCTATATTCCAAACAGTAAAAGCAGGCGATGGCCTTGGTCAGGCATGATAGACAGTTCAGAAGCCGAACAGGTTTTTAAAGAAATTTATCCAGCAATCAGCATGCATATAGAACGCTATAAAGATAAGTTAAAGAATAAGAGACGTACAGTCCCTTTTTACTGGGAGTTCCCTCCGTTCAGTGCCCTCCAGAACCTGGAATCCCCCAAGATCATCTATCGAACTCCCGCTTTTTCTATGAAGGCAGCTTATGACGTATCCTGTAGATTCCTCTTGCATACAACATATTTCATTCCAACAACAGATCTTCTTTTGCTTGCGATTCTAAACAGCAAACTTTTCAATTGGTATGCTCATAGAAAATGCAAATTGCGGAATTACGACCCTCTTTTTTTCACAAAGCAAAACATGGAAAAGGTTCCAATAGCCTCAGGAACGGAAGCACAAGAGAAAGAACTTTTGGAGTTACTCCAGTTGATACTTGATGCTCCCCATAATCCTGAGGTTCCTGATATTGAACGAGAGATAGATAAATTGGTATACAAACTGTATGAATTAACAGGAGCAGAAATCGCCTTGATAGAGAAAGGAAATAACCCATGAAAGTCTTAGTCATTGGAGGCACAGGCAACATCAGTCGTGGGATTGTTGCCGCGTTGCAGAACCGAAACCATGAAGTCGTCCTGTTCAACCGCGGACAACACGCCGATCCACCGCCGCCAGAGGTTCGCGTAATTCACGGCGACCGAAAAAATCGTGAGGATTTCGAGGCGAAAGTCGGCGCGAAGGAATGGGATGCCGTCATTGATATGATTAGCTTCAACGCCGAAGATGCCGCCTCCGCACTTCGGGCATGTCAAGGACGTGTTGGACACTTCGTTCACTGTTCAACCGTGATGACCTACGGACCGCCGTTCAGCGGGATTAATCTCCCCGAGACGGCACCGTTGCAAGGCACATCCGGGTATGGACTTGGGAAGATCGAAGCGGATAACCTCCTGCTTGAGGCGCACGCACGTGATGGGTTCCCCGTAACCATCTTCAAACCGTCCTATACACACGGGCCCGGCATAAACCTCCATCGGCAGGTGGGTGGAGACGGCAGTTGGATAGACAGGTTACGGAAGGGGAAACCGATCCTCTCCGCAGGCGACGGATTGAACTATTTTCAATTCCTGTCATCTCGCGACGCTGGAATTGCGTTTACAGATATATTAGGCAAATCCGATGGCTTCGGCGAAATATACAATATCGTCCATCCACAGGCGCGAACGTGGGACGAATGGCACCGTGCCGCGGCGGAGGCACTCGGTGTTGACATAGAGATCGTGCATGTATCCCAAGAGACACTCATCGCGATGGCACCGGAGCGGTTCAGCGGTTTACGGGGTAACTTCGGGCACACTCAAATCTTCAGCCACGAGAAGTTGGCAGCAGTATTACCTGAATTTACGCCACAAGTTCCGGTTACAGAGAGTGTCGCAGAAAACATCGCGTGGATGGACAAACACAATCTGGTGCCAGATAGCGATGCCGACGATCTGGAGGATCAGATTATTGAGACGGTTCGCAATCTACCGCGTATTCGGTAGTGCAAAGGTGCAAATATGCTACAAATACAGTCCAATAAAATTGGGGCAGCGTTAGGTTCAGAGAGGCTTGACCGTGTTGAACATGACCTGCGTGAAGTCGGTTTCCATATCATCGAAAATGTGATTACCGATGAAGAGGCAGACGCAGCGCGCGAGGTCATCTGGAAATTGGTCGAAGAGGACATTGCCAACGGACACGACCACAGTTATGGGGAGGGTAAAATTCGACGCGTCTGGGCGATCGTAGGGAAATCCCCAATCTTCCGATATTTCATTCAGCACCCAACTGTGGTTGCAGTGTGGAAACGGATGCTCGGCGAAGATGTTATCGCTTCCACGTTTACAGCAAACATCGTTGGACCCGGCGCACCGGCAGGCGGTTGGCATATCGACTACCCCTACTGGGCGATGCAATCCCCGTTCCCGTCCGGTTCGTTGACGGGACAGACGGTCTGGATGTTAGACGATTTCACCGAAGAGAACGGGGCAACGGCGTGTGTTCCAGAGTCACATAAAACACTCCGCCGTCCCGAATTGGGAGAGGCAGAAGGACTGGAGATGCGCATTGCTGTCGCACCGAAAGGCTCTATCATGTTCACGAACGGTGCGATCTGGCATCAGTCTCGGGCGAACCTGACGGATACACCCCGCGTCGGATTGCTCGGTATGTATAACCGTTCGGTTATCTATCCGCAAGAGGATATGCCGCGTCAGCTGACCGATGCGGAATTGGCAGGCGAAAGCGATGTGCTCAAACAGTTATTAGGCAGGCATATACCGTTCCGTGATCCCGATCACGGACAGAATTGGCATCGCACGGATGATGGGTTTCGTCAGGTATAGCAAGAGTGTGGAATTCTGAATTGTTTTGTTTTGCTGACTGCTTTAAATTTCAGGGAGGGCATTTATGCCGATTGTAACTCATGATGTGTTAAGAAAGTTTGTGTATGACATATATCGCGGTGCAGGTGGCACAGAGGAGGACGCACGTATCGTCAGTGACCACGTCGTCGATTCTAACCTCGTCGGACACGATTCACACGGTGTTATTAACGCACCGAACTACATCGGCGGCATGGAAGGGGGGCCCGCCGCAGATAAAATGGAGGTTGTCAGAGAAAGCGGTGCAGCGACCGTTATCAATGCCAACGGTGCGCTGGGGATGGTTGCCGCTCGTAAAGCGATGGAGATGGCTATTGAAAAAGCAGAAAGCTGCACCATCGGCGCGGTTGGCTTACATCGCTGTGGACACGCAGGACGGATGGGCGAATATCCACCGATTGCAGCACGTGCTGGTATGATCGGGATCGTTCTGCTCAACGGCGGTGGACGTTTCATGCACCCGCACGGTGGGACTTCTCGGAGACTGCCACCGAATCCGATTGCGATCTCAGTGCCGCGTCAGGGCGGTGAACCCCTTCTCCTTGACATGACGCTCAGTGTCGTCGCAGGTGGAAAATTGCTCGTTCAGACGGCGCGCGGTGAATCTATACCGGAGGGTTGGATGATAGATGCCGAAGGTAAACCCCTCACCGACCCGAATGCGTTTCGTGAACGTCCACAGGACACGGCCGTTATGCCACTCGGTGGTTTCCAGTTCGGACACAAAGGGTTTGGTCTCGGTGTGATGATAGATGCCATTGCAGGTGGATTGTCTTGGGCAGGCTGTAGCCGTGAAGAACCGACCCGCGGCGCGAGCGGCATTGTGATGTTTGCGATTAAAATTGAAGATTTCATCGATTTAGCGGATTATGAACAAGAGATCGCGTATCTTGTAGAGTGGGTGAAGTCTTCCGCTCGGTTGCCCGGTATTGACGAAATCTATGTCCCTGGAGAATTCGAGGAACGGAGCCGCGAAAAACGCCTGCGTGAAGGGATACCCATAGAGGAACCGACTTGGAATCGCCTCGTTGAAGCCGCAGAACGTTTCGATATTGCGGTTCCCATATAAGGGTAGGCACACGTCGTGTGCCGTAAACATGCAACAGGAGGAGAAAATGAAAGTCTACGGCTTGTTTGTTTTGCTTATCGGCATTGCGGGATGTGCTGCCCTGAATCAGCCCATTGGTGAGATGACGGCGTCACGCCTCACCTGTGAATCTAACCCAGAGTTTGTAGATGGTAATCTGGAGACGGAGAGCGCATTCGCAGTGAGGGGATTTGTCCGAAAAGCGTATATCCTTCACGAAGGGCAGGGGCGAGGGCTTGCCTATGCACAACGGCGTTACATAACACAGGTTGAAGGCCAACGCCGGACAGAGGCGATTATCAAACTGGATGCGCCGACCTATGTTTCCCATGTGGAGATCTATCCGGCATCGCGACTGATTCCGAATTTCGCGATGATGACAACAACCGATGATCCCCCGCGCTTTGATATCGCCTTTGAACGGGTGTCCGACAAGCAGCATCAGGACATAGAGGGGCTGAACCCAGTGCGTTATCGTATCGGACGAGAGGTGCTTTATCTACGAATGAGTGCAGATGGGATAGAGGACAGACAGAATTCCGAACGAACCGCGAACTCAGGCGTTGAGATTCCACTGAAAGGGGCTTCCATCCGGGAAGTCAAATTTTACATCCATCAGACCCCCTAACGGGGAAGGAGCAAGAAAATGAAGAAATGGGCGTTTAGCATTCTATTATTGCTGTCGTTCAGCATCGCGGGGTGTGTGGCACTGCAGGGGAAGTCAGGATCGGAAATTCTGCCATCGCGCTTGTCTTGGCTTCAGGAGGAACCTATTGCGGCAATTGCGGCTTCACGGTTGACCTGCGACACCCATCCCGAAATAGTGGATGGGAACTTGGAAACTGCCGGGATTTTTGAGGTGAGTGGCGGCGTGAGAAAGAGCCTTACTGTCGTCCAAGGCGAAGGACACCTCTTAGGCAAAAACCAGTATGTAACGGCACTTGATGGAACAATCCGATGCGAGATCTTTATTAAGCTGGAAGAACCGATGTATGTGAGTACTGTTGAAGTGTATCCGGGATCACGCATCCCTAATATGGCACTGAGCACAGCCTTGGATGAATCGGAACGGCACTTCGGGGAATCCGGTACGGGGTTCAAACCTGTGCATGACAAACAGTATGAAGATGTGGAAGGCACAAAACCGGTGAGATTCCAAGTGGAACGGGAACTGCTTTATCTGCGCGTGACGGCAGATGCAATAGAGGACCGACGGGATGTCACGCGATATGATAACAGCATCGGTAACGAAGTCATCGACATCCCTTTGAAAGGTGCTTCCATCCGCGAGGTCAAGCTCTACGGACGACAGCCGTTGTATAGTAAAACAAAAAAATAAGTGGACATGCTGGGTGGATGATGGAAACGCAAAAGCGGCATCTTCGCTGGCGAGGTGTCCTAACCTCGCCAATTATCCGAGGTCTACTGAATCACTGACTTTGCTATAAGAAGAGTTTCCTATCTGGTCAAGGCACCCAAACCTAAAGGATTGGGCTTGTGCTTCGTAGCAGTCAGCCTTCCGAGGAAGGACTTACATCTGCTCCACAGAGGGACCCAAGGCAGCCCTCAAGATATTTATCGCAGCGTTGATGTCTCGATCGCAGTGTGAACCACATTCCGGACACGTCCACTGCCTATCGGAGAGTGAAAGATTTTCGTTGTGATGTCCACAATCCGAGCAAGGTTTTGTCGTAGGTGTCCATTGCCCGACTTGAGAGAACGCACGATTATGTTTGAAACACTTGAACTTCAGTATCTCAACAAACTGGTAAAAGGCAAGGTCAGAGACTTTGCGTCCCCAGAGACGTTTCATTCCATCAAGGTTCAGCGTCTCGGTGACAATGTGGTCAAACCGCCGACACAGGTCCGTCGCACGTTTGTAGTGCCAATCTCTGCGTTGGTTGGCAATCTTGCGATAAAGTCGTGCGAGTTCACGAACAGCACGCCACCAATTGCCAGATCCTTTCTGCTTACGAGAGACAACTTTGTTGAGTTTTCGGAGTTGGTTCAAGGACTGTTTCAGAGGTTGCGGATGGTGGATCTTCTCACCGGTGCTCAGGGTCAGATACGTTTCCATACCGAAGTCTATCCCTACGCTCTTACCTGTAGCGGTCATCACTTCTTTGGATTTACTATCTGTCACAACATAGAGCCACAATGTTCCGACGGCATCCCGACCGATTTGAATATACTTGACGTTCCCCTCCCACTCGCGATGGTGGTGATACAAGATATTTCTGCGGACAAACACAAACTTCTGTTTATCCGCGTTCCATTGCTTGAAGGAGAGACGAACAGTACCTTTGGGAACTTTAGACGGTTTATCGTCATCCTTAGGGCGGACTTCAAAGACCTTGTACCCTGTTTGGAACTTCGCAGATCGGTATTTGCTACGTTTTTTGAACTTCGGAGGCCCCACGCGCCTGCCACGTCTACCGTTTTCAATCCAATCAAAGAACCGTTCATACCCGATATGGATACGGATAATCACTGCGTCAAGAGTATCACGCGGTATCCATGTCCAGTGTTGGTGCGTGCGTTCGAGCAACTTCGTCAGATGCGGTTGCAGGCGAAAACGACCGGCGTATTTCCCATAGCGGCGGTAATATCGCTTCTCCAAAGCAAGGAAGTGGTTATGCACATCGCCCAGGTCATCAAGCATGTTGCTGACGCGCATGTTTTGCGAGTGTTCGCGTATTTGGTATTTGTAGGTGCGACGCACCCGCTTTTGTTTTCGCTTTCGTTTTTTCATAGCGGTTCACAGTCTCACAGTCTTAACCCCTTTCCAGTGGGTTGGCAGACACGCCACCAAGCGGTGACGCTGGAAATGTCTGCCACTGTGATACATCTATTAAACCACAATTTACTGAGACTGTCAAGTGTTTTTTCAAAAAAAAACGCCTTGGCCTTACACACGAGGGCGGATTTTCCTCCCCAACCTAAAGGATGGGGTCTCCAATCCGTTTTTTAGATGAAGAGGGCCGAGAAATGAAATTGCGAATGTTCGGCGTTCTATTGTTGTTGGTGTTTGGTGTTATAGGCTGCGCATTGTTGCAAGAAGCACCCCCTATCGAAATACCAGCTTCACGGCTTTCTTGTGCACAAAATCCTGAGATGGTGGATGGCGACCTATCAACGATAGGCACCTTTGCGTCAAAAGGGTCCATCAAAAAGGAGTTTGTGCGAAACTTGCGATACGCGCAGCGGCAGTACCAACGTCGAGTGATAGGCAGCCTCAAAACGGAGACGTTGATTAAACTCGACGCGCCGACCTATATCAAGTATATCGAAGTCTACCCCGCATCGACCATCCCGAATTTCGCTTTGGATACCACTCCTGAAGAAAAATCGCCGAAATGGACGCTGTCATTTACGGCTGTCGAGGATAAACGCGCCCAGAAAGTGGAAGGCTCACTACCCGTGAGATTCCAAATTGAACGAAGGGTGCTGTATTTGCGATTGACGGCGAATGCGTTGGAGGATTCAGATAATGTGTCACACGGCAACGAAATAGGTGAATTGCGAATCCCGCTTAAAGGTGCCTCAATTCGGGAAGTTAAATTCTTCGAGCGGCAGTCCCTATAATAAACTTGTGGTTGCTTTTTACAAACAAATGTCCTTGATGGAGGAATCCTGTGACCAGAAAATTGACAGTCTATAACTTTGGATGTGACTTAAAGATGTCCTACTGTTTTTTTGCGGTTGCGTTAGTTTTTAGTGTTACCGGATGTGCGCTGCTGCAAGAGACTCCTCCTGTGGAAATTTCGGCTTCGCGTCTGTTCTGCGAGAAAAATCCTGAAATCGTAGATGGTAAATTGGACACAGTAAGCGTCTTTGAAGTGCATGGGACTATCCAAAAGGGGTTTGGACGACGCAGTAACAGCCAACGGCAGTACCGGCATGAAGTCGTGGGTAGCCTAAAAACGGAGACATTGATTAAGCTGGACGCGCCAACATACATTGACTATATTGAAGTCTATCCTGCTTCAACCCTCCCTAATTTTATTTTAGATGCTACCGTCGAAGAGAAATCGTCAAAGTGGATGCTTTCGTTTGAGGCTATCGAAGACAAGCGTGGTGAAGATATTGAAGGTACCCAACCTGTCAGATTCCGGATTAGAAGGGAAGTTCTCTATGTGCGATTGACAGCGAACGCTTTGACAGACTCTGAAAATGTAGGTGTATACAGCGAGACTGCCATCAAAGAGATGGAAACTTCTCTGAAAAAGATGAACGCAAGCAAAGATGCAACCGAGAAGGTAAGTCGACAATGGCGCAAACAGAGGAGAGAGGGGGAGATGCAAATTCCACTGAAAGGGGCTGCGATCCGTGAGATTAAATTTTATAGAAGGTAATAAAATCCGCTTGACTTTTGTTTGGAAATCTTGTAAAATAAAAGTGAATGACGAGATTTATTATCGTTGTTCCCCCGCAAGGTAAATTAGAAAATTGTGTATAACTCCTGAAATTTGACATTTTTTAGCAATTGCGTTAAGGTTTAGACAGAACACACACGGCGAAACCTATAGGTTTCTCGTTCAAATAGCCGGAGGATTAGAATTCGATTGCAAAAACAAGAATCAAAGGGTGTTCCCATACAGAGCAACGCTGAAGTGCAAGCCCTCTTCGGGCAGAGTGATGCCTTCTTGAAGATCATCGAAGATGGGTTTGATGTGCGCGTTGTTTTGAAAAGCGACAGTGTCGCTGTCATTGGTGAGGATATTACAGAAGTTAACCGGGTGACAACGGTTCTTGAATCCCTACTTCACCGCATCCGGAAAGGAGAACGCATTCAGACAGCCGATGTCAACTATGTAATTCGAGCGTCGAGTGCGGGTGAACGTGATATTTTAGCGGAGCCTGGAGCCGAGTCTATTCCAGTATTCTCGAAACGCGGTGTGATTCGTCCGAAAACTGCTGGGCAGAAACGATATGTTGAGGCAATTAAACACAACGATTTGGTCTTCGGCATCGGACCGGCAGGAACGGGAAAGACGTATCTCGCTATGGCGATGGCGGTTTCCGCACTCAAAAGCGGACAGGTGAGTCGTATTATCTTGACGCGTCCCGCAGTTGAAGCCGGTGAACGTCTCGGTTTCCTGCCCGGTGACATTGCCGACAAAGTCCATCCCTATCTACGTCCGTTATACGATGCCCTCTACGATATGATGCCCGCAGATACACTCGACAAATACATTGAACGCAATGTGATTGAAGTCGCACCTATTGCGTTCATGCGAGGGAGGACCCTCAATAACTCGTTTGTCGTCCTGGATGAAGCACAAAATGCTACGATTGAGCAGATGAAGATGTTTTTGACCCGACTCGGTTTCGATTCAAAAGCGGTAGTTACGGGTGATATTACGCAGACCGATCTTCCGAACCATAAGGTCTCAGGACTCGCAGACGCACAAGAGGTGCTTTCGGATATCAAAGGTATCCAGTTCGTCTATTTCTCTAAAGTTGATGTCGTCCGGCATGAATTGGTCCAACGGATTGTTGAGGCGTATGAGCAGGCATCGCCGCACAATACGAGACGCAACGGGATGAATCCATCGGATGCCGACAGTGAAGAAGGATAATCGTTTTGATTCGGGTTACCAATACGAGTCGCGATACCACTTTTGATGTAGAAGTGGTTTACAACGCCGTGCGCGCAACGTTGGAGGCGCATGACGCAGAACTCTGTGAGGTCAGCGTCCTCTTGACAGATGATAGTGACATGAGACAACTCAACCGCGAGTATCGTGGGACGGATGCCCCGACAGATGTGTTAGCGTTTTCAATGCGTGAAGGTGAAGATGGTGATGTAAATCCAAGTTTGCTTGGGGACCTTGTTGTCTCCCTTGAAACCGCTGCGCGGCAAGCATTGACGAGAGATGGACTGAGCGGAGATTGCGGTAATCTTGAAACCGAAACCGCGTTGCTTACCGTCCACGGCATGCTACATCTGCTCGGTTACGACCATCAAACGCAAGAAGAAGCCGAGATCATGTTTGAGAAACAGGAGAGTATCTTTCGGTTACTACAGGAAAGGTAAAATTAAAAATCTGATCACCGCGAAATTGGTCCGTTATTAGGAGTGTGATTTTACGTTTGGACGACCTAGCCTTAGTCATCAAACTTGTTAGCTTAGGCATACTTTTAATTCTCAATGCGCTGTTTTCAGCTGCCGAAGCGTTACTTGCTCGGTTAACGCGGGATGATATTCTCAAGTTCGCCGAGGAGGGCGGCAAACGCTACGAACTACTGACCTCCCTATTGCGCAACCCGCGCCGCTACTCGTTGACCATTATCACCGCTAAAACGATTCTGATCGTGGTGAGCGTTATGGTATTTATGACGTTTTGGGAATACCCTGTGGCAAATGCGGCTCTCGCAGTCGCCTGTTTCGTTGTCTTTACTGAATTGTTCCCCAAAAATTATGTGCAGGGTAGTACGGGGGAGGCCACGATTCGAGCGCTCAGTGTGCTCCGCGCGATTTATTGGGGTGGGTTCTTAGTCTTAATCCCGTTAAATTTCCTCGCAAACCTTATTGTCCGCGTCTTTGGCGGTAAGGGTGCCACAGCACAAGACAGCCTCGTATCGCCAGAGGTTTTAGAGACACTCGATAATGTCGCCGATAGCCAAGAAATTTTAGAACCAGACGACCGAGAAATGATCTCTCGGATTTTAGACTTGCCAGATAAAGTCGTTCGAGAAATCATGGTCGCACGGACCGATATGATCTGTCTTGAAGTTACCACCCCTGGGGACGAGGTTTTACAGACAACAATCGCTTGCCGACATACCCGTATCCCAATCTATGAGGAAACCATCGACCGGATCATCGGAATCTTGCACGTTAAAGATATGTTGGACTGCTGGGAGGAAGGCAAACCGATCAATTTGAGGGAGTTGATCGTCGGTCGGAGTCCTTTTTTCACGCCGGAAAGCAAGAATATTTCGGAGCTCTTCCGAGAACTACGGGCGCATAAACAGCACATCGCTATTGTTGTCGATGAATACGGCGGCACTGCCGGGATCGTAACCTTAGAAAACATCATCGAAGAAATTGTCGGCGAGATCCACGATGAAGACGAGATGGACGAACAGGATGACTACGTCCAGATGGATGCCAATACCTATTCGATTGATGCGAGACTGAATCTTATTGAGTTGAACGAAAGACTCGGGACAGAACTTGAAGCGGAAAACATTGATACGATCGGTGGGTTCGTTGTAGACCATCTCGGACGTGTGCCTGAACGGGGAACACAATTTACCTACCGCGGTATCCGTTTTACCATATTTGAGGCGGATGAACGACGCGTCCGTAGAATTCATCTTCAGATGCCGGATATCCATACCGGCGATGCTTCTTAGGAGCATAGGAAGTGCTGGAGGTCCATTCCATAGGTGACTTTTTAACGGTGTTGGTCTCCAAAGGGAATCGGATTTGTCTGAACGTTGCAAGTTTGAAATTAAAATTTGACAACGCCCGGCAGGCAAGGTATAATTAAATGTAAGAACGGGGCGTAGCGCAGCCCGGCTAGCGCGCCTGCTTCGGGAGCAGGAGGTCGGAGGTTCAAATCCTCTCGCCCCGACTTTAGTCCTTCAGCGAAACCGCATCTATCACACCCGAAACCATGGCAGCTCAAAAAACCCAAGCGATTGTCATTCGCACCTTTCCCCTCCAAGAATTCCATAAAATCATTACCTTCTACACGCCTGACTTCGGGAAAGTTAAAGCAGTCGCTTACGGCGTAAAAAGTCCAAAAAGCCGCCTCGGTGGAAGCTTAGAACTCCTCAACCACGGGACACTCCTCTTTCAGCATCGCGAAAATCGGGAATTGCAAAACATCACTGACTTCAATCTGATTGATGGGTTTGACGCGATTCGTTCCGATTTCACACGCATCACCTACGGATGTTATTTCGCTGAACTCGTAGACAGCATCGCAGCAGAGGGGATCGCCAGCCCTGAAATTTTCAATCTCCTCCACACCACTTACCACGCTTTAGTTCATGCGGATGATATTCCTTTGCTCGCCAGAGGGTTTGAGATTAAATTTCTCGATTGTGCGGGGTATGGACCGGAACTTTCACGGTGTGTGCATTGCGGTTCATCTGTGAGAGAGGGAACGACAGATAGAGTCGGCATCGCTTTCAGCGTCCGATACGGTGGTGTGCTTTGTGGGGAGTGCAAAAATCGAGACGGTGCTGCCTTTGCAATTGCACTCGGGAGTTGCGAATTGTTGAAAGTGCTTCGGAAATCTGAATGGGAGCGGTTCAACCGAATCCGCGCCTCTACCCGCAATCATCAGGAACTTAAGCGTCTGCTTGGCAATTTCATTGAATATCATACCGAACGCACCTTAAAAAGCCTCAGATTTATTGAGAATGTTTTGTAGACCCTAAACGATTTATACGCTGGGTTCTCGGTCGAAATTTATATATTGCGTCTGTAAACATTCAGAACAGATAAGGAGTTATCAAATTGAAGAAAAATAGTATCTTAAAAACTTTTAGCGGCAAGTTTCGAAAACTTGCAAGTTGCACAGGTTTCACTAAAGTAACGCTGTTCTTGCTTATTGCGGGATGTATGGCGGTAGGCGTGAACTTTGATGCCTCTGCTGCGATCACTGGAAAAATTGCGGGTGTCATCACCGCTGAGGCGACGAAGGAACCGCTGGCGAATGTCACAGTAACCCTCGTCGGAACGAGTACCACCGCAACAACCAATACCGCTGGTTACTATGTTATGACCAACATCCCACCGGGGAGTTACGATGTAAGGGTTGAGCTCACGGATTATGCAGTGGAGACTGTAGCGGGGACAGGTGTGCTCGCCGGTCTCACGACGACGTTAGACTTTAACCTAAAGAGTGCCGCGGTGCAACTTGAGGGTATAACGGTGACGGCTGTCAAACCGCTCATCAAGCGGGACGTTACGCAGACGACGAGGATCATTGAATCGGACGATATTGAGGCGATGCCCCGCGATACCGTGAATGGCATTTTACAGACGCTGCCTGGCGTTGCTGTACTAAACTCAACCGGTTCAACCCATGTTCGGGGCGGGAGGTCGATGGAGATTCGGTATCTCATTGACGGTATCCCAATTAATAATCCGATCAGCAGAAGTTTGGGGTTGAGTATCGGCACGAATTCCCTTGAGCAGATGGAAGTCATCACGGGCGGATTCAATGCGGAACACGGGGACGCACAATCCGGTATCGTTAATCTCATTACGAAGGTCGGAACAAATAAATTCTCTGGTAGAATCCGGTACCGGGTCGGACAGTGGGGGACCCATCACGGCGATCCGTTATACGGTCCATGGCTCGATCCAGACAACGGATTTCGACCCGTTGCGATTGAACCCTTCAGAGGTATTTTCTTCGGTCAACCCTACGACTATCAAACGCCTTACCGCGGACAGGATGTCACCGTTGCGGAGTTAGCGGAACGGGAAGGTGATGAACAGGTCGTCTTTACGGAGATTTTCCCGGGCGTATATGCCGACAGGACGGAAAACCCACTCCAGCCCGTGATGGATCCGGAAACGGGGGAACCCCAAGTTAACCCCGATACGGGTGAAACAATCATGACACGCCAACCTTACAAGGATGCCGATGGCACTGTTATCGACTATGAGAAGAGACAGGTTACTTTATTAGATGGCTACGTCGTGGACCTGGAGCAGTATAGTGGGTTGTTCAACAACACGAAGAAGTATGATCTATCGCCGAGCCATATCGGTGAATTTGCGCTCAGCGGACCGATATGGGGAAATCGGTTGACGTTCGCTGCCTCCAGCCAACTGTCACGAAATCACAGTTATTTTCCGAATAGCAACGGGACATCATATATCTTCCAAGGGAAACTGAAGTTTGAAGTAACGCCGAGTATCAAACTCACCGCAAGTGGGCTTTTCAATCGCGGCGAAAGTCATACCTATGGAGGGGCGCTCCGCTTTTGGCCCAGTGCCGCTCCAGTGTCAAATTCAAGCGCGCGGAATACGTCTGTGAGACTCTCACATAATATCAACTCTGGGACTTTCTATACACTGACAGTTGGGCAATTTCATCGTTCTGGTGAGTCGCATCAACCCGGAAAGGTGTGGGATCCGTTGGAAAAGGCGTTTGATGAAAACGCTTGGGATCCCGATAAATCCTTTGCACAGAATCAGGAAGAAGGCAGGATCAGAAACCCGCCTCAACAAGCATACAACGATACAACCTATTTCGTGGCAGGAGACAGCAATTCTTGGGGGTCCAGCAGGGCAACAACCTCAATCCTAAGAGCGGATTTTGCGAGCCAAGTCACGGCGAACCATCAAATCCAGACAGGCGTTGAGTTCTTGGGATACGATCTCTATAATCTCAGCACAACAAATTACGGCAGCTCCAACCTCTATATGGAGTATTATGATGTCCAGCCTCAATCCTTAAGTATGTATCTCCAAGACAAGATGGAGTATGAAGGTATGATCGTCAACGCCGGCTTACGATATGACCTGTATAATCCATCTGGAGTCTCACCCGCAGACCCGTTTGATCCACTCGAACTGAACGACGATGGCACTATCAAATTGGATAAAAGCACCTATAAAGTTGGGCTCCCGGTCATCAAAAATCCTGTTGAGGCTTCCACTAAACACATGGTCGCCCCACGCCTCGGCATCTCCTTCCCGGTTACCGATCGGTCGAAGTTGCACTTTACCTACGGGCATTACTACCAAATTCCACGCGGCGATGATCTCTACGAAAATCTAAATTTTGATATGCGGGGGGCAATCCGAAGAAGGGGCAACCCGAACTTGGAGCCAGAGCGGACGATCGCTTATGAAGTCGGTATCATACGGCAATTCACCGATGACTTGACGATTGATATCACAGGGTTCACCAAGGATATTGATAAGCTTGTCAATAGCGTGCATGTTGACATCACCAACGATTACAGCTACTTCCTTAACGGTGAATTCGACGGTATGATCCACGGCATCTACGGTCGGGTGCAGGGATTTGAACTTACGATTCGCAAGTGGCGCACGGGGGGCGGTCGCGTCTCTGGCATGCTCAGTTATACCTATTCCGTTGCGAAGGGGAAGGGCTCCAGTCGAAATCTGGGGTACCTCACCTACTACCGACAGCAACCTGACGTAACCGAAAGTCATCCGTTGGCATGGGATCAACGTCATATCTTTTCTGGACTGTTAGACATCCAATTGCCCTTCGATGCTGCCGTCAATTTTGTTGGCAGATACGGGAGCGGTTTGCCCTACACACCGAATCCGAGAGCCCCCGTCAAGCCCGACATCAACTCGAAGCGGTACCCGCCGACCTATAATGTTGACGCACTTATCAGCAAACGGAGTCGGATTGGTGGGTTGACCTATACCTTCTTTGCGGACATCCGGAACATCTTCAACACGAAGAATCTGGACGATCTCTTAGACGCAGTAACATACGACCGATACGGCATCCCACTCGACAACCAGAAGCATTCGCATCCGTTGTCCTGGAGTTCCCCGCGTCTGATTATGATGGGCGTGAGTTTGGATTTTTAGTTGAGTAAGATAATAAGGAGGCAAACAATGCGAATGCAAGAAATCGCAGAAGCCATAAAAACATTAAGTTCCACTGATCGGTATCACTTACGGGAACTATTGAAAGCGCAGGACGAAGCCGATAAACTGGAGGTATTTCATCAAGTCTTGCTGTCGAAAGGCTTGGTTAAAGAGGTGAAGAATCCTCCTGTCACGCATACGATTAACCGGCAGCTCATTGAGGTCAAGGGGGCACCTGTCTCCCAAACAATTATTGAGGAGCGGAAGTAGGCGGTGATCTACTATATGGATAGTAGTTGTCTTGTTAAACGTTACGTCAGTGAAATTGGTTCACAATGGGTTCTCAGCTTTACTGATCCTGTTGCAGGAAACGAAATTTACACTGTCTGTATTACAGGTGTTGAGGTTATTTCTGCTGTCTCACGACGGAAACGGGATGGCACGATTGTTTCTGCTGATGCCACCATGGTAATTGCCACCTTAAAAAATGACTTATTGAACGAGTACCAGATCATTGAAGTGACTGATCAACTGGTGAATCGGGCGATGACTTTAGCTGAAACTTATGGTTTACGCGGCTTCGATGCGGTGCAGCTCGCAGCATGTGAAGTTCAGGCACTTTGCATCGCAAGTGGAATTCCTCCGCTCTCTTTTCTTTCTGCAGATAAGATGCTCAATGCCGCAGCTACAGCTGAAGGACTGTCAGTAGATGATCCAAATGCCCACCCTTAAATATGATGGGCGTGAGTCTTGATTTTTAGGAAGGATAACTGACCTAAATGAATCTTCAACAATTAATACCACTATCAGACATATACAATCGAGAAGAAGATTTTTCCACAGACCTTGCCGATAATCTTGACGCACTCAGAATCGGAAGTTTTGAGGACGTGGAGACGGAAGCCAGAGTCGGCACGCGTAGGGCAGATATTGTCGGTATTGGAGAAGGTGGAACGCTTGTAGTCGAAAACCAATTTGGAAAAGCAGATTGGGATCATTGGGGCAGACTGGAGGCTTACGCACGCTTGAAAGAGGCCACGGTGGCAGTACTGGTGGCAGAGAGTTTTGAGGAACTGATGATTGTCACGTGCAGGTTACGAGATGAGGACAGTACCATTGACTGGTATCTCATTCAAGCACAAGCCAATTCACATAACGAACTCCTCTTTCACCATGTCGTTGGACCTGCAATAGATATCCAAACTGAGAAAAAAGCCGAAGGTGGGTATAGCGAATTCTGGCAGCCGATCCGAGATGGCGAACTCGGTGAACTATTTGCTGGTAAACCTGTGCCTATTAGTAATGAAGGTTGGATAAGCAAATCTATTCGCAATGTTGGAGTGAATCTCTTTCTTACCAACCAGCGATGCTACGTTCAATTGTATTTCGAGGGAAAAGACCGACTGGAACGCAGAGACAAAATTATGGCGTTATTTCCAGAATCGGATTATCTTTATAAATATAACGATTCACCCAAACAGATAAGAGTTCAATTTCCTATCCTTGACAAAGGTAAAAACGATCGAGACAATTGGGATGAAATCCGCGAGGAATTAGTCAGTTTGGGCACCGACATCTACAACAAAATTAGCGAATCTGGTTTATAATAAGGAGATTTGGATAAAGCATCTTTGTAGCGTAAACTGTTAGTTTGCGCCAGACAAACGCTCTCATGCCAGCAGGGCGCGATGTCTATAAAAAGGATGATGTATGCCTTTTGTTGTTGAACTGTATTTTGACCTCTCAACCGAAGAACGCATTCGCGGCGCATGGAAAACCCTTGATGAAGCAGGGATTAGTGATTCTATGCCTAAAGGTGGTTATCGTCCGCATGTATCGCTTGGGGTTTGCAACCATCTTGAAACAAATTCACTTGCACAGGAACTTACGACATTTGCCGCGGGTATTGCGCCGTTTCGACTGTCGTTTCCAAACATAGGTATCTTTTCTACATCGGAAGGGGTTGTTTACTTAGGGACAACGGTCACTGAACAGTTGCTTAATGTCCACACGGCATTCCATAAAATCTTCAAAAAATACGCAAAGGAACAACGGGAATATTATACTGTTGGACAATGGGTGCCACACTGCACACTTGCTTTCGGACTGTCGGAGCATCAGATTACTGAAGCCATAACCGTTTGTCGGCGAATTGAGTTACCAGTTTCCACGGAAGTCACAGGAATTGGGTTACTGGAGGTTTCCGCTACGGGTTGTCAAACGCTGGCTGCGTTCAGCCTTAAAACGACTGATAGAACCGAACTTAAAGACGAATTACGACCTCAGTACGACGAAACACTTCTAAAAAACGGTATTCGTGGAAAATATGCGAAACAATAAGATAATCAGTCAGGGAAAAATTTACCATGAGAATATATGAATTCACACTCATTTTAACAGCCGACCCGAATGAAGAAGAAGCCGATCGGCTCTATAGCATTTTTGATGACGGAACTATTAACACTGTTGAAGGGGTCCCTCAAATTCATTTTCACCGTGAGGCATTTTCGTTGGAGTCGGCAATTGGTTCTGCACTCCTGGATATTCAAAAAGCAGGTTTTGATGTTGACCATGTGCATATTAAACCAAAAGTTGTGCTTGGCGCAGTCGGCAATATAGATTTACGCGAACGCGGTATTGACAAAGCACAAGCAGCAGAACTACGGGCTCGCTTGGCGTGCTTTGCCGAGGATTGGGAAAGTCCTGAAATGGATATCTATGACAACTATGATGAGGAAAAGGCCAAATTACAAACGCTGAATCTATAACTATTGATGAACTTTGAGGGTTTCCGATTAAACAGCGAATCTACACTCGTAAAAATCGTCCTAATCTGTATTCTGATTGCCTCAGCAGTTTTGGTGCTGCAGAACCTCGGACACAGTGGCATTACATATTGGGACGAAGGGTTTCACGCCGTTGTGGCACGGAATTTGACGAAGCATCCGCTCAAATTCACGCTCTACGATCAACCCTGGCTCCCTTACAACTATAAAGGGTGGGGTGAAAACCACATCTGGCTACACAAACCACCGGTAGCGATGTGGACGATCTGGCTCTCGCACCTGATTTTCGGTATCAATACGTTCGCACTCCGGTTGCCGTCCGCAATCAGTCTCGTTGTAACGACGTGGTTGGCGTTCCGAATCGCTTCGGATCTTTTTGACAAACGAGCAGGACTCATAGCGGCATTTCTTCAAGCGTTTAACCCGTTTCTCTTTGAGTCGATTCACGGCTATCGCTATTCGGATCACATTGACATCGCGCTATTGCTCTGGGTACAAGTCTCGTGTTGGTTCTTACTCCGCGCCATTCGGACAGGAAAACGGAAGAATTATATCTTATCCGGCGTTGCGATGGGTGTCGCGTATCTGTCGAAAAGCTACCTTGCACTCATCACCTTTGGCATTGCGTTGGTTGTTTGGGCGGTCAGTTGGTATACTGGACGGGGCAATACCGCAAGGAAAATTAAAATAAGCGATGTTGGGTTACAGCTCTTAGCGGCAATTGCGACAGTCGCACCGTGGGTCATCTACTGCCTGATTTACTATCGCAAGGAATTCCTTTGGGAACATAAACGCGTATTGGATCATCTCAACACCGATGTCGAAAGCTGGGGAGCAAGTTGGGATCGACCGCTGTTTGACTATATGCCGCTCTTTTATCCGGTATTCTATGCTGCGCTTGTTGCGGCAGTGTTATGTCTAATTGTGGTCCTGTTCAGACGTTGGGAGTTGGCAGAACTCTTTGTGTTAGCTTGGGGGATCGGTGTGATTGTTCCGCACACGCTTGCGGAGACGAAAACACCATCGGCGACGATGATTGCTGTACCACCGCTGCTGATGTGTCTTGCAGCAGTGATCAGTCGGGCATGGCAACGACGGGATTGGATTTACACCGCTATTTGGATGGCGGGGATGCTTGTGATTACTATCATCTCTGGTGGACGGACGCTCGTCAAAAGCAGAGATCAGTTCGATGGACTCAAGAAATTCGCGCCTTTTATCCAGACAAATTTCTGGATTGTTGAGCAATTGATCGGGTTCGGGGTGTTGCTCGCAATTTTCGCGGGAGTGCATATGCTGGTTCGCCATCGCAACCTGCAGCGGTGGATGTGGTTGGGTCTCCGGACAACGGCACTAATAATCGCGTTGTTCTATGCAGGACGCTATGTGCAAGCTGCTTATAGGGTTACGGAGCGAAATAGTCAAGTCCCCCTATACGAAGTGAGTGGGCAACGTCTCCACCGTGAAATGCCAGAGAACGCCTGCTTTTTTCTTGACGATGAACGCGTCGGCGCGCATTTCGATTTGATGTATTATGCCGACAGGTCAACGTATCAGATTTATAATAAGCACATGAAGGAACCTCGCGATTTCAAGAACCAAGCGGAGATAGCGCGCGAAGCCGGTGCGATCCCTTATCTTTTCTCTGTCAAAGAAACGGTTTACAATTATCCGCTGTTCATTGAAGGCACCGTGGACAGCGGGAACGGAAAAATGCAACACTATCGAGTTTTTGAGATTACAGAAATTGAGTAATTCACTGGGGGTAACGCCACTTACCAGAAACTATTACTTATCCGCAAGGAACATTAAAAAAATGAAATTATTACGATTTATATGTATATCTACAATTTTTGCACTCGTCGCGTTATCGGCAAGTGCACAAGTGGATTGGAAAGCACTTGATGTCGGCAACCTATCGTCGGCTATCTATAATACAGCAGTTGTTGGGTTTCCGAGCAACCCTACCGCCAATCCTTCAGGCTGGTGGCCCGCTGGAACGAACGATTCTTATATCTTTGAAGGCGATATTTGGATTGGTGCCAAAAAAGGCGGCGAGATTGGCGTTTCTGCGTCAGACGGTAGACACAGCGAAATTTGGCCCACCGACGACGTGCCAGAGGTCATCTCAAACAAACCCGGTGTGACGACAAAAGAAACACCAACGAACCAAGCACTCATGTTCAAATGCTCTGACACAAATCCTGAGGCAAACAAGGATTTGATTTTGGGTTTAGAACTCATAGTTAACGGGTTTCAATGGAGTTACGCACCGCTCTACGATTTTTTTATTTTGGAGTATAACGTCAAAAATGTTGGGAGCGACACGCTCGAAGATGTATTTATGGCATTCCGATACGACGTAGATATCTCCAGTAACGAGACAGGCACGGCGAGTTACTCCGCTGACGACTTCGTCGCCCTTGACCAGACGCCAGATGCCCTCAATCCCGTGGATCACCCCAATCGTTACCTTTCTTATGGATTCTCCAATGCCTCTGCCCCTGGGTATATCGGTTTACGGGTATTGGATGCGTATATCGGAGAGAATGCTGAGGATCCGGCGGCAAAAATCCCTTTCACAGCACACAAACGGATTACGATCTCCACCGACCCAACGACGGATGCGGAGATGTACGCGCTTATCAGCACGCCCGGTGTTGAGCCACTCCCCGCAAACTATGATGATCAACGGTTTATCCAATCATACGGACCGGTTGAATCGCTTGCCCCCGGAGATTCCTTCAATATTATTATCGCAGTAGCGATTGGTGAAGGGCTTTCCGGTCTACAAGCATCTGCCGACTGGGCACAGAAATTATATGACGATGGCTACGTCGCACCCGCACCGCCGCCTTCACCCCTGGTAACCGCGTATCCTGCCGATAAACAGGTGACGCTCGTCTGGGAAAGCGAGGGACGCTGGGTTGATGCGGGTGTCAATAAGCGCATTGAAGAATATGTTGATGTGACCGATCCAGAAAAAATTTTTGAGGGGTATCGGGTTTATAGGCGTGGTGTTTCCTATGATGAATCCACGGGCAATCCGGTCGAGGATTGGACGATGCTCATGGAGTTCGACAAACCGAGTGCTACCGGCAATTTCTTTACGGTGGCGCATGTGGGTAAGCAGTCAGATGCGATCATTGAGAGCATGGGCGATGAGCCTTTCTTCGCGGATTTCTTCAAAAACGCCGTCTACGTCATCAAATTCAACTCCAGCACAGATTTTGAAGTGATCAATACGACGCTGTGGGAAGTGATGGCGTATAACCCCGCCTTCCCAGGGAACGGCGGCGGATACGTCGTCATCAAAGACCCAAATACAGGTGAACCGCATCCCGATGGGACGTATCGTTCCGGGGCTCGAATCTATTTTGGTGGACTCTACGTGCAAATTAGCGACGGTCCCTCAGGACCCCCTGTCGCTGGCGACGTTTTCCAAATCGTCTCGACCCCTTCACAAGCACTCGGTGAAGACGCAGGCATCAAGAATTTTTACACCGATGAAGGCTTAACCAATGGACTTGAATACACGTATGCCGTGACCTCCTATGATACAGGCAACCCAAAAACAGGGTTAATCGCGATGGAGAGTAGCCAGATTGAGACGATGGTTCATGTTGTTCCGCGCGCCCAACCCTCCGGATACCGAGAACCTACTGCTGATATAGAACAACACGGGCAGGGAACCGTTACTGTTGAACCGATGGTGCTTGCACCTAACAAGATAACAGGACATCAATACAAGATGGTCTGGTACGGTGCCAAGCAAACGGGTCCCGCGGCATATATCACGGGTCCCGGATATCAACCCCCTGCCTACGAGATCGTCAATATGACGACCGACGAAACTGTTGTTGAACTACAATCCTTTGACTGGTTTGATCCGCTCCATCAAGAGGCTGTTGAAGTCCTTTCACCGATGTTCGATGGCATCGTTTTGAAGATAACCGGGGCGAACGTATCCTACGGAACTCCAATGGAAAATCCGATTAACGACGTTAAACTGACAGCCGGCACAGTGACAGGGTGGGAGGTGAACATCCAATCCCCAGGTTTCGGTGAGAATACCTGGCCGAATATTTTCTGGGCAACCTACTACCGTCCACACACGTACTCAATTACGTTTGTTGATGATACCCACGTCAAGGTGGTGGATGAAAATACGGGTGAAGAAATTCAATTCAACGACCAGCGCGCCGCTGGATACGCTATTCTCACAGGTACGGGCTGGAAGGATACATATAATCCAGCAGAAACACCAGGTTTCTTCCGAATCTACATTCGCGGCGGATATGTCTTTATAAAAGATCCGAACGCTGAAATCTCCGCTGGTGATGTTTTTACCGTTGAAATGGGCGGTATTAGTGCACCACAGGATGCGGATCAGTTCCTGCTCAATACAAGAGGGGAGACCCTCTCTCCTGAAGACATTGCAGCCGATCTTGGGAAAATTCGGGTCGTTCCAAACCCCTATTTCGTTACGAATAGAGCGGTACTCTCCGAAGGAACGGACAAGATTTTCTTCACGCACCTTCCACCGCAGTGTACGATACGGATTTACACATTAGCGGGTGAATTAGTCCGAACCCTTGAACACGAGAGCACTGCCCTTTATAACCCGGGTGAACGGACACAGGGTGACAAGGGCGGTACAGCGTCATTTGAACTCCTCAATCGCTACAATCAGGCACTCGCAAGCGGTGTTTATATCTATCATGTTGAAGCCAGGGACGAGAGTGGTGAGGTCGTCGGTAACAAGATCGGCAGATTTGCTATTATCCGATAATAGGAGAAATACATGCGACATGTGATTTACAAGTTATTGTTCATACTTCTTTTACTCTGGGGGCTTCCCGCGCACGCCACAACCAATGTCGGTACGGCGGGTGCTCAGTTTCTGAAAATCGGTCCCGGCGCGCGGGTAGACAGTCTTGGAGGGGCGTTTGGCGCGCTCGCCAACGACGTAACCAGCATCTATTGGAACCCCGCAGGAATAAGCCAACTCGAAAAAACCAGTTTTTCGGACACACATACCGTCTGGCTTGCCGATGTCCGGTATAATTATCTGGCGTTCGCAACGCCGATAAAAAACATCGGCACTTTAGGCGCCAGTGTCACATTTCTCAACGTCCCTGATACCGAGATTACCACGCTCGCAAAGCCTGATGGGACAGGGCTCTGGTATTCCGCTTATGATACTGCTGTTTCGTTGGCGTATGCCCGACAACTTTACGAACGGGAATCCGGGGTTAAGTTGTCTGTCGGTATTAACGCCAAATACATTCATCAGCAGATCCACCGCGAAAGTGCCAAAGGGGTCGCTATTGATGTCGGTACCTTGTACCATACCGGTTGGCGAAGTTTACGGATCGGGATGTGTTTCTCGAACTTTGGACCGGAGATGCGCTTCGGCGGTCCCGATTTGACAAGCGGGGCAGAGGTCGCAGGCGACCCACGGATCGCAAGCTACCGTCCATTTCCAGACACAACGAATCCAGAACGGAAAACGGAATTAGAGACGATTGAGTTCCCGCTACCCTCCAATTTCCGGCTCGGACTCGCCTATGATATTATTGATGCTGGTAGCAATCTTCTCACCCTTGCACTCGATGCCAACCATCCCAACGACAACAGCGAGCGATTGAACATCGGTATGGAGTACTGGTACAGAAAAATGGCAGCAATTCGTGGCGGTTACAAGTTCCGCTTGGGTGAAGACCGCGCCGACGATGAAGAGGGACTTACACTCGGCTTGGGTATCCATCTGAACCTGGGCAGACGGATGCTTTCCCTTGATTATGCTTATGCTGACTTCGGACGTTTACAACAGGTCCACCGAGTGAGTGTGGGGCTCCAATTTTAAGGACACCGAATATGACAAACAAACCAAACATCGTTTACCTCCTCGCAGATCAGATCCGTGCGTGTTCGTTGCCAGTATATGGTGATACGCAGATTGAGACACCACACATCGACCGGCTCGCACAGGAAGGGACCATTTTTTCAAACGCAATCGCTACTGCGCCTGTCTGCACCCCCTATCGTTCCATGATGCTCACCGGACGGCACCCACAGACAACCGGACACCTCATTAATTTCGTCAGAACCCGGCACGATGAAATCGGGCTCGGAGACGTTTTCAACAGAAACGGTTATCGGACAGCATGGGTGGGAAAATGGCATCTCCACACCGGTTCATTCCCAGAGATCGGCGGACGCGACTATGTCCCTGAAGGACGCGACCGGCTCGGATTCCAACACTGGCGCGGCTATAATTTCCACACCGACTATTTCAACGGAACTGTGAATCTTGACGATTGGCGGAACGAAAAATGGGAAGGCTACGAAACCGATGCCCTGAACCGATACGCTTTCCAGTTCATGGATGATGTGGATGACGATACCCCGTTCTGTCTGTTTATCTCCCCCCACCAAGCGCACTCCACTCCTTACGAATTCGCACCACCGGAATACTATGACCGGCTACCCACCGAACTCCAACTACCGGAAAATGTTCCAGATTCGGTCAAAGAACAATCCTTAGAAATTTACCGGCACTATCTCGCCATGACGCTAACGGTGGATGATATGCTCGGTGAACTGATGGCGTATCTCGAAAGAACGGGACGTGTCGAGAATACACTGCTCGTCTTCAGTTCCGACCACGGAACACAAGGCGGCGGACAAGGCATTAATTTCTGGGCGAAGCGGGAGCCTTATGAAGAATCCATCAAAGTGCCGCTGATTATGCGGCTGCCCGGCGTTTTTGAGGAGAATCGCACCTGTGATACACTCACCTCCCCCGTAGACCTATTCCCATCGCTTTGTGGTTTATGTGACATTCAACCCCCCCGGACCGTCGAAGGCTACGATCTATCAGCGTCTTGGCGTGGTGATGCTGATGCTTTTGAACAGGATGCCGTTTTGACGATGAACTTCGGATCGACCTACGATTACCTGATTGATGGTAACGAGTGGCGTGGTGTCCGCACCAAAACGCATAGTTACGCCCGTTGGTTCGATGGTAAACGGATGCTGTATGACGTGGCGGCGGATCCCCTACAGATGAACAATCTGATTGACGCACCCGAATCGAGATCGTTAGCAGACGAAATGGAGAACACCCTCACAGGCTTGATGGATGCTCGGAACGACGCACTCCAGCCCGCGACAAGTTATACGGATTGGTATGACGCACAACGTCGCATCGTCCGCAACGCCCACGGTCCCCTCGGCGATCCAGAGGACGAACCCGATTGGTCCCTACTGAGTTGAATTAAAAATATTTATTATGATACAATGAATGTTTGAATAACTAATCCAAACGGAGTGTAGAAAGAAAAAACAGATATGACTCTTCAAGAAATAATTTTAGCGTTAGAGAAATTTTGGGCAGATCACGGGTGCATCATCCAGCAACCGTGTGATATAGAAGTCGGTGCAGGCACATTTAACCCCGCAACATTTTTGCGATGCCTCGGTCCAGAACCGTGGCAAGTGGCGTATGTGGAGCCTGTCCGCCGTCCAACCGATGGCAGATATGCGGAAAACCCTTTCCGTGTCGGGGCATATTATCAGTATCAGGTGATACTCAAACCAGCACCTGAGAACGTGCTTCCCCTCTACCTTGAGAGCCTTTATAGTCTCGGCATTTCACCCCGCAAGAACGATATCCGATTTGTAGAAGACGATTGGGAATCACCGACACTCGGTGCCTCTGGGCTCGGCTGGGAGGTCTGGTGGAACGGCGCGGAAGTCACACAATTTACCTACTTCCAACAGATGGGTAGCATTGATCTCGATCCAATATGTGCTGAGATTACTTACGGACTTGAGCGCATCGCTCTCTACTTACAGGATGTCGATGATTTTTTTGACATCCGCTGGAACGAACACGTTAATTACGGTGACGTCCACCGGCAGAGCGAGGTGGAATACTCGACTTACAACTTTGAGCGTGCGGATGTAGACATGCTTTTTGAGTTGTTTAGCACGTATGAGAAGGAGACCCACGCCTGTTTAGACGCGGGGTTAGTGCTACCTGCAACCGATCATGTTTTGAAATGCTCCCATACCTTCAATATGTTGGACGCACGCGGAGTCATCAGCGTCACGGAGCGGGTGAGTTACATTGAACGGGTCCGACGGCTCGCACAGCGGATCGCACGCGCGTATGTCAAACAGCGTGAAGAGATGGAACACCCACTTCTCGGAAAATGGGCTGCGGTAGGAGGGATTTGTAGTCCCGATGCTTCTAAAACACAAACCTCTGAGGTAGGTGCGGTTTCTAAACGCACTGAATCTGACAAGGAACAGGAAACCGCTGACCTCCTCTTTGAAATCGGTACGGAAGAGATACCTGCGAGTTATGTCCCACCTGTCCTTGAACAACTACGCGAGATCGCGACTGAATCCCTCACAAGTCACAGGATCCCATTTGGCGAAGTTCAAACACTCGGCACCCCGCGTCGTATCACGCTCAGTATCAAGGACGTAAAAACGCTGCAGGAGAGCCAAGAGACAGAGGTCGTAGGACCCCCGAAACGTATCGCCTACGATGAAAACGGCGAACCGACAAAAGCCGCAATCGGTTTCGCAAAAACACAGGGTGTTGACTTGACAGCACTCCGTATTGTTGAAACGGAACGCGGTGAATATGTCGCTGCCTCCAAACTCGAAACGGGGGGCCCAACACGAGACATCTTGAAAACCCTATTGACGGAATGGATTGAGGCACTTCGTTTTCCGAAAACCATGCGTTGGGAGACCGACGCCGAAGAACCACGTGCGTTCGCACGTTTTGCGCGTCCGATCCGATGGCTCGTGGCGTTACTCGGAGATACAGTTATCGACTGCCCCTACGGTGCCGCACACGCAGGACGGTTAACCTACGGGCATCGCTCCTTACATCCTGAACCGATAACTTTAACTTCTGCTGACTTAGACACGTATGTTGAAAAACTGCGTGCTGTTGATGTCATTGTCTGTCCAAAAGAGCGCAGGGACACAATCGAGAAACAGGTCAGAGACGTTTTTGAGGTCGAGGGATGCCTTCCAAAACTGGATGAAGAATTGCTGGATACAGTGAACTATCTCGTGGAGAACCCACAACCGATCGTGGGCAATTTTAGTGAGTCGCATTTGGAAATACCGTCTGAGGTGTTGATTACCGCAATGAAGACCCATCAACGCTATTTTCCGATGTGGCGAAGTGAATCTGTCCTTGCCGCGAAATTCGTCACGATTTCCAACGGGACGGACGGAAATATTGACGGGGTTCGGCACGGGAATGAGCGCGTCCTCCACGCCAGACTCAACGATGCAGAGTTCTTCTACAACGAAGACCAGAAAACCAGCCTCGCTGATAAGGTTGAACGTTTAGGCGCGGTTGTCTTCCACGCCAAGCTCGGTTCACTCTTGGATAAAGCCGATCGGCTTAAAGCGTTAGTTCAGTTCATCGGGGCAGAATTGCAAGTCCCAGAAACAACCGTCGGTCATGCTGAACGCGCAGCGTGGCTCTCTAAAGCGGATTTGACGACGCAAATGGTGATCGAATTCCCATCATTGCAGGGAATTACGGGGAGATATTACGCAGAGAACGGTGGTGAAGCGGGACCTGTTACGACGGCTATTGCTGAGCATTACCAACCGCTCGGTGCTGATACGCCGCTCCCTGAAACCGAAGTCGGCGCGCTCGTCGCAATCGCTGATAAGCTCGACACGATTGTCGGGTACTTCGGTATAGACGAACGTCCCACGGGTTCACAAGACCCGTACTCCTTAAGACGGCATGCCCTCGGCACAATCCGAATCCTCCGAGACCGGAAACTACTGCTGTCTTTGGATGCCGTTGTCGAAAAAGCGATCTCCCTCTATACCGTCGAATTAGCCGAAGATACACGAACGAGTGTTCTTAACTTCATTAAAGAACGCCTACGCGTTATTTTGCTGGAGACACATCAATATGCGCCAGATCTCGCCGATGCTGTCTTGGCGATTGGTGCCGTTGACATTATTGATATTCTCGAACGCGCCAGTGCACTTGCCGAATTTCGCTTGACACCAAATTTTGAGGAAGTGTATAATGCACTCAATCGGATATTGAGAATTTTACCGCCGGACGCGCCAGAAACTGTAGACCCTGTGTTCCTACACGACGATGCTGATAAGCAGTTGTATGCCTGTATTACCGAAGCAGAACCCGGTTTCCAGCAAAGCATTCAGGAACGCGACTACGCGAAACTACTGACGCAACTCGCTGCTTTACAACCCGCGATAGACACATTCTTTGATGATGTGTTGGTTATGGCGGAGGATCCATCGCTGCGCGCAAATCGATTAGCGTTATTGAACCGAATTGGACGAAATGTCTACACTGTCGCAGACCTGACAAAACTCGTAATCGCTGGAAATTAACATTTTTAATTTATTGCTCCTGGGCCACTCTCCATTTCATTGCAAGCGGGTTTCCGATTAGTTTTTACTGGGTTTGGGAATTTTGACTTTAAGGAAAAATTAAAAAATGAAGCAACACCTCTTATGTAATATATTGAAGATTTGTATCCATCTCTCGCTCATCGTAGCTACTGCCCTCGTGATAGGGTGTGGTGAGAAAGAGAACAGGGACATTATTGAAGCGCGAGCCGCTATTGTTCGCGGAGATTATGCTGCTGCACAAGCCGCGGTCCAGAAGACAGATGCTGCAAATCAGGAGGCGCGACATCTCAAGGCTTTCCTGCAAAACCGCACACGCACTGAGACGGAGGGGTGGCACCAAGCGATTGCGCAATCGAACGCTTATCTTGAAACGCTCGCCGCAGACATCCTCGTTATCTCGTTGATGGAAGATCCGGATTCTGACGAACTTGATCGACAGGAGAGACTCGTCCGCTCGCAGAACGCCATCTCTGGCCTCTTCGCTGTGTCGCTTGCTGAAGCGGTCGAAAAACGTCCCGAATTGCTCTCTGAACTCGTAGCGCATTCGGATGCGGCTGTCGTTATAGGGCTTTTAGCCGCAGAAAAATGCTATCAACCGAACGCGCTCGCAGCGGTCTCAGAACTCATGACAAAACTCGGAAATGGAGAAGCGGTTGTTGAACGCTTGCAGCAGGCGATGCATCATAAAGATACAGCCATACAAAAGGAGGCTGTCCGTTATCTTGGGGCGATGCGAAACCCTGAACTCATCCCAATTTTTGAAGGAGCCCTTGCTGAAACGGAAAATGACCCTGAAGTCGCCTACAGAGCAATCGTCGCACTTGAACAATCCGTGGGTAGTAGAGGTACGGTTACCTCGTCCCTACCTGCAGCCATTGTGCCGGGACTCCAACTCGCCCTCAGACACAACAGTGCGCAGGTCCGAATGCACGCCGCGAAACTCCTCGGGAGCCTCCAAACAGAAACGGCTGTGCCTGACCTCGTCCGACTTCTCGCAGATCCGAACAGTTATGTCAAAGATACCGCCATAGGCGCGCTGAACCGTATCGGGGAACCCGCCGTTGCTCCGCTACTCGAGGTGTTAGACACTGGTGCCCGAAACCTTATTCCCGATGAGGACCTCGGCTTTGCCACAGAGTATCGGTACATCGCGAGTGCTTATATTGATAGTTTATGGATGAAAAAATATAGGATCGGAACCTTATCAGCCGCGATCCAGGCCCTCGGGTTACTCAAAATGGAAGATGGCGTAAAGCCGCTCATAGACGAATTAGAAAACGAGGATTTGCAAGATGCAGCGTTGGCGGCACTCGTCGAAATGCGTGGCGTTGCTGTGTTACCGATGATCGACGCACTCAAAAACGGCACAGACGAAATCCGAGTGAGGGTCGCAGATGCGCTCGGACAAATCGCGGATCGGCGCGCAATTGTTCCGCTCGTTGAAGCATTGGACAGCGATCCATACAAAGAGGTAAAAGCATTTGCAGCGGTCGGGCTTGGTAATATGCGGGCACGTGGTGAGAATAACAGGGTAGTCGTCGCGCTCACGAACGCACTCTCCTATGACGATACAACCGCGACAAATGCGGCAGAGGCACTCGGAAAAATTGATGTATCCACAGAAGATGCCGTTCAAAAATTGATTCTCATAGCGATGGAAAAAAATATGCGTGAGACCTTACGCATTGCCGCGCTTACAGCACTCTGGCGGCTCAAGCCTCAAGAAGCAACGCAGTCGATGCTACTTCTGATGTTCAGTGACGAGACCAGTCCAGTCTTGCGCGCGAATGCTGTCAAGGTGTTGAGCCGAATTCAAGCCCCTGAAACGATTCCTGTGTTACTCTGGGTGCTTTCCACACAATTTGACGAAATTTCAGATTTTCAACGGCATATGAAACGAGAATACAAAACGCTGGATACGCTCCGAACACAGGTTGACACCTTCCAGATTCAGTGGACACCTGACTATCCACGCGCAAACTATCGGACATGGGGTGAACTTAAACCGATTCCAAGTCTTGTTCGAAGTGAGGTTGCTCGAGCACTCGGTATCATCAAAGGGGACATTGTCATAGAGCCTCTGGCAAACGCACTTCGGGACGATGGGCGCGCAACCGTCCGACAAAGCGCAGCGTGGGCACTCGGTGAAGCCAAAGGGGATGATGCCATCCCACCGCTGGTTACTGCATTGAAAAAGGATAAACAGGGGGCTGTCCGACAGGAAGCAGCGATCGCACTCGGGAAAATAAAAGGACTGAAGGTTGTTGACCCACTCGTAGATGCCCTGAAAAACGATAAATATGAAACCACGCGCTTTGAAGCCGCAAAGGCACTCCGAGAGATTCAAGCCGGGGATAAAGGGCTTGTTGATGTTGTCAAAAAGGGCTTGGGAAGTTTTGATGATGGATACGAAGTACAATCTGTTCAGGACGAAGTCATTGGCGCATTGGTCAAAGATAACAATATTCCAACAGCCCAATTTGCACTCGATGCTCTGAAATCTGCAGATGATGAGTGGGTCCGATGGAAACTCGTTCATGTGATCGGAGCGTCTGCGAAAAAAGTTGGCGTTGATGCTATGGTCGAAGAACTCAAACACCCGAGTTATGTCGTCCGTAGGCGCGCCGCAGAGTCGCTCGGTGGGTTCAAAGAACGCCGCGTCGTTGAACCGTTGATCGCTATTCTCGAAAATATGGAGGAGATGAAGTCCATTCGTGCGGCGGCGGCGTTCTCACTTGGTGCCCTGAAAGATGAACGTGCGTCTGCATCGCTGCTAACCGCACTTTCCGACCCAAATGCCGAGATCCGATTGCAAGCCGCCGTCGCCTTGGGAAAACTCAAAGATACCAAAGTGATTCCGCGACTGAGTGAGATTGTTGAGGATCCATTAGAACCGGATACTGTCCGTGATGCTGCTGTGGCGGCACTCGGCAATATTGGGAACATGGCAGCTGAAGCCGTCCTGATGCGTGCTTTGGATGTCCGGATCGGAAATATATCAAAGAATGCTGTTGTTGCTTTGGGGCAGCTCAAAAGTGAAGCAGCGGTTCCGGCGTTAATCGCTATTTTGGAAGACAAACGAGTCGTGTTGGATGCGAATACCGACGCGTTGGCTAAGGCGTCTGCTCGGACAAAAGCCGCAACGGCACTTGGTGAAATTGGGGGGGCGCGTGCCGCTGAGGCGGTTGGAAAACGGCTCGTTGATGATGCGGAATATATCGTCGCACTTGAGGATGCCGCAAATAGGAAAGCCATCGGCGCAGACGACCTGAAACGGAACTGGAGTTGGGAAGTTTTCGTCAACGCCGCTAAAAAACTGGATTTACCCGCGTTTGTCGCACCGAAAATGGCAGTCCGTGCTGAGGATGGGTGGGAAAATCACCAAGTCAGAAATGCGGCAATGGTTGCGCTCGGTAGGTGCGATGCAACGGATGTCGCCTTGGACCTTTCACAACTCAGACAGCGGTTGACTGATCCCGATGTGGACACCCGAAAAGCGACAGCACTGAGTGTCGGGCAAGCCGGAATTAGCGAACTCATACCGGAACTCGTGCAGATAATGAAAGGTGAAAGCGAAGCCGAAAAGGATGTCCGCCGAGCAGCAACGCAGGGGCTTGGTGAGTTGGCTGATGAAACAACAACCGACGCGCTCATTGAAGTGATGAACAACGATGAAAACCACGTCGAAATTCGACGCGATGCATCGCGGGCGTTGGGTAAAATCGCGACGGACACGGCGGTGACAGCGTTGGTGGAAAAACTAACCGCACTCCATGAAGCTCAGATTACGAGAGGTTTCCGTCTTGATGCTATCAAGGCGCTTGGAGAGGCTAAGAACTCGAAGGCAGTAACGCTGCTTGAACTGATTCTCCAAGACCAGGACGCCGAGATTCACTTCCAAGCGGCGGCAGCACTCTTTGAAATTACAGGTAAAGGCTACGGTTATAACCGATAACTATTAAAAAGGAGATTTCATGGCTTTTTTTGAACTACGACAGTATAGAACGAAACCCGGTCAACGCGAGAATTGGGTGAAATACATGGAAGAGACGGTCCTTCCGTTCCAGATTTCTAAAGGGATGGTTGTGATTGGCAGTTTCATCGGTGAAGAAGAGGACGATCTTTATGTCTGGATTCGGCGGTTTGAGAGCGAAGCGCAGCGAGAACAACTCTATGCAGCGGTTTATGAAGACGACCGATGGCTAAATGAAATCTCTGCCCGCGTCGGCGAACTGATTGACAGAGAACAGATCCTTGTGACACGGTTGGAACCCACTTCACGCTCGGCACACCAATAAGGAAAATAGGGCTTACGTAATTTATTATAAAGCGAGCGTAAGCCCAACCAACGGGCGGCTGGTTTGACGGATAGGCATGCGAAGGCCCCAATCCATCTAACCGAACCGCAAGGAAAATTAAAAAATGGGACCCGAAGATAAATATCTGTTCGACCTTTGGGGGTATGTGAACATCGAAAACGTTTTAGGGACAGACGAGATCGCAGAACTCAATGCCCTTATCGATGCACAAAATTACCCAGATCCAGTGGATGATGATGTCTATTCACAAAGGTTCGGAGGATTCTTGAGTTGGGAAAACGACGCGTTCCGCAAACTCCTCAGCCACCCGCGTATTATGCCGTTTTTAGCAGAGATCGTGGGTCCAAAATTCCGATTGGATCATGTCTACGGCATCTTAATGATAGAGGGGAACCCAGGTGGAATGCTTCACGGTGGCGGGACACCTTATGACCCAGCGCAGTATTACGTCTTCCGAAATGATCGGATGTATAACGGATTAACCGTTGTGTCGTGGGCTTTAACGGATATGCTGCCCGGACATGGAGGTTTCTGTTGTATCCCCGGCAGCCATAAGAGCAACTATCCGTGTCCCTCACAGTTCCGACCCGTGGAGGACAACAAGACGTGTATGGCACCCGTGCATCAGAAGGCGGGGGACGTTGTCATCTTCACAGAGGCGTTGACGCACGGGACCCTTCCGTGGACCGCTTCGCACGAACGACGCTCCATTCTGTTCAAGTACTCACCCGGACATGCCTCGTGGGGACAAGGCAGATACGACGACGAACTCCGCAACCTCATGTCAGACGATGACCAGAAGTTGATGCTTGAACCGCCTTACGTTGCCAACCGGAAACCCGTGGTTTAATACATAACTCAGATTGAAGGCAGGAAAACGTTGGGTTCACTCGGTATCTCTACGATGTTACTGATAATTGACAACTAACTACCAATCTGCGACGCTGCCGTCGGTGTCGTAATAAAATTCGCCACCGAGCTCCTCTGGATAGGTATCCAGTATCCGTTCCGCTTCCTTTTCATCGATCTCAAAACCGAGTCCCGGCTGTGTCGGCAACGCAATATGGCCATCTGTGACCTGCCATTCTTCAGTCAATAAACCTGCCCCCAGACCGTCATCGATCTGTTCCTGGATTAGGAAGTTCGGGACAACGGCATCAACATGAAGAGAGGCGGAAAAAGCGACGGGTCCGATCGCACAATGCGGCGCGATGTGCATATAATAGACCTCCGCCATGTTCGCAATCTTTTTCAGTTCGGTGATGCCGCCAGCATGTGAAGTATCGGGTTGTAAGTAAGCGACCGCCTGTTTCTCAAATATCTCTCGGAACCCCCAGCGGGTGAGCAGACGTTCCCCAGTCGCGATGGGAAAGGGCACATGGTCGGACACCTGTTTAAGTGCATCGACATTCTCTTGCGGGATAGGTTCCTCGACGAACATGGGACGCATCCCTTTAAGTTCGTGACAAATCTCGATTGCAAGGGCGGGGGTCATCTTACCGTGAAAGTCGAAGGCGAGTTCGACATCGGGGCCTACCCATTCACGCATGAGATAGGCACGCGCCACAAATTCATCGATCACTGCAGGAGGTTCATGCCCACGCCATTTACCGCCGGGACCACTTTTAAACGCTGTGTAACCACCTTTTTGCTGTAAGAATTCAAGGCGTTCTTTCGCGGATGCTTTGCCTTCATCTGTCAAGCTTCCGATACCCCAGTGTGCATAAACGCGGATACGATCGCGCACCGCACCACCTAAGAGTTGATAGGCGGGTAAGCCGTGGTGTTTACCGGCGATGTCCCACAACGCCTGATCGATACCGGACAGGGCAGACATGAGAATATTTCCGCCTCGGAAAAAGGCAGAGCGGTAAACGTGTTGCCAATGGTGTTCAATACGGAGCGGATCTTTGCCGATAAAATAATCGGAGAGTTCTTCGACAGCCGCCCAAGTACTTTTGGGTTTACCTTCAAGTGTAGTTTCTCCCCATCCGACAATGCCGGTATCCGTTGTAATCTTCACGAGACGCATCCGACGACGTGGATAGAATTGTTCAATCTTAGCAATCTTCATTTTTAAATTTATAGCCTCCTGGGCACCGCACCATTCCATTACGCAGTGGTTTTCGGTGTATTTCACTATGGGTTAAGAGTTTTGGGGTTTCTATTCTCGTAAAAAATAAAGTAAAATTGTAGCCTGCAACAATACGCAGAAACACCCTATCAAAAACACGCAGGCGGGTCTACGGAGAGGTACTTCATAAGCGAAACCTACCTGACCGAACCGCAAGGAATAATTAAAATATGTCACGACCCAATGTTCTTTTCATGATCGCGGACGACCATCGATGGGACGCTATCGGTGGCATGGGCGACCCAACGGTCCAAACACCAACAATGGACTCCCTCATGGCACGCGGGACAACTTTCCGACAAACCCACATTATGGGATCGCTTGTCGGAGCCGTTTGTGTACCAAGCCGCGCCGCCGTCCTCACAAGTGCTAACCTTTTCCGCAGCGGTGGCAACCAAATTAACCAAGATTTGGCAGTTTGGCCACAGGTCATGCGAGACGCAGGCTATCACACATTTTTTAGTGGCAAATGGCACAATGATCGACAAACATTTACCGACAGTTTCGATGCCGGTGCGAAGATTTTCTTTGGTGGAATGAGCGATCAATATAAAGTGCCGGTTTTCGATTTCGATCCAACAGGAAAATACCCGGAGGATGCCAGGTACATTGGAGAAAAGTTTTCTACGGAACTCTTCACAGACGCCGCGGTGCAATTTATAGAAAACTACGACGAAACGGATCCTTTTTTCCTCTACCTCTCCTTTACTTCGCCACACGATCCGAGAACAGCACCCGGAGAATACGCGACAATGTATTCACCGGAGGATATACCTGTCCCCGAAAACTTCCTCCCCGAACATCCGTTCGACAACGGTGAAATGCGCATCCGGGATGAAGTGTTAGCACCCTTCCCGCGCACGCCAGAAATCGTTCAGCAACACATCGCCGACTATTACGGGATGATTACGCACATGGATGCCGAAATGGGACGCGTGCTAAGCACATTGGCGGCAACCGGACACCTCGACAACACAATCATCATCTACACCGCCGACCATGGACTCGCTGTTGGGCAACATGGGCTGTTGGGCAAACAGAATCTCTATAACCATAGCATCCACGTGCCTTCCATCTTTGCTGGACCGGGGATCCCCGAAGCGGAAACGGTTGATGCGCTAACCTATCTGTATGATGTGTTTCCCACTGTCTGTGATCTCACCGATGTTACCTGTCCAGATACGACTGAGGGACGCAGTTTAGTGCCATTGATGGATGGTCGTGTAGAACGGGTACGCGCTACAGTCTTCGCGGCGTATAGAGACATTCACCGCACCATCAGGGATGGACGTTGGAAATTGATTCGTTACTATGTCTCTGAAGAGACAGGTGCCGGCACGGATTGCATCCAATTTTTCGATTTAGGGCAGGATCCTTGGGAGACAACAAACCTTGCCGATCTGCCTGAACATGCCGATCGCATTCGGTCACTCGCTGCAGATATGAAGCAGTGGCAAATCGAGACGAACGATTTCATGAAAGACACACCGGTGTTGTTACAGTAGTAGACATCCTCTGTTTCTTGTGGGAGGGCTTTGTAAGCCCGATTTCGGTGTTTATTGTCTGAACTAAGATTGCTATCGGCTACTGAGCGCATCCCCAATCGCAATTAACCGAGCAGCTTGCTCCGCTATGTCAGCGATCAACCGGGACGCGTCTGTAACGGCATTTTCAAGAGACATCGGTTCTTGGACAATACCTAACATCGCATCAATACCCGCATCGTGAACGGCTTCAGCCCCTTCAGCGATACCACCCGCAATCGCTATAACCGGAATCCCGTATGCTTTCGCAACCTTCGCAACACCGACAGGTGTTTTCCCGAACGCCGTCTGAAAGTCCAGTTGTCCTTCTCCAGTGAAAACGACGGTCGCCCCTTTTATCCGTTCCTTGAGGTTCACGGCATCAATCATAATATCGACACCGAGCCGCAGTTCGGCATTGAGAAACGCCATCAATCCCGCACCTAATCCACCGGCTGCGCCCGCGCCCGGAATATCATTAAAGGATTTTCCAAACGTCTGGGTCAAGACTCCGTCAAAATGTGCGAGATGCCCATCTAACGTTTCAATCATTTCAGGGGTCGCCCCCTTCTGCGGTCCATAGACGTGTGATGCCCCGTCTGGTCCAGTCAAAGGGTTATTAACATCACAGGCAACAACGGTTTCGGTTTCGACAATAGCAGGATGTAAGTGGGTTACATCTATTGACCTTAATGCGCTGAGATTCCCGCCACCGCGCTGAAGCTGTTTTCCGTTTGTGTCCAACAATCGGACACCGAGTGCCTCCGCCATGCCAGCACCGCCATCGTTTGTTGCACTTCCACCGATACCGATGATCAAGCGTCTACACCCCGCTTCCAGAGCGGCATGAATCAGTTCTCCGGTGCCGTAGGTCGTGGTCCGAAGTGGATTCTGTTCGTGCGGTTTGACGAGTGTGAGACCAGAGGCGGATGCCATCTCAATCACGGCGGTCTCTCCATCAGAGAGGATACCGAATTGGGCATCGACCTCGTTTTCGAGGGGGGCAAGTACACGGTGTGTTTGAAGGTGTCCGCCGGTGGCATCTACAAGCGATTGCACTGTGCCTTCACCGCCGTCCGCCATCGGTATTTTCTCAATGACGGCATCAGGAAACACGCGCCGGAGTCCCTGCTCCATCGCATTTGCAGCTTCCAGAGCACTGACACTCCCTTTAAATGAATCAGGTGCAACTACAATTTTCATGGTTGATAGTTTATCACAGGTGCCGCGAATTGTCAACAGCAGGCAGCACAATCGCAGAACGGTTCAATTCTCCGATAGAAGGAATCTCCGAATTCCGATTTTTTCTGACTTGATTTTTCTATGAGGCACGGCTATAATAAAAGCACTCAAAGGAGGAGCATAATGGACTGGCAATTGGAAACGACTGTCTCTGATGGGCAGGTCGAATTTTATAAAGAAAACGGGTATCTTACGTTTGGACGGATTTTCACAAAAGCGGAATTGAATACACTCCGGGATTATGTGGACGAGATGATCGAGAATTTGCCCGAAGGGAGACGTCCTGAACAGATGGATGTCCCGCATTTTGAGCATCCGTTTTTGTTTAAATATCTAACACATCCACGGGTGTTGAAGGTGATAGAGCGGTTTATTGGACCGGATATTGTGCTCTGGTCAAGCCACTTTATTAGCAAGCGCGAACACGATGGCATGGCGGTCCCGTGGCATCAAGATGGGGTCTACTGGGGAAAATCTCTGGAGCCGATGGACGTTATCACGATGTGGTTGGCGGTAGATGAATCGAAAGTCGAAAACGGCTGTATGCGTGTTATCGCTGGGAGCCACAAATTGCGGGATCGCCGCTATGAAGAGGTCGATCGCAAAAATAATCTCTTCGGCAGTGAAGTTGTGGAGGATGACTTGGACACATCAAAGGTCGCCAATTTGGAGTTGGAAGTCGGCGAGTGCCATTTTCACGACGCATGGACCATCCATAACTCCAGTCCGAATGTCTCGCAGAAACGGCGATGCGGTTACACGATGCGCTATATGCCTGCGAGTGTCCGCTATCCGGGGGCGGAGTGGCGTCGTAAGCACTATATTTATCTGCTGCAAGGCGAAGATAGGACAAACGGTTTTAATACCTACACCCCTGTACCCGAATTCTAACGATTGAAGGATACCTGAATCGTTCATCTGAAGCAAGCGCTGGAGAACTTTCATACGATACGCGCTATCCGCGACCCTTTTAATTTTTTCGTTTAAAACTGTTCATTTTACTATCATACGCATTTTTTTGGTCAAATCCCAAAAAAAATATAAAATTTATCAAAAATTATGCAATTTACCCTAAACTTTTTTGATTTTATATCTATAGTTAAGTAACAGGAGTTATAAAGCTCCGTAGTTTAAAGTAACGGCGTTCATAAGGCAAACGGCGAGTATTTGCATAAGATTAGATAAAATGGCTGTATTGGCAGGGAACGTTCTCCAGCGGCTATCAGACCCCACCCTAATTTATTTCTACAGTGATGCTCTGAAAAAATTCTATTTGTCAAACAAAAAGGAGAAAACTCATGGCAATTACGATCCATCTGAAAGGTGGCGTTCCAATTTTGGAACCCAATGGGAAAATTGTGGGCCCCGTGGTATCGGAATTGCGAGAAAAACTCGCTTTGTGGTTAGATGATGCCAATGCTCCCTATCTGCTGATCAATTTCGAGCATATCCACAAGATAGATAGTTCCTGTCTCGGCATGCTGGTGCATGTGCATGACATAGCAGCACTGAAGGGAACCCGTATCGGGCTCATCAATGTTGGAAAACACATCAAGAATCTGCTAATTCTCAGTCGACTCATGAATGTTTTTGAGCATTTTGATACCGAAGATGCTGCAATTGCAGCATTCGCGCCTGCCCCGAAGTGGAAATATCATTTGAATCCATAGTCTTTTTTGGGTTGAATTTTTCCTGTGAGAGCAATATAATAACTTGCAGGCGTAATGGGCTGCCGGCATCACTGGTTTTTGCCGGATATGTGGGAATGTGCGGACTTCGGAAAGTGGAGGGTAAACAGATGGCCTTAAGGTGTCAATTGACAGGTATTAAATGTCCACCCTACAAACATCAAGGCATCTTCCTACCGGATAATGAAACGGTGAAATCGTTTTTACCGGATTTAACGTATTGTGCGATGTGTATAGCCAATGCAGCACCGCGCCGCGTTGACCTTCGAGACGATTTGTTGCAGGTCGCTTCCCTAACACTCATTGATAAGGGACCCGCGTTCAATCCGGAGCATAAAAGTGGTGCCAATTTCAGGAGTTTTATCCGCGTGCGCATCTGCGGTGCCCTAATGGATGCAAAAGAAAGAGAAGTGAGACACAATACCCGCGAAGTGTCTATGCCTGATGAGGAGTGGAACCCCCATGAAGTCTCAGATTCAGCGGACGAGCCGGAAATCGAATCTCTGGGGCGATTTCCCGACCCTCACGCAGAATTTGAGAATAAACTCGTTCGAGACATCAGTTTTGCATCTGTGCTGCCCGAACTCTTAAAAATACTCACACCTCGCGAACGTAAAGTTTTCATCTGTCTCCGTGAAAATCGGCAAAACCACGAAATTGCTGAAGTGCTAAATGTCTCTAAATCCCGCGTTAGCCAACTCGTGGCACAAGTAACGCTGAAATTGACAAACGCTGCACAAGGGTTTGGGTTGGTAGAATAGCCGTTTTTCGAGATGCTATTTTAACAGAAATTATGCGTCCCTATTTTGATGTCCATTGTCATATCGGTATGACTGTGTCCCGCGCCCCGACTCTAGGACAGAGCGTGGGACGGTGCCTCGCGCGGCTGGCATCTGCCGGTGTTATCGGTGCGATTCCGTGTCCAACGGGTGGGAGTCCGCAGGCACGGGGTGTATTGGACACACGCGCACAACACGAAACAATCGCCAACGCATGCAAACTCTATCCAGAACGTTTTCCCATTGGACTTGGGATCGCTGAAGTCCGACACGAACAAGCAGGTGCTGACGAATTGGACAGAGCCATGCAGGAAGACGGTTTGGTCGGCTTTATGTGCCATCCAGGACTCTCTGGACATTCACTCGGCGGTGAGCTGCACGTCTTCCTTGAAGTGGTCGCGATGCACAATGGGCTGTGTCTGCTACATCAGGCGGGCTCCACGCAAAATATCGCTGCTTACGCGCAGCGGTTTCCGTCGATAACGTTTATTATCGGGCATGTTTCGATGAACAAAGCCGGACATCTCGATGCAATTACGCACTGTGGGAAATGCGAGAATGTCTGGTTCGATGTGGCGCAGAAACCGGAAGGGGCGGATGCAAGTTGGGATCTGGTCCACCTCGTTAACCATCTTGGTAATGACAGGATTATGTTCGGGAGTGATCTGCCCTATTACGATTTTCGTCTGGTGCAAGCGCAGATTGAATCCGCACGGCTTGACGATAAAACAAAGGAACGGATTGCCTACCAGAACGCGGCGCGGTTAGTCCAAAAATTTCGTGCGGACTGGACACCGACGTTGACCCCAATAACACCGCCACAGGTCTATTCTGAAGCTGAGATGTGGGATGCCAATGGCGCAAGATTACGCTAACCTGTGAGAGCGAGCAGTGCTAACGGTTCCGTATCGCTACTTGACGATTTCGACTGCCTGAATCCGACGGTGGAGCACGAAGAGGCAAATGGCTATCAAGGCAATCTGGATGAGGAGTGCCCATACCCAATGCACGGCGTAGTTGTATGAACCGGCAAATAGGACCGTGCCGAGGATGTCGTAGTGTGCCCAAATAGAGACTAACGCTATTTTACTGGTGCGGGTGATCGCTGTGAGTATTTCGTAGATAATCGGCGAGCCGAACCACACGGCACAGAAACCGATGATAGCATAACGGGGATTTGAGGTGAGTGATGAGAACAATAACATCAATAGACTGGAAGAGAGCGTGATAATCACCGAGTAGGCAATGATCGAAAGAGGGATCCAATAGTTCTCTTTCAGGAAGGAAGTATCGGTCAGCAGGACGTGTTCAAGAAACAGCAAGAGTCCGGGAACCAACGTGAGGCAACCGAGCAAAATACCGATGACGGCACATTTCCCAATCAGGTAATCTATCCATGAGATAGGTTTGGAGAGGTAGAGCGTGAGTGCGTTGTTCTTCAGGTCGGTGGCGATTAACCCTGAGCCACCGAAAATAGCGATCAGCGCGATGAGAAATGAGGAAGGGGGACCTGCGCCGGGGTTTCGGAATAGGAATTGCTGAAAAAATTCGTTGTCAATGTTAAACGAAAACTCCGCTCCCGGTACCTGATTCAGGATATAGATAAGGACTGCGTGAACCAAGATGTAGATTGCCGGAGGAATAGCGACAATTAATCGGACAATTTTACGTTGTGCCAGCAGTTTTAACTCTGCCTTTGTAATAATCCACCACCGTGTATAAGGACGGGGGTTCAATGTGCCTTCCCAATGTCGGTAGTCTTGTGTATGAATGGGCATTCTTTTAATTTACCTTGCGGATAAGTAATACCGTTAAGGACTTGATCAGTTTTCGTGTTCGAGTCGTCCTCCACTTCGTTTCGGACTTGTTTTTTCAGGAACCATCGGTGTCTGTAGCGTGCAGTCTCCTTAGTACTTATAGATGGCGGTTCTCTCTAAGGTGTCCGAAAAGGGTCCCTGTTTTTCAGTCTGAACTTCAACGATAATGATGCCTAAATACGTATCCCGTTCCGGATCTTCATCGATAAAGCCACGCGGAATTTCCGCAGTCATGAGCCGATCGAGTCTATTGAGTTCCTGTGACCAACGGAGGTCGATGAGTCGTCCATCGTAGACTTTTTTATGTGGCTTCCCGTCGCGCATGGAGTAAACCTTGGCGTTGGTGGTGAAATCTGCCTCAGAAACGGTGCTCACCCCCACACTCGGACTGAGAATACTCTGATTCCATATCAGCGGTATGCCGTTTCTATCCACCAGATAAATCCGTAGATCGATCCTATCAACGCGTGGATCTGATTGGAGCCGGATGCCCTCAAAATTCTGAATTACCCCGCTCCCGCATGAGAGCGTAGCGAAAACACAGATGCCGACGAGCACGATTCTCTGACTCTTTAATATAAGTTTGCGGGGCAGATTAAAACGAAGCACATTGATCCTCCTTTATTGCATCTTTAAGGGCAGCTAATAGGCTTCCGATAGAAATCCATTTCAAGGGAATAGTCGGTTTTGGAATCCCAATCCTTTAGGTTTGGGAGGAAAAACCGCCCTCTTGGAAAGAACCAAAGCGTTGTTTTTTTCTTCACACTTGGTCCGAAATTATGGTATGATAAGAGTATCAGGTTGGCAAACATACACAGCATTGTCGCTTGACAATGTGTTGCCTCCCACTGTATAGAGGATAAACGCCTGATACCTGATAGACTATGAGATTCACATTTAAGTATCCTGTGTATCCGACACGGTCACAAGAAAAAACATTATTAGGGTGGTTTGACCACCTGTGTGAACTTCAGAACTCTGCTCGCCACGATCGACTTGTCGCGTATGAGACGCTAGGCACTTTTGTTTCGCTCTCTGACCAGCAGACACTTCTCACTCAAGCCCGTGAGAAATATGAGGACTTCCGTGAAGTGCCGCAAGATTTTCAGAATCACGCCCTGCGAAGAAACGGTAAAGCGTTCACTACCTTCTATAAACGGTGGAAAGAAAACGCTGGCAAAAAAGGGTATCCTCGCTACAAAAAGCGTGTCCGTTCTCTAACGTGGAGTCTCCGCAAATATACCAAAGTTGTTCGTCCAAAGACGAAAGATGCGGAAAAGCAAACAGTGCGCGTCCGTCAAAATCCCATCCGAGAAACCGCATGGAAACATGACCGCTTGAAAGTGCCAACACTCGGAGAAGTCAAGATATACATGCACCGCCCGCTTGAAGGTGACCCCAAAGAAGTCACGATCGTCAAAAAAGCGTCGGGGTGGTACGCTCATATTACCTGTGAGTTGCCTGACACTCCGAAAGTTGAACCGACGGATGCGATTGCGGTTGATGTTGGCACGACACACTACCTAACGACTTCCGAAGGTGAAAAGGAAGATAACCCCCGCTATTATCGTCAAGCAGAAGGTTTGCTCCACAAACATAATCAGACGATGGCACGTCGAAAGAAAGGGAGCAACCGTTGGCGAAAAGCCGTGCATGCGTCTGCCTTACACCAAGAACGTACTGTCAACAAACGTAAAGACTTTATCGGCAAACTCGTCTATAAACTCTACCACCACAAAAAAAACAATGTTTTAGTGGCAGAGGATTTAAGCGTCTCCAATATGGTTCAGAACAAACACCTCAGCAAGAGCATTTCGGATGCGTCTTGGGGTATCTTCTTCAAATGGTGTGCGAGTATAGCCGAAAGAGACGGCTTGCACTTCCACCAAGTTGATCCTAAGAACACTTCGCAAACGTGCTCGGCTTGTGGTAAGAAATCGCCAAAGAAACTCTCTTTAGCGATACGCACCTTTGATTGTAGTTTTTGCGGCACGGTTTTAGACCGGGACCACAACGCTGCGCTAAACATACTTCTCAGGGCAGCTACTGCCCTTCGTGGAGAGCCGTGGGTTACCACTCTCTGTGAAGCGAGAAACACCAACGAAGCACGAGACGCGGGCTTGCAAAACGCAAAACAACTACTGCTTTTTGCGACAAGTCCAAGTCTTTAGGCTTGGGTAGTTTGACTCTATTATAGCGTTTTTAGAGACGGATGTCAATCTTAAAAGTTGTCGATTGTCGGTTATCAGTCATGGGTTAAAGAGGATTCTGATGTCACCACGAACATTACGTAACCGTTAACCAATCACTGAATGCCGCTGAAAATCCTACCTTGTATCTTTTCCCAAAAGTGATATAATAGTAATCGTGACAACGACTAAAGTCTTAATCGGTTCAGAGACTGCTGGATCTCGCCATACCAAGTTCGGAGGAACCTCATGAAAGCTGCAGTATTATATGAAACGGACACACACTTAAAGATTGAAGAGTTCGATTTACCGCGTCCGAGCGCGAATCAGGTCCGGGTGCGATTGGTCGCCAGTGGCGTTTGTCATTCTGATTGGCACGTCGTTAAGGGCGATTGGCCCTTCGTCAGGTTACCTGTCATCCTTGGGCATGAAGGGGCAGGGGTCGTAGAAGAGATCGGAAGCGACGTGACACAGGTCCAAGTCGGCGATCATGTAATCCTTTCATGGAAACGGAACTGTGGATACTGCGAAATGTGTCAGAAAGGGTATCCGAATTTGTGTGCACTCCCCTCCGACGGGTCAGGGAGACCGGCGATAAAAACGAGTGGACGCGAGATCGACCAGATGTCGGGATTAGGAACATTCGGTACTGAAACGATTGTCCCACAGGACGCAGTTGTTCCGATTGATAAGGATATGCCGTTTGCACAAGCCGCGCTCATCGGGTGTGGCGTGATGACAGGGGTCGGCGCGGCTATCAATACTGCAGAAGTTTCACCCGGCAGTTCGGTCGCTGTCTTTGGATGTGGTGGGGTCGGACTCAATTGCATACAAGGTGCTGCGATGTCTGGGGGTGAACCTATTATTGCCGTTGATGTCCTCGACAACAAGCTCGAACTCGGCAAGCAGTTTGGCGCGACACACACGGTTAACGCTTCGGAGGTAGACGCTGTGGAACGGATTAAGGAAATTACCGATGGGCGCGGTGTCCACTATGCTTTTGAGGCAATCGGGTTAATCGGGGAGACGTTCCGACAGGCGATCCTCTGCACGCGGAGTAGGGGCATAACGGTGTTTGTCGGGCATGCCCCGGAGAACACATCCGTCGAATTCGATGCCCGGATGCTGATAGCTGAGAAAACCGTTATTGGCTCTATGTATGGAACTGCGCGCCCGCACGTGGATTTCCCGCGGTTGGTTTCGCTCTATAAAGCAGGGCAACTGAAGTTGGACGAACTCGTCACGCGCACCTATCCGTTGGAAGGGATTAACGATGCCTTCGAGGCATTGGCAAGAGGCGAAGTCGCACGGAGTGTGCTGGATTTGACCTAAGTTATTCGAGAATCCGCGCCATACGTTCGCGAATCCACGCTTTGTGCTCAGGATGTGTGTGGATGTAGAAGGTGCCGTTCTGAATTGCGTTATAGACATGTTCCGCTACTTCCGCAGGGGACAATCCTGCCTCCATCTCAGCGCGGGTATTCCGTGAACCACCAATGATTATTTCCTCGGGACGCTCTGTCTCTACCGGATTTTGTAATGCATCTGGACGGTTTCGGACGGAATCCAGAATCCCTGTGCGAACCCATCCGGGACACAGCACATGCACCTGAATATTAGCCCCTTTCTGTGCCAATTCATCGGCGAGGGTTTCGGAAAGCACAACGACACCGTGTTTGCTCACTTTATAGATACCTTCACCACTGCCGCCGACCAGCCCCAAGATAGAAGCAGTATTCACAATATGACACGCGTCCCCTTGCGCCAGCATACGGGGGACAAACGCTCGGATGCCGTGGATCACGCCCCACAAGTTAACGCCTAACACCCATTCCCAATCGGCGAGGCTATGTTCCCAAACAGGTCGGCTACAGACGACACCTGCATTGTTGCAGAGGATATGCACCGCGCCGAAAGTGTCTAACGTCCGCTCGGCAAGGTTTTCGACCTCTGCTGCGTTTGAGACATCCGTTCTGACAGTGAGAACCGCCGCACCTTTCGCCTTTAAATCTGCCTCGAGTTTTGCTAACGGTTCCTCTTCAACGTCGGCGAGGACGACTTTCATCCCTTCAGCCGCGAACCGTTCTGCCAGTCCTCTCCCAATACCGCTCGCTGCGCCGGTGATAACAGCAACATTTTGCATCACATTTAAATCTCCATTACATACATATTGTATAAGGTGTCCCGTGCTTGAGTTGATGGATACGATCCAAGAACGGCAATATCAATCGCATCGGGCGCGAATCTTGCAGCTTCAAGGGCACGAAGTGAACGGGTGAGTCCGATTGGTCGGTACCCGAGTTCATAACAAGAGGTCAAGAGGACTGCGCCGGGGGCGCGCATCGCTGAGGGGATTCGCGTTTCCGTTTTCATACCAAATAGGATAGCACACCATCACGCAATTGGCAATATGTTTGTAGGCGGGGTCTCCGAATTCCGACCTTCCAACTCCAATTCCGCTAAACACTTGAAAAGTGCATCCAAACGGGGATATAGATGAAGCTTGTATGATCATTTGAAGATTAAAAAGAAGCGAGTGCCACTCCAGCAAAATGTGAAAATGGAAACAACAAGTGATTTGGACGCTGATTCGACATGAACTTTTAATCAATTTAATGACGTTCCGGTTTTTGGTAACCCTGATTTCGTATCTGCTCCTTGTGCTCGCCGGCAGCATTGTCTTAACAGACAACTATGAACGAAGGCTTGCGAGTTACAACGCCGCAGTCCAAGAACACAAGGAGCGAGCTGCTCGTGCGGAAACCTACTCAGATTTTACGCCCTTTCTTGACAGAGCCCCGAATCCGTTGAGTCTCTTCAATCAAGGACTTGACAAGCGTGCGGGAAATTCTATCCAGATCCGCCTTGGAGAGGTCCCCTTCTTATGGGCGGATGTCTACCGCAGTGCTGGCTTCAATAATCCGTTCCGACATCTCCTTGCTGATATAGATCTGGTTTCTATCTTTCAAATTCTTTCAAGCCTCCTTGCCCTGATGTTTGCTTACGACGCGATTGCTGGCGACCGCGAGAATGGTACGTTACGCCTAATCCTTGTCAACCCTGTTGGACGCGGCTTGATTGTGTTGTCAAAATATTTGGGGGCTATGTTATGCTTGACACTACCCCTGTTAATGAGTTTCTTATTGGCACTCCTGCTGCAATTTCAATCTAATGCTATCCATTACACCCCTGATGAGTTCCTACGCGTCGGAGCCATCTTCCTCACAACGGTCATTTATACCTCCACGTTCTATCTCCTTGGATTGCTTATTTCCAGCATGATTCACCGCACGGCAACATCCCTTATTGTTTCAATGTTCATCTGGGTAGGACTGACGTTGCTCTATCCGAACGTGAGCCTATTTCTTGTGAACCGCTTTATGGATACCTCGGAGAGAATGGAGCAAGCACATCAACACATTGAACAGTTCGCTGAGCGTTTCTATCGCGAGGAAGAAAAGTTACAGAACCCCTTTGAGCATCTCGGACGAGGGTGGCATAGCAGTTACACCCATCGGAGTAAGACGATCACATCTATTCCGGTGGAAAGCGAGCTGGATGTCCCCGCCGTGAAAGCCTATTTTGAAACCTTAACAGCATTGCAGATGAACACAGCGAAAGCAGTCTGGCGGGTCCGAGAGCAGGCCTTTTCTGAAACGTATATCCGTAAATCGCGTACCGCCCGAAACGTCCTCCGATTTTCACCTACAGGTTTGTATCAACTCTCAACTGCTGCATGGGCAGGCACAGATATCGCCAGAATGGAAGACTTCTTCAACGCAGGTCGGCAGTACAGAGGGACGCTCTTAGACTATTTTTACGACCAAAAGGCATTCGATTCACGCCAATGGTTTGCGAGTGATAAAGGCGCTGTCCGATGGGTGGATGTCCCCCGATTCTCGTATCACCCGCCAAGTGTTTCTGGAGATGCCAGTAACCGTGCACTCCCAAACCTCTTCCTCCTTTTCCTTCTTAACCCTGTGCTATTTATGACCGCTTTTGCTGTCTTCTGCCGACAGGAGATATGACATGCTGTGGTATATTATCAAACGCGAATTATTTGAGCAAATCAGCAGTCTCCGTTTCGCACTCGCGATGCTACTGACCGTTTTTTTGATGATCGTCAACGCCTTGGGGCATATAGGCGCGTCTAAAGTACAGCAAGCAGAATATCGGCAAAACGTCTCAAAGGCTTTGGCAGGGATAGAACGCGATAGCCGTCAGTTCTACAACCTCGTCATCCGCGGGCCCGGTGAACTTTACAAAAAACCTTCACCACTCTCGTTCTGTGCACACGGTAGTGAAAATAATCTACCGGAGTCTGTATTGGGCTGGAGTGCCGGTTGGGGCTGGAATTCCGTTATAGATGGAAAGAACTATCCTTTTTCGGGTATCTGGAGACTGAAGTATACCAGTTTTCCGCCAATCCGAGCAGCCGACATCTTTCCGATCTTCTTAAGAATCGACTGGACGCTTATCATCGCAAACATTCTCAGTTTCCTTGCACTGATTTTTACCTTCGACGCGGTTGCTGGTGAAATGGCACAAGGCACCCTCCGGTTGACCTTGTCAAATTCCGTTGCACGCCGAACGCTGCTCACTGGGAAATTCTTAAGCAATCTGTTCAGCCTTGGTGCTGTTTTCATGAGCGGGGTACTGGTTAATCTCCTACTGCTCTATCTCTCTGGAAACCTGCAATTAAACACCCAAGAATGGTACAGAATCGGTGGTATTTTCGTCGTAGGTTTGATATATATATCTGTCTTTATTGCTTTGGGGCTTTTCATCTCAACACTTCTTAACACCCCTTCAACAAGCCTCGTCATCCTGCTGCTCGTATGGGTAATTTGGGTTATCCTCGTACCGTCAATGCTTGGGACAATTATGAGCGGACTAAACCTACCATCAATTCGGAAGGGACCGAACCCTATATATTTCACGCGTAGTGGACTCTATGAACGCTACAAGGCACGTGGATTAGAGGAAGGTGCCCCAACCCGTCAACGTCCACCAACACCAGCAACGATGCTGTGGGCGGAGTTTCTCAATGAAGAACTCCAAGAGGGAAAACGCTTAAATAAAATGTTCTTGCGTGCCCAAATCAATCAAATTCAGATTGCAAGGGAGGTTAATCGGATCTCACCCACTGCGGTCACACAATATGCAATCGAATCCCTCGCAGGAACAGGGTTCCAAAGGTATCTGAATTTTTTGAAAAATGCCGAGCGTTATGCCGATGAATTCAATGATTTCCTCATCTCTGCCGATCGCGCGGATCCAGATAGTTTACACATCCCTTTTGTTAGAGAAGGTATGTCTGATAAGCCCGTTCCCTTTGAAAGTATTCCTAAATTTCAGGACCGAGTGCGTTTAGAGGATGCCTTCAAGGGCGCGATTCTGGACGTGATGCTGCTATTACTCTTTTTTATGGTGTTATTTGCAGCAGCACACGTCTCATTTCAGCGTAAAGAGATATAACGCGGACTTATCCTGTGAGCCGCCGCAGGACGTTGTGCGTGATGCGTTCAACCGTTGCATCACCACCCGCCAATCCGTGCGACCAGTCGGTTGTAGCAGCAGTGAAGACTGTCCCACCTTTCGTGTAAATACCCATCGTTGCGGCACCGGTTCTCCCTCTTTCCCAGCGTTCATACCATTCACAGTCGTCAGGATGCCAACGGACAGGAGCCGTTGCGAGAATCGTAAAGCCTTCAGGCGTGCCGTCTTGATAGGTCGGGACCGGCAACCCGTCTACGAGGGTCCACTCGCATCCGTCGCATTCGTAACCGACAATGGTGTTTTCGCCACCGAAGGTGTCGTCTCGTGAGAGGTGCGTGCCTTCAAATACCCAGTGTTCTGGATGATGGACGGTGTATTCCCCTGGACCGTCCATAAATTGACCGTGACTCAGGTGATAACCTCCCTGAAGGAAGCCGACACCTGTCAATTGGTTCTCAGGACGATCCACCAGATAGTGGCTCCACAACGTGCTCAGGGTACTGAGGTCATCGGTCTTAAAAACCGGATCCTGGTTATAGGTTTGCTTCCAGCAGACAAGAGCTCTGCCAGCATCTTCGGATCGAACCTGCCAGCAGACGGAATTCCCGCTGAAAAAGGCAGCATTTCCGCCGTTTGCGATGAATACCTCAAGGCTATCGCGCATCGGAGCAGACCAGTATTCATCGTGCCCAACACTTAAGACGAGTTTGTAGTGCTCTAACATTTCAGGGCAGAATTCCAAATCGGAGTTCGCGGCGTAATCGAACGTATATCCGTTCTGCTCTGCCCAGACGATAAAGGGCAATTCCCAGTTCCTGAAAATGCCGCGGGTCGGTCGATCAAACGAGACGCGGTTCCCCTGTATCTTGCTTGCCCCGTGATACCCGTAAAGACTAAACCCACCCCAGTTGTTGTATGCGTTATAGGTGTTAGTAGAGAGTTGGAGCAGAATAGGCGTGTTCGCTCCCGGTTTCGAGGGACGGACAATAAAGAAGAGCGTGCTTTCAGCCGTGCGATGATTTCTATAGACATGATCACCGCCGCCATCCGTCGCACGGAGGGTGCCTTCATAATAGCCGCTCTGCCACGTTTCAGGCACTTCGAGCGTAAAAATAGGAGACCATCCACATCCCTGCGATGACGCATCTGTCGGAATCGGTTGTGCTTCACCTGGAAGTTCCGCTTGACGCCAGACGACCTCGCGTGTCGCGCCGATACGAGCAATCTCAAGTGAATAGTTTTCTGCACTCGTTGAGATGTGGAACGCGATTTCTTCACCTGCGACATAACTGAGTTGATGGGTGTATCCGTCAATATACAGCGGTCTGATTTGGTTCTCGGTTTGCGTTAAAGTTGCCATTCTGCGTCCTCCTTTGGTGTGTAGGGTATCATTTTTTGGGCGAAATGTCAATTTTTTAGTTATCGGTTTTCAGTTATTTACTGGGTTTTGCACGTTCAATCCAACCGACTATAATTCTGCTTTTTTTGACTTTTTTCGTCAGGTATGTTATGATTTCTACAGAATTTTCAAACTGCAGCAATAGCAATCAGCATCCACATTGCTTATCCGCAAAGTAAAATTAAAAATTGGAATTGGAAAAATGAAAACAGATCAAAAACAGATGACTCCGTTATCACCTGAGCAGATGGATCAGTGGGAAAACGATGGATATTTGCTCTTAAAAGGCGTTGTCCCAGAATCTGCCATCAATGGCGTGCGGGAGAGTTTTGCCCGTGTGGTAGACGGCATCATCCGCGAGTTGAAAGCGGATGGGATTATCGAAGATGAAGGGACAGAACTCCCCTTTGAGACGCGATTCTCACAGGTCGCGGGTGAACACGCCAACCGCTTTGGGCGTTCTTGGCGAAACCAGGTTGCGACACCAGAGGTCTTCGAGCTGCACCACGCGCCGCGCCTCGTGGACGCAATCGGTCAACTTACAGGGACGGATGTTATCGGACATCCCGTCTTCAATGCGCGTCCGAAACTCCCCGGTCAGCAGTTGACTGTCGTGCCATGGCATCAAGATAGTGGCTATTTTGGGACAGTAAGTGAAACTTCGCTCATCCCGACTGCATGGATACCGTTGGTGCCAGTAGATGAGAGCAACGGCTGTTTACAAGTGGTTGCAGGTTCACATCGATTAGGCGTGGTGAATCATCACACGGAAGAGCGGGAAGGGAAATTTCTTGAGGTTATGGATGAACTTATTGAGGACTCGCGCGTCGTGACGTGTCCAATGGAATTAGGGGATGCCTTAGTGTTCCACAATCTAACGCTCCACCGATCCCTACCGCACACCACCAGCGAGAGTATCCGTTGGGCAATTGACATCCGGTATCTCCGAGATGGCGATCATCCGGGCACAATTTACTGGCAGGATCCGGATTTCAAGTGGGTCATCCATAGCGAAACGCAGCCTGTAACGCCCGTTACCCAATGGCTTGAAATGTGGTAGGAGAAAAAAGCGTATGAAACGTGTGCCTTTCCAAATTTTACGAGATGAATTTTATCGTGTGCTTGCAGCAATCGGGTTTGATGGCGAGCGCGGGATGCTGTGTGCGCGACTGTTCGCCGAAAATCAGCGTGACGGCGTGTACTCGCACGGACTCAATCGCTTCCCCGGATTCGTTGCTGGACTGGAGAACAAACAGATCGATTTTCGGGCGCAACCAGAGAAAATTGAGGGGTTCGGTGCCTTAGAACGATGGGATGGCAAGATGGGGGTCGGACTCGTCAATGCTCACCTCTGTATGCAACGGGCAACGGAACTCGCTGATGTCCACGGTATTGGGTGTGTTGGGCTTTCAAATACAAATCACTGGATGCGTGGTGGTGCCTATGCCTTACAAGCCGCAGAAGCCGGATACGTCGGGATATGCTGGACGAATACGACGCGACTCATGCCACCGTGGGGTTCTGCGGAAAAGAAGATTGGGAACAATCCGATGGCGATTGCTGTGCCGCGACAAGAGGGACACATTCTGCTGGATATGGCGATGAGCCAGTATTCAAACGGGAAATTGGAAGTGCTGCAGCTACAAGGAAAACAATTGCCGTTACCGGGTGGATACGACACCAAAGGGGCGTTAACAGTTGAACCGGGAGAGATTCTCGATTCCGCAAGAGCACTGCCGATCGGCTATTGGAAGGGATCGGGTTTGGCATTGGTGCTTGACACGATGGCATCCGTTATTTCGGGTGGGCAAGCGACACACGAAATAGGAAAGCAGGGTTCTGAATACGCCGTCTCTCAGGTGTATATTGCGATTAATGCCACCGGAATGATGGGGCAAGCGGTGTTGGAAGAAACGGTTGCAGCGATTATTGATGACTTCCAAACGGCTATCCCTTTGGACGAAGATGAGAGTGTGAGGTATCCTGGGGAAGGCATGTTGGGGACACGGCAAGAAAGCCTTGAAAAGGGGGTCCTTGTGGATGAGGCGCAGTGGCAGGCGTTATTAGAGATGACTATCTCTTAAAATTAGTTCCACAAACACAAACCTACCTCACCGAACCGCAAGGAAAATTAAAAATATGGCTTGCACTCTTTTTTTAACAGCGTATAATACATCTGAGCACGAAATCTGAAACGACACCCAAATCACCAATCTAAGCTGGATTCAGGAGATAACTCATGGCATTACGCGCAGGGATTGTCGGGTGTGGCGGGATTAGCCGAAGCCACGCGGGCGCGCACGCAAACTTGGAAGGCGTCGATCTCGTCGCGATGTGTGACATAAACCAAGATGCGCTCAACAGCCGCGCCGACGAATACGGTGTTTCAAACCGATATACCGATTACGAAGAGATGTTCGCACGCGAGGGACTCGATATCGTAAGTGTGTGCACACGCACCGTTACACGCACCGGTTGCGATTGCTGCCGCGAAAGAAGGTATCCACGTTTTATGTGAGAAACCGTTGTCCGTTGATTTGGAAATGGCAGACCAGATGCGCACAGCATGTCGTGAGGCAGGTGTGCACTTGGCGGTGAGTCATCAGTTCCGATTTACCCCGCTTTTTCGGCACGCGAAATCTCTGGTCGATGCCGGTAAAATTGGAGAACTCCGTTCGATTCGTGAAGTCGGCAAAGGACGTGAAGCCGGATTCGAGTTGATGGAGATGGGGGTCCACTATTTTGATGAGATGGATTTTTTCTTAGACGGTATCTCTTGGATTCAGGCGCATATCACATATCAGGGACACGATGTGACGGAAGCGGACATTATGCACAGCAGCGAATTGTGCAAAACCGACCGACGCGACAACGGTATCGTTGCCGGAGATACAATGCTCGTGCATATCGGTGGTGGAAACAGTGCCTACGGTATCATGGAACTTTATTGCCGCGAACCCAGACACGGGTGGATGATGGGACCGCATCTGCTCGGTTCAGAGGGGCAATTGATGGTAAAACCGCACCCAGACACCGGTATAGATGAAATGTGGTACTGTCCGTTTGATGTCTCTTTTGCAGCGCATACACCCGCATGGGAACAGATAGAACTTGACCCATCAGCGTTTCTGATCTCCGGAAAATCGTGGCAGTCGCGCCACACCATCTGGAGCGCAAAAAATATGCGAGACGCAATTCTTAACGAAAACCAACCAGAACTCGGTGGATGTAACGCCCTGACTTCCCTTGAGTGTGTCAGCGCAACCTACGTCTCCCATTTCAGTGGGAAAAAGGTACAACTGCCGTTAGAGGAGCGGAGTCATCCGCTTGTGACACGTCTTGAGGAGAAAAAATGAAACTTGCCTTTTTTAATGATTATCAGCTCGGTGTAATAACAGAAGATGGAATCGTTGACATCGGCGGAGCACTCAGTAGTGTTTCCTACCATACGCCACAAGAACTCATACGAACGGTGATTGAGGATTTTGATAATCTACGTCCGACAATAGAGGAAGCAGTCGAAAATGGCACTGCTACCGCTTTGGATGATGTCAGTTTTCAAGCATCCGTCCCGCGTCCGGGACAACTCGTCTGCCTTGCCGGCAATTACATTGAGCCAGATAGTCCGTCGCGCGGGGATTTCAATGCCTTTCTGAAGTCACCGACCGGCATCATTGCTACGAAAGCAACAGTAGACCTACCAGAGGCTGATGTGACCGTGTTTCACTTTGAACCGGAATTAGCCATTGTGATTGGTAAGACGGCGAAACATCTTTCCGAAGAGAACGCCTTGGACTGTGTGTTTGGTTACACGCAATTTATTGATGTTTCCGCGCGGGGGTTACCAGGCGGGTTCTTCTTGGGAAAAAGCTGGCACACGTTTGCACCGATGGGTCCAGCGATCGTTACTGCTGATGAAGTGGCTGACGGGAACGCACTCGGCGTGCAACTCTGGATTAACGACGGACTTCAGCATGATTTCTCTACAAATTCCATGGCACGCTTTATCCCTGAATTGCTCGCAGAGGTGACCAATGTGGTAACGTTGGAACCGGGTGATGTTGTATCGACAGGGACGCACCATGAGGCACTCACCGCAATTGGAGACGGAGACACGGTAAAGTTATCCGTAGAAGGTTTCGGTCCAGCGCTAACCGTTCGTGTGAGCGACCCACTCAAGCGGACGACTTGGCGCGGTTAGGATATTTATGACGCAGGTTTTTGTTTACAGTCCCTGCAAAAAAGTGTTGACAACTGCTCCAATTTGTGTGTATAATAATCTAAGGTATGATTTAGAGGCTTCCCTCTAACCACGAAATCCTTCTTCTAATAGAAATCGCAAGTTTTGGCTTGCCGGCTGCGTTACTTTCAACAGTAAAATTTAGCGCGATCCGAAATGAGAGCCTTCTTGACCATAAGGAGACAGAATTAATGAAAAAACCCAGGATTTTCAACAGCAAGTTTTGGCTTGCCAGCGTCGCCAAAAAAGCCGTGCCTGTTGTCCTCGCGATTGTCTGCGCGTGGATAGCGGGATGTGCTGGCTGTAATCCGGAACCGATACCGAGTGGAATGAGTCCTACAGAGGGACCCGAAACCGGTGGGACGACTGTCCAGATTACTGGCGAAAAATTTGATATGAAAAACGGCGTAACCGTGACGTTCGGTGGAAAAAATGCGCAAAGTGTAACCGTCCCAAGTGAAATGCAGATCACGGCAGTAACTCCGGGTGGCATGGCAGGAGAATCTGTGTCCATCGTTGTTACCAATAAGGGTAAACCGGAAGTACCGGTCACACTTTCACAGAGATTTACTTACACGGACGCGACCCCGCCGACGGTGACAATGAACGAGCCTGTAGATGGCACGGTTATCTCTGAATACGAGAATTCCTTGAATGTGATGGATAGCCTGTCGGTCTCCTTCAGCGAACCGATTGACAGCAACAGCGTGGTCGTGGATGTGACGGTTACGAAAACGGAAGATTCGATGAGTGAACCGATGAACGCGACGCTGTCTGGGACAGTGACAGGAAGTGGCGATTCTGTGACGTTTACATCCGATATGCCGATGCGCGCCGGACGTATGTACACTGCCACCGTCTCCGGTGCTACCGATATGGCGGGCAATGCCCTCGAAAGTTCGCACAGTTTCAGTTTCAGCATCACCAGCCCTGAAGTACTCGACAGATACCGTGTGAAGGAAGAGGATATTCAGGAAGAGAACGGCGAAGCGGCACTCAAGCGCATCGCTTCGCGTCCTGAGATTTTTGATGACGCGGAGATGTGGAAACGATTGGTCGCCGCGAACCAAGACGATTATATCTTTGATCGGAGAAAACTGAGCGTGGGACAACTGTTATTGATTCCACGTGGGCGCGCTTGGGGCGATAAGTAGTCCTAAACGAACCGCAAGGAAAGCTTAAAAAATCGAAAAGCCGTGTACCCGCTGCACGGCTTTTTTGTTTAGTGAAAGAGGAAATTATGTTTGGTCCGCAAAGAGATTTTAAGAACCGTATCACCGAGCACCGAAGCAATTTAGTGGGTATAAAACACCTTCACCGATTAAATCTACCGCTTACGAACCCGTCGCGACCCAAACCGAATCAACCGATTGACATTTATGTTACAACTTCTGGCGGTGTCCCCTATGATTCGGTTCGCTGTTGGGTGGATGTAGCTGGTCAGGAATCTACGTTTGAACTCGCCTCGAGTGGGTCGGTATGGAACACACTTGAATGGCGATATGTGCGCCACTGGCATGGACAAATTCCACCACAATCCAGCGGGACGGTCGTCCACTATAGAATTGGTGGACGCGTCGTGGGATCAGATGGATGGATCTTTGCGGATAACCAAGCGCGGGTGTTCTCCGAAGCAACCGAATTCGGCCTCTCTATTGACGATTACGACGTGCCGAAGTGGGTCCGCGATGCCGTTATCTATCACATCTTTCTTGATCGATTCTATCCAGGAGACGGTGTGCAGTGGAAGAAACCGACAAATCTCTCTGGGTTTTTCGGTGGAACGCTCCGGGGCGCAATTCAGAAACTTGACTACATTCAATCGCTTGGATGCAATGCAATCTGGCTTTCACCCCTCTTTGCAAGTCCATCTCACCACGGCTACGATGCGACAGATTATTATACCGTTGAACCTCGATTCGGCACGAACGCAGAACTGATAGAACTCATTAACGAAGCACATCAACGTGGCATACGGATTATTCTCGATTTTGTTGCCAACCATTGGTCGAACCACCATCCGACGTTTCAAGCGGCGCAGCGGGACCCAGACAGTGAGTATCGAGCGTGGTACACATGGCAGCGCTGGCCCGATGAATACGCAAGTTTCTTCACTGTGAAGGGAATGCCACAACTGAACTTAAAACACAAACCCGCGAGCGATTATTTATTGAAGTGTGCACAGCATTGGCTTCAGCAAGGTGTTGATGGATATCGGCTCGACTACGCACCAGGACCGCCACGGACGTTCTGGGCAGATTTTCGCCGAGCTTGTAAAGCCGTGAAGCCTGACGCTTTTCTGTTCGGGGAAGTCGTGAGTCATTCCGAAGTCATCGCGTCCTATATTCCACATTTTGATGGGTGCCTCGATTTCCTGCTTGCGGATGCCCTCCGACGAACGTTTGTCCTTGAAACTTCGACACTGCTGGAATTTGAAGCGTTTTTAGCATCGCATGAGACATACTTTCCAGACGACTTTTCACTTCCAGCGTTTCTGGATAACCACGATATGACGCGTATCCTCTATTTGGCAAGGGAAGATGAGGCGAAAGTCAAATTGGCGGCATTGGTGCTCTTCACACTTCCCGCACCGCCTGTAATGTACAATGGAACCGAAGTCGGCGTTTCGCAAAGGAACCCACTTGGGTGGTTTGAGGAGGCGCGGTTACCGATGCCGTGGGCGGATGAAGCAGACAACGACCTGTTGAATTATTTCCGACGCTTGGGAGCGTTACGGAACCAGTTTCCAGGACTTACTTCTGGTAGGCGACAAGTTGTTCATTTGAACGTTCAAAAGGGGACTTACGCGTATCTACGCACTTCAGAAACGGATTCTATCCTAATCGCATTCAATACGGGGCGATGTTCTCAAACGATAGATGTTCCGGTTTCGGCGTTTCAAATTTCTGCGAAGGACCTGCTCAATGGAAATCGAGTGACAGTCTCAGAAGATACCGTAAGCGTTTCACTGCCAGCGCAAAGCGGAGCGTTTGTCGTCTGAGGTTTAGGTGAAAAAGTAAAAAGGGGACCGACAGCTACAGAATGCTGTTCTCGGTCCCCTTTTTGTGGGTGTGTTATGAGATGTGACTATTGGGCATCACCGGCACCATTTCCATTACCGGCATGATCACCATCACCAGCTCCGTTGCCATTACCGGTACCATTTCCATTACCAGCATCAGCCTCAGGCATTTCAGGTGTTTCAGGCATCTCGGGCATTTCAGGCATTTCAGGTGTTTCACCAGCACCTTCAGGCATTTCAGGCATTTCAGGTGTTTCAGGCATCTCAGACATTTCAGGCATTTCAGGCATGGAGAGTGAGACGAAGACACTGTCGTTTGTGGCTTTGGCGTGGCAACCGTGACAACCGTTGCCTTCATGTCCTGGAACGTGAGATCCCGCCTTCAGCTCGGGCGTGCCATCACTGGAAAGAAAATATTTGGCATACATCCACCCATTGTGGCCCGCATACATCGGATCGTCGTCTTTCATCATTACAGCAACTTTATCGACAGATGTTTCGGTCTCATCCATAATTGCTTTGACAATTATGGTCCCAACGGGATATTCTGTTGCTCCTGCCTTGTTCGCCATAGCACCGACCTCGTTGATATAGACCGTGCGTGAGGTAAAAACATCGCTGCCTGGATTGTGAGCTGCCCCGGTTCCCGCAGCATTCCCGGCTGCAGCAGCCTCTGCTACGGTCATCGTTGGTGCTGGAAGCGCGACATGCGCCCACGACATATACATTGTCGGGTCCAGCAGCTTCGTCATATCCATCATCATGTCTGTTGACATGTCATCGCTTGTCGTCATGTCATCGTCTGTCATCATATCGTCAGCGGCTGGTTCTAACATTTTTTGCGCGCGCTCACAAGATACGAAAGCGACACAGGCGATCAAAATCGCAATCAAAGCGATTTGGGGTTTTAACATTATTAAATATACTCCTTGTCTATTAAAATAAGAATCAACGAAGAGTTGCAGGCTTTTAAGTGATAAAGTTTATCCATTGTATTCTGTTACTCTTCGAGTTCATCTATTACACAACTTCACTTTAAATAATACGATATTTCGCTTTAATTTTCAATAAAAATATATCGTAGCGGATCGCTATTCGGAGACTGATCCTACTGAACGTAAGTTCTATATAAAAATTTAGAACGCATAGGTTGGCTTAAAATGAGACGCAGCATGTTCGACAATCGAGGGATGGTGGAGTGTTGGACAACGAAAAGGAGACCAGCAACCATAGTATACAGTTACTGGTCTCTTTTTTAGAAATATTGTGAAATGGACTTATTAGGCATCATCCTCCATATCCTCTTCCATGTCCTCTTCCATGTCCTCTTCCATCATGCCGTCGTCCATGGTGTCATCCATCATGCCGTCATCCATCATGCCGTCGTCCATCATGGTGTCATCCATCATGGTGTCATCCATCATGGTGTCGTCCATCATGGTGTCGTCCATCATGGTGTCATCCATCATGGTGTCATCCATCATGGTGTCATCCATCATGGTGTCGTCCATCTTTTCCGAATCGCTGTCTGCCATCATATCATCCGTAACCGGTGTCATGATCTGCTGTGCTCTGTCACAAGATACAAAGGCGAAACAAGCGACCAAAACGGCAATTAAAATCATCTGAAATTTTAACATTGTTAGTGCTCCTTATACTGTAGACTTCCTTATTTCTATATTCTGAAGTCAGTAGTTACGGAAAAGTCACAAATCTCATAGTGCGGCTTGAAAACAATAAAGTTTATTCAGGTTAAATGTGACTCTCCACATCTATTGACCATACAATTTGGGTAAATTATACTATTTTTTACTTTAATTTTCAACAAAAAAACGCGGAAGTCATAATTTGGAAGTTGCCTTTATGGATCGACTTTCAGGATTTCTGAGCGAACTCTCAGGATATAGGGGTTTTTCGGGGTTTGAGCAAAAGCAGTTTCGATTTCACGGCGTGCATCGGGAATGCGGTTGAGGCGATAGTAAACGAAGGCAAGTGTGGCGCGATGTATCGGTTGATCGTCGCTTTCGACTGCAGTCTTGGCAAGGGTCAATGCTTCGTCCAATTTCCTGTTTTCCGTTGCGAGTAAGGATGCTAATGCCTCTTTGGGAAACGGAACGTCTGGGGCGAGTTGGAGGGCGCGACGGAAATCTATCTCTGCCATACCGGATTTATTCTGTTTTTGGTAAATCTTGCCACGCCACAAGTATCCAGGTGCCCATGTCGGTTCGTGTTGTATCCCCATCGTGAGTGCGTTTGCGGAAGCTTGTAAGTCCCCGGACTTCTCATGCAAGTTTGCGAGTTGAACGTAGGTGTCCATAAAATCCGGTTCGTGTTGGATAAGCGAGAGATAGTGTGAAACCGCTGCGGCTTGGTTACCGAGTCTGGTGTCTATCATGCCGAGGTGCAGAAGTGCCTGACGCGAGGTAGGTTCCATTATAAGAACCTGTTGATACGATTGCTTGGCATCTACGAATTTTCCGAGTTGCATCTGAACGTAGGCATAATCTTTCAAAGCGGGGATAAAGGTTTCATCCGTTTCGATGGCTTTTTGGAGAGGCGTTAAGGCGCGCTCCGGTTGTTTCTTCTCAATGAGCCAATGGGCTTGCCCGCGATAACGTTCCGCCAGCCTTCGACGATAACGCGCTTCAGCAATTTCGGCTTCTCTGGTGTTCCCCATATTACTGAGAACAGCTGCGAGCGATTTGTAAAAAATGGGTTCTTCTGGAGCATATCGAATGGCACGTTCATAGAAATGTTGGGCGACAGTGAATTGTCCGCGTCTCGCGCTAACCTCACCCCGCCCGAAAGCAGCACTGGCGAGCGTCTCGTCTTGGGTGAGTGCTTCCCGAAATACGGCATCGGCTTCGTCGATGCGGTTGAGTTTGAGGAGAACGTGCCCAAGGTTATTATAGGCAGCGGTCGCCTCTGGATGTAGTTGCACAGCGACGATATAGTATCTCCGTGCCTGCTCTAAATTTCCACGCTCGGTTTCAATCTGTCCTAAAGCAAGATACCACGCCACGGGGGCGTCTTCACCGGCGCCTTTAACGGCTTTTTGGAACCACATATCGGCTTCGTCGAGTTGTTTATTGCGATGATATGCAGCAGCGAGTTTGCCTTGCACCGTAAGCTGTAGGCGGGATATTGTAATATTGCCTTGCGGGTGTGTTGAAAGGACTCGCAAGGCACGTTGGAAAGCAGTAATAGCGGTGGGATAGTCCTTCAGTTTTGCGGCGGCATCTCCCGTGCCGATGTAGACAAGTGGAAAATCTGGTGCCGTTTTACCGAGTGCCTGATATAAACGGAGTGCCTCGCGCCATTCCTCCGCTTGAAGCGCACGCTCGGCATCTTTCAACTGTTTCTGGAATTCTTTAGGAAAGTCCGCTATATCGTCTCCAGATGCCAACGCAGTGAGGATAAACAGAAGTGTAGCAATGACAAAATGGGCCCAGCCATTTGTAGTCTGTTTACCTATCGCATGTCTTCGGGGCTGATTGTGCCGCATCCGTTTACTTCGCCTCACTCTTCTCTTGTGCAAGTTCATCGTCCAAAATATGCCAAGTTTCCTCTGCTTTCCTTTGGGTTAACCATGCTTCAAATTGTTCATTTGCCAACTCCTGCCGAATCCGCTCTGTAATCTCCCCACTGACGTCTTGGTATGTTTTTTGGTACGCTGAATTATTCCGAATGCGTTCAACGATCTGGTATCCCTCCGAAACGCGGAAGGGTATGCTCCGTTCAGAAACTTGTAATTTCGTTACGATAGTCCCCAAGGGTGTGTCTATTTCAAGCGTTGTGACCTCGAGCCTGAGTTCTAACTGTGTTTCATAAATTTCACGGACTGCCTGAAATGTCTGTCCCTGTTGTAAACGTTCATTGAGTTTTTGCACCAGGGTCTCAGCTTCCTGTTTTTCTACCTCGGATCCATTCTTTGGCATGACGATAAGTAGGGATTTGAAGGTGACTGTCGGTGGCACAATAAACTCGGCACTATTGGCGTTGTAATACGATTTGGCTAATTGCGCGACCTTTTCGCTGTTGACGGTATTGAAAAATATGCGGCGAAAGAATTCATCGTAAATCAACTGATCGTAGACCCATGCTTCTATTGCTGATTTTTCCAATTCGGAGTGCTGCAAAGTGCTTTGAAGTGCTGTATCCGAAGCATATTCGACAGAAATTTCTGCTATTTTTGCGGCAACTTGTGTGTTACGTTCGGTTACGACGATGCCGCGCCGTTCGGCTTCTTGTAGGACGAATGTGCGGTTGATGATAGTATTGAGTGCCGCGCGTTTCTCAGCAAGGGTCGGCGGCGCGGCGGCGCGTATTCCTAAAAAAACTGTAGCAATACGAAATTCATCTTCGAGCTCACTACGTGTGATAGCGTCCTCGTTGACGACCGCGACAATTGAATCGATAAGTGTTTGGGTGTATACGTTACCACCGATACAGAATAGGATCAGAAAGGTGATGTAGCGCATCATATTACCGCGGATTCCTCGGCGTTAGCCACGCCTCTTCAATGTGCAAGCCGAGTCCGGGTCCGTCATTCGGAGCGATATAACTATCCGTTGGGAGCGACTCACCTTCGAAGCGTTTCGTTTCCTCTAACGGGACACCTGGCGGCGTACCGAGATAGTATTCTACCCACGGCGTGTTCGGCATAGCAGCGGAAAGATGGAGGCCAGATTGACGGAGTCCACCGCCGTGGAAGATAACAGTGAGACCAGCAGCATCTGCGAGATGACAAATTTTGACGCATTCCGTTATCCCGCCTACCCAGAAGGTATCGGGTTGCAGAATATCCAAGCACCGTTTTTCGATAATCTGCTGAAACGGGAAACGGGTATAGTGGTGTTCGCCACTTGCTAAACTCACCCAATCGACCGCCTCTCTGACTTTGACTAAGCCCTCGATATCTTCTGGGATGAGGAACTCCTCAATCCATTTGAGGCGATACGGACGGAGACGGTGTGCTAAGCGGATGGTGTAATCGACATCGAAAGCCATGTAGCAGTCGAGCATGATTTCAACATCGTCACCGACTGTTTCTCTGGTCTTCGCGACCAGTTTTTCGTTCTCTTTCAAGCCCCATTCGCCGTCTACCGGTCCATAGGGACACGCCAATTTCACGGCTTTGAAACCGAGTGCCAACTGCCAATCGGTATCGTTGCCTGTGGCGTAAGCGAACATCTTTTCGCGCAACGGTCCACCGAGCAGCTCATAGACGGGCTGATTTTTGATCTTGCCGTTCAGGTCCCACAAGGCGATGTCAACCCCACTCATCGCGCAACTGGTTAAGCCTTGCGAACCGTAAGGTTTGGACATACGGAACATCATGTCCCAAATCTTTTCAACGGCAAAGCAGTTCTCACCGATGAGCATCGGTGCGAAGTGTTCATCGATGATTGCGGCGACCGGTGTGCCGAAAGAGGTTTCTCCTATACCCCAAGTGCCGTCTTCGGCAGTGACTTTGACGTAGACTTGATCCCACGTCTGCGGCATCCAACTGGAGCGGTGGCGTTTGTATTGTGGGTAGCGCGACATCGGGTTGGCGACTTCAGCGTGGACATTCCACGATTCACGGCGGGGTTCCGTGCGTTTAATGTCTCGTTCTGGCACGTTGATGCGGACTGTCTGTATGTCTCTGATTTTCATCATCTTACTCCATTCAAGGTTTATCGCATGATACCATAACTCATTACTTAATTCAACTGATTTTGCGAGTGATTTGGATTATTTCGTTTTCGGCTTTTCGCTTGACATCTACTAATTGAACATGTTATCATTACCCACAAGTAACCCGCATTGTAGAGGTAAAAAGTGATGTTGCAACTGAATCAAGAACTTGCTCTTGCATCTTTTAATTTCAGTTTTGCTTATACTGGCAATACGCCATCTGCCAAAAGGGACATGGTTGAAATCCTCAATGCCAGAGGCATTGCTCACGCTGAAAAGGGTGAGTACAATCTTGCTATTGACGAATTCAACAAAGCGATAGAGAAGGATCCGTGCTATGCAGACTCCTATTGCAATCGTGGAATCACTTATTACCTTAAAGGTGAACATGAAAAAGCAATTGAAGACTATAACACAGCAATTAAACACAAGCCTGGTTATGCCGAAGCGTATTATAATCGCGGGGCTGCCTACGGCATCAAAGGCAAAACTGACCTTGCCATTAAAGACTTTAACAAGTCAATAAAACTTAAACCTGATCATGTTGATGCTTATTACAATCGCGGCGGTGCTTGTCTTATAAAACACGATTTTAACCACGCTATCAAAGACTTTACCACGGTGATAGAATTGAACCCAGACTATGCTGAGGCATATAGTCATCGTGGTAACGCCTATCGCTACAAAGGTGAGTTGAATAAAGCCATTGCCGACTATAGTCAAGCGATAGTCCTGAAGCCAAAGGTTGCTGAGTCATACTATACGCGGGGTGAAGCGTGGTTGCGTATCGAAAAATGGGAAGAAGCACAACACGATCTGACCGCTGCCATACTCCAAGGCGTAGATATTGCTGAAACATTTCACAACACACACGACAGTGTTGCTGCCTTTGAGAAAAAAACAGGGGTTGAATTGCCTGAGGATATCATAGATCTATTGACTCCACGGCAAGAACCACTTGAAATTGATAAGGAAACGCGCATCGCGTTAGCGATGAAGTATTACGAAAACGAAGAGTTAAGTAGTGGCCTCGCCGCCCGTCTCGCAGGCGTGTCGCGCGAAGAGTTTATGTATCTTATGGGAGATTACGGGCTTTCTCCTTTTGGCACAGCTGAAGATCTCCGAACGGAACTTGAGAATGCCCGAAAATCCAGTCATCAGTAATAACAGTCCACTTGTTGCGCTTCGGATTACCATTCATAGGCACAGTAGGCATTTTGCTGAAGGCAAAAGAAGAAGGCTTGATTGGCGAAATCAAGCCTCTTTTAATTACCTTGCAAGAAAAGGGAATATATCTGGATGAATCGCTTATTGCTTATGCATTAGAAGAAGCAGGCGAGATATAGTAAATAGATGCGGTTGGAAACAACATCTACTATTTGGTGGAATCGCGACCAGGAGGTTGCTCTTACAGAATGAGATTATTCCTTTAATGTTATCAAACCGCAACCGATTTTGGCACCGCCGCCTGGCAGGATTGTGGGGATCGTCGTCTGCGTGTTGGTGTGGGAGTGTGCTGGTGTCCCTGGTGGATGGAAATGCGGTTGGACCGTCTCCATATTTATGTCCGTTTGCATGTTCATGGGTTGCGCGTGCGGATGGGTTAGGAAAGTGTCCCCAGTTTCATGAATCATAATCAGTTTGCCGAGGATATCGGTATTTGGATCTCCACCGAGAGACCAGAACGGGGTCTTAAATTCCAGAATACCCATGCCTGCCTCGCCGACTGTGATGTTACCGACTTCGCCTACACCGATAGGTGGCGTATCGAGTACCGCTTGGACGACAGGGATACCGGATGTCCCCGCTGGAACTTCCATAGGATGCCAATGCGGTCCTATATCGTCGCAGCTGCTACCTGTATGGAGATGAATGGCGTGCAAGCCCGATGTAGCACCCTGAATTTCGATGACAACATGAACCCCTTCATCCATTTCTGTGAAGGTCGCTGTGCCGGTTAGACCACTCCCCTCTATTTCAGAAATGGTGGCAACTGCGACTTTGTCAATGGATTCTGTGGTGATCATCTGGGTTGGAATTTTTTCGCAACCCGTTACAAGGCATATTGCGATAATAAGAATTATGATTACTTTGCGCGTGTCGCGTTTAAAAGCCATGAAGGTCAAATGGCTCCTTTCGGTGTGGTGCTATACGTATTATATTACATTTCGGTGTTGAAGTCAATCAAGCCTTACGTTTCAGCAACTGAGATTATTGCTTGACATTCCACTCGATATTGATACAATAAAGGCATACTACCCAAAACATGGAGGAATGAGATGGGTTATAAATTAGATCCGAACGCGATGTATCGGATGCCGACACATTTTGGACCGAGAACGGGACCGAGATACGGGCCCGATGGTAGAAAATTTGAGTGTAAAGATAACCCGAAATCAACGTCAGTTTCAGTGAGTTTCCTGACAAACAGCGAGCAACTTGAAGCATTTCTGCCGCCAGGCTTCTCACTCAACGGCGAACCCGTTGTGTCTGTGTCTGGGGGCTATATGAAGGAAATTGAATGGCTCGCAGGACGGGGTTACAATACACTCGGTGTGAGTTTCCCAGTGGTTTATGAAGGTGAGGTGGACAGGGCAACAGGTTCTCTGTTGACGGTGCTGTGGGAAAATCTGACGGATCCGATTTTGACAGGACGTGAGGAATTAGGGTTCTCCAAAATCTATTGCGCACTGCCAGATCCGATAACTTTTAATGGTGAGACACACTGCACTGCCAGTTGGCTCGGTTTTAAGTTTATGGACATGCGCGTGAGGGCGACGGAACAGGTCCCGATACCCCCCGCGTCCCCGCCGCCGCAGGCGAGTGATGAGCAACCGCTTACGGGTAGCTTACATTACAAATACATGCCGAGAACGGGTGTATGGGGCACCGAGGATATTGCCTACGCCGTGCTGACACCATCGCATACACCGAACCGGGTCGTGCAGGAGCAGTGGCGCGGCGAGGGAACCGTTGAATTCCACAAAGCGCGTTGGGAAGACCTACCGACGCAATACAACATTGTCAACGCCTTCCACGACTTGGAAGTCAAGGAGTGGCGTGGTGCCTCTATCGTCAAGAGCGTCGGTGGAAAGGACCTGAGCGACCAACGCATCTTGCGTTAATGCTTAGTCCATTACGGTGCCGCCTGCAACGGTGATGGAAACCCCTGATAGGTAGGCGGCTTCGTCTGAGGCGAGGAAAGCAGCCATCTTGGCGACATCTGCTCCCTCGGCGAGTCGCCCAATGGGGACGGCTGCCTTAGAGCGGCGTGTGTATTCCGAAAGTTGTTCATCAGCAGAAAGATTCTGAGGCATTAGCACAGAGGCAAGATGTCCAAATCGCTCTGTGTCCACAAGCCCAGGGCAAATCGCGTTTACGTTGACCTGATAGGGTGCCAACTCAGACGCGAGCGATTGGGTGAAACCGATCACAGCGAATTTCGAGGCACTGTATGCGGCGAAGCGCGCCGACCCCCGTTTCCCGGTGACGGAAGACATATTGATAATTTTGCCGCCCGTTCCTTGGGCGATGAGATGACGTGCTACCGCTTGCGAACAGAGGAATACGCCTTTCACATTGACCCCTTGTACTCTGTCCCAATCCTCTTCAGCCAGATCTACGACAGGCACACGATCCTTGCCAGCCATCGTCCCGGCGTTGTTGACGAGGATGTCGATTTTGCCGAAGTGTGCGACGGTCTGGTCCACCATCTTTTTCACCTGTTCTGCGTCCGTAACGTCCGCGACGACGCTGAGAGCCCGTTGTCCCATCGCCTCTATTTCACGAACGACATCGGGTAGACCCTGCCAATCCGGTTGATCTGCGGCGTAGGGATGCTCGGTCATGTCGTTAACAGCGACATCGGCACCCTCTTGTGCCAAGCGGGTTGCAATGGCGCGTCCAATACCGTTTTTGCCCCCTGCCCCTGTCACTAAGGCGACTTTTCCATTTAGATTGTACATTGGGATATACCTCCTTTAACTAACTTGTGTTGTTTAATCCGGCTTTGTGTATGCTTCAAGGCGACCAGAGGACATAAGTTGGCATATCGAACAGCGTGCCGATGAGTGCCCAGCCCCCTACGAATACATAATCGCCCATGACCAATCCGAGAAAGAAGGGGATTGCACGTTGATGGGCACGTAGACCGAAGATTGAGACAATGATAACCTTTATCATCCAACCGATATACACGGAGAACCAGAAATCAGCAAGACCTCCCCAGGTTGCGGCTGTCATCACGTATCCGATCGGATGGAAGGGCCACCAGATGAATTTATGCCGCAGGAAATAGAGAATCCATGTCATCCCCGCACCGATTCCCATGGATTGCGAGCCATCCCAATTCGGACCGGTAGGATTGTTAAGCCACCGTTCTAAACGTCTACCGAAAACCTCCTCACCAATACCGATGACGTAGCCGTGGACAGCAAATGCCCCGGTCTCATAAAGGAGATAGAGGAACGCCCAAAACGAGGCGAGTGTCCCGATAACAATCGCGAACATCATCACCCAAACCAATTTTCGGCTGTTTATGCCTGCACGTTCTGCAAGTTTGAAACCTTCTAATTGGTTTGGCATCGGGTGTGAAACATTGAGGCGGTTGAGCCAGTAGTAGAAGGATATGATTGTGAGATTACCCGTCCCGACGAATCGCGCGCCGAAGGTGACGACCATCAACCGTGCTGGATCGAGAGCGAGGATCTCATGGGAGGGGGGTCCAAATTCGGCACGCACACGTGTAACCCCGAGCGCCATTAAGGTGAAAATGACAATAAAACCGAGGACACCGCCCAAGGACATACCCGCTTTTACCGAAAATAACGTGAGTCCGATACTCCCGAGGATTAATCCAGCGACAGCAACACGGTAAGGCATCGGCTCGTTTGAATCGTCATACGCTTTTTTGGTCATCAAGCAATTCAGGATCACATCGCGGAGATGTTTCCGGGTTCCCCAGAGTGCCAAAATACCGACGGCGAGCCATGCACCACCCGCGCGTTCTGCAAAATAGAGTTCACCTTCACCTAACATCCCCGTCCGAACCACCCGTTCCGCTTTGCCGAACAGATAGAAGAACCATGCGGACATCGAGATGTCCAACGGGACAAAAAATGTGAGTCCTATAATAAACGGGTAGATGGATAAAGGTACCCACCCGACAGCGTTCCACGGCTTATCCGTGAACAGATGCGTAATCGAAATAGAACTCAGCCGAATAGCCGGGACTTGGGGGAAAAGATGGCTTAATCCGGCGAGGAGTTCAATAAAGGCGGCGACCGAAAAGCCTACCCACATCGTGGTGTTTCTGTAAAAACTTTTCCGTCCTTGCGCCATCTGGAGCGGTAATTGGATGATCGGGTATGCCAACTTTTCACGCTCCGTCCACTGAACGCGGATAATGCTATTGAGACATATGAGTGTGAACCAGAGGAGCGCAACAAATCCTGTCCAGACGAGGATCGGCACCATCCAGCCCCGTAGATGCTTCGGGAGATAAAAACTCAAGCCTCCCTTAAAGTAGGCATCCAGTGCGTAGTCTTCAGGCACAAACCATGTCGGGATATAACGCCAAAAGAGAGATGCCCATTCGTTTTCGATGGTAGCGAACCGGAACGGATGGGCAAGTGTGCCGATCAGGAACGTCATCATGGAGTGCCCGCCGATCGTTGATACCATGACGACCATAATATAGATAACAAGAAGTTCCTGGGCAGTCAAGGCGTGTTTCGGCGCAAGTTTTTTCCAAACAAGGTTAAAAGCAATAACGGCGAAAAGGGTGAAGAGCGCGTTGAAAAAAAGCGAGACGAAATTGAGGAGGAACTGCGGTTGGATCATCTCCGCCGCATAGGCGAGCCAGTAGGCGTTCCCGATAACGAGGAGTGTGCCAATCAGAAGCGCGCGGAGCGTAATTCCAGATGTAAAGGAAGCATCGGATTTTGACATTTTTAAATGGCGGTCGACTTCGGCGTTCAACCGTCGGTGAAGACGGCCATCGACTATCGGATCATCGCATCCAATAAACACTGATAACGGGTAATATTGACAGTGTCAGTTCCCGATTATGGATTGTTGATAGTCGATGGCTGACAATCTTTATTGTTTCAGAGTTCCCCACGTGAGTGCAAGCTTGCCTGAAGGCACAACGGGTAATACTTCGTCGTCAAAGATGAGGTCGCCGTAGGCGAGACCATCCCAGGCACCGCCCGGTGTCCATCCGATCTGATGTTCGCGCCCGCCACCCTCACAATCGTTGACATGAAAACTAAGCCCGATGAGTAAGCCATCTTTCGCTTTGAAGTTTTTTCCCTTCGCCGGATTGGCAAACTGGGGATTACCACGGGGCTTTGTTGGGTCGATAGCGACTTCATAGATGTAATCATTTCCATTGTTGATCAGCACCCATTCAGTATTGTCTTTGGATGCAGCGGCGGATAGATCCTTACCATTTGCGCCGAGTGTCCACTGAACGAGGCTCTCTCTGACCATCCCGTTGTCAAAATCAAACATGAATTCGACGCTATCATCATTCCACCAATTGGCATTGGGCGGGTGAATATCTTGGAGTTTATCGTCGGTGATTTCAACAGCGAAATAGATACGGGTTGGGTCTTGAGCACGCCACGCAACCCTGCCTTGTCCGGTAAAGTCGTTGGCTTTCGGGACACCGTCGCCGACATCTTTCAGTTCATCAAACGCAACGATTTCAGCGCGTTCCCATTCGCTGAGATCGCCGTCTACTTTAAGGTTCGTGATTTGTTTGGCGACGTACTGTTTATCACGTTTTGCAACTGCTGTTAAATGTGCTGCGAAGAATATCAACGTGACAACTGTTATCAGTCTACCTATGCCCTTACCGAAATTCATAAGTTTTTTCATGAGAGAATTCCTCCGTTTTTCAACAGGTGAATCGGTTGATCCTGTATGCCGTGTTCCTTCATCAATTTGCACGTTCCACACAACAACTGAAGATTGTCGGAAGTATCCGTGCCGCTTTGGGATCGTGCTACAATGTGGTCAACTGTCATATTGCGAAATGCGGATAACGTTTGGCAGCCATCGCATCTGCCTTCCTGACGTCCAAAGAGTGTATGCTTAAGGGTTCGTTCCTGCTGGTAAATTTGAGGATGACCCTTTCGATGGATGACCTGCTTGGTAATACCGTGCTGTTCAAGCCGAAGTTTCGCCAGTTTGAAAGATTCAGGGCTTAAATCAATGCCGATCCAGTGGCGTTGTAGTCGTTCCGCGGCAATACATGTGGTAGCGCATCCGCAGAAAGGGTCGAGCACCATGTTTCCCGGATTGCTGCTGGCACGAATAATTCGTTCTAACAAAGCGATCGGTTTCTGTGTGGGATACCCGATCCGCTCCTTATTGCGTGCCGTTAAGTTCGGAATATCTACCCAGATGTTATTTAGTGTTTTCCCTTTTTGTTCGTCAAGATACCGTTTGTATCGAGGGACATTTCCGGGGCGTGTTTGCACGACGCGTCCGGCTTCGATCTCCTTTAGCATCCGAGATTCCGACCACCGCCAGGTTCTGGTGACACCCATCACGTCATAAGTGAGATGAGAATCGGGGTTTTGCGTTTGAGCAGTTATAGAAGTATGCGATACGAGTCGTCCGGTACCGGGTTCAACATAATAATATTGGCGTTTGGTTTTTTCGTCGAGATCCTGCATATCGTAGGGGATCGTGACGGCCTCAGGATTCCATACGAAATCGTTGCTTTTTGAGTATCGGAGGATAAGATCGGAGTCTCGTGCCAATCCTTTTTTGAGGTTCCCTTTGCTGGTTACGGCTCTTTGCCAAATGATCTCGTTCCTAAAATTGTCTTTCCCGAAAATGCCATCCATCATCATTTTCAGGTAGTGGCTTGCGTTGTCATCGCAATGAAGATAGAGCGTTCCTGTCGGTTTCAGAATTCGATACATCTCTAACATCCTGATACCCATCATAATCAGATAGGCTTTCATGGATGTCCCGTGCGTGAATTCAGCAGTGCTGATGGCGTGATAAAGATCGGGTGCTTTCTCGGCAAGTTCACCGTGCCACGCGCTATCTAAATCGTTTGGTGTCCAGGAATCTTTGAATGCTGCGCCGGCTGCTTCGCTTTCTGTTGCTGCTTCAAAGGTTCGATTGGAGTTGAAAGGTGGGTCGAGATAGATCAGATCAATGGTATCAGCGTCAAGACCCCGAAGCACATACAGATTGTCACCTTCAAAGATGGTTCGGTTCTCGACATTCATTCTATCACCTACGATGTCGTGCAGATGTGTTTAGAGGCGCGTCTCGGGGAGCGCGCCTCTTGAGGGGATAACATTTATCGACGTGCTTTGAGAGTGCCCCATGTCACGGCGAGTTTGCCGTTCGGTTCAACAGCGAGTCCTGTGTCAGACTTGAAGTTCTGATTGACTTCGGCTTCGTCAAGCACTCGATCATAGATGCTGAATTCGTCTATGATACCCGTAAACACACCGAATTCGCCGTCGGCTCTACCATCTAAACCGATAAACATGTGAATACTTGCCCAGTCATCCTCAGGGAATTGGGCGAGGTTCAGTACTCCCTCGGCCGTTGCTTCACCATCAACAAAGAATTGGACCTTACTATCCTCTGGTGTCCCCGCGACAGCAATGTGATGCCATTTATTATCGTCAATGTTGTTTCCGGCATCTTCGACATTGCCTACCCAGCCGGTGTCAAGATTAAGGACACTATTGCGAACCCATAGGGTTTTGGGCCCCTTATCATCGGTACCGGGACCGCCTGTCTTGGCGAAGATTACACCGGGACCCGAATTGGCGGTCTTTATCCATGCCGACCAAGTGAAATCGGCGTTGAAATCAAACGCTTCTGGGCTGTCGATTTCGACAAAATTCGTATCGTCTTCGTCGAACTCCAACGCGTCGCCGATTTTACCGCCTACTTTTTTCAGATTTCCCTTGATAGAGCCATTATAATTGCCGGTTCCGTCCTTAACGGTCTTTCCGTCGATATTGTTTGCATCGAAGCTCCAATAACTAACCAGTCCATCTTCGACGATTTGGGCGGACAGGGTGGTTCCCATAAAACTGATAGTCAGAATGAGTAAGAAAAGAATAGTCTTTTGCAACATAAGTGAATCTCCTTTGATTCTTTTGCGTATGGGAAACGTGCAAACGAGCCTTACGTGGACATGTCTTCTATCCTCTGAAAATTTTTCTGAGAATCAGAAACGCGCCGCCAACGACAATGATGAACAAGGCGACGGAGAACAGGAAGGCGAAGATCGCTTGCAAAATTTGGAAAAGAATCAGGATACATACAACGAAAATGACGATCCCGAAAATGACAAGTAAAATTGTTCCCATACGTTAATGTGTGTGGATATGAATCCACGTTGTAGATGGTTATCGGTGGTCATCAGTAGAAAGTCTTCAAAAGTTGTAAAGTGTGCTAAAGTTGTGAAGTTGTCAGAAGCGATGAAACCAACTTCCGAACCTCGCAACTTGCAAACTTTCATATTGACATCTAACTAACAAGCCCTTTTCCTGAAAACCCAACCAGTGACCACTGATAACTATATTAATAGCGTGCTTTGAGCGCGCCCCAAACAGTTGGAAGTTTGCCAGTTGCCTGAACAGCGAGGATCTCATCGGGTGTGCATTCGTCAGCCGTCTCGCAAATTGCCCAATTGTCAAATGAGACAATGGTCAATGCGGGCGCGCCTCTGCTTGAACCCCCGTTGAGCCCAACTTGCCCACTCTCAGGTCTGACGTTTCCAAAATCGAGTTTACTTTCAAGGAGCCAATCTTTGGGTTCATCTTTGCCATCTTCCCAAATTTTACCGGTAAACCCGTCGTCGGATATTTCGGCTTTCATCCAGTACCATGTACCGAGGTCTACTTCTCCGAAAGGCGGTTCGGTATCGTTCTGTTTCCAAGCGAGATGGTCGTTGAGGAACTCCATATTATTGAGGAAATGGTGAATCAGGAAGGCATAACCGGAGGCATCTCCCGGATCAAGACGGAATCCGAGTCCACACCGAGCAAGGTCACCATCGCCCCAATCATCGACGCGAATCATCACTAACCCCGTATGGGGTTCTGGGAAACCGCCGTCTAAGACGAGGTAGGTGTGGTCGCCAGGGGCTTCATGGGTTTGACTGATAACGCCCCCCTTTTCTACCCAATCACCGTCATGGTTCTTGAATTCATATTTTCCGTCAATTTTTCCATCTTCAAAATCGTCAAGGTATAACACTTCACCAAAACTGGTTGAACTCCATGCGAGTATAGCAGTACACGCCAGTATGGAGAGGAAGGATTTGTGGGTTAAGAGTCTCTTAGTAATACGCATCGGAACATCCTCCTTTACAGTAATTCTTTGTTGGTTTAACGTGAGATCAGGAAAGCAATCGCCGCTGTCCGAATTTTGATGTCCTTATGGAGTTGACCTGCGTTTGCCGCCATCCATATAAAGCGCGCTTCCAAACATATAGGAACAGGCTTCAGAGGCTAAGAAGGTTACAACATTCGCAACCTCTTCGGGTTCGGCAATTCGTCCCGCAGGGAGTTCTCCTCCGAGTTCCTTTAACAACACTTCGACGTCGCGTCCCTCACGCTTGGCTCTTGCCCCCTGCTGTGTCCGTGCTCGACCGGTGTTTGTCAATCCCGGACAAACAGTATTTACCGAAATGCCATCACCCGCGACAGCATCTGAGAGCGCACGCGTAATGTTAAGAATAGTGATGTTCGCAGCACCAGTGGGTATGTTGCCACGCGTTGGACTTGTACCGGCTGAACCTGCGATATTAATGATGCGTCCCCACCGGTTTTCCTTCATGTAGGGGATAACCAATTGAGACATCCGAAGGTAACTATAGGTTTTCAATGACAGTGCTTCATCAATCAGGTGAGGTGACAATCCCAAAATATCGGCATTCCGAGCGGCACCGACATTGTTGACGAGGATATCAACACCACCGAAATGATTCACTGTCTCCTGCACCACCTTCTCACAATTCGCGGGTATATTTAAATCGCCTGCGACGGCATGCCCTTCGGATCCAGTCTGTTTAAGTGCCGCGAGCGTTTGATTGAGTGCGTCGTGGGTTCGGGCAGCGATACAGACGTGAGCACCTTCTCGGGCAAGTGCGAGCGCGCACTGCCTACCGATGCCTCGACTACCGCCGGTAACGATTGCGCGTTTTCCACGCAGTCCTAAGTCCATGTATCGTGCGTCCTTTACGTTGTTCCTGGTTTCTTAAAGGGTTACGGGAGTCTACTGTGGTGTTTTCAATCTTATACAACTCACGAGGAGATGCCCACCTCATTTTGGCGGACATCTCATTTTCAACACATTCTGTAAGCGCACGTTTCGATGCGTATCTATTGGGAAGATTTGAGGGATCCCCAAGTTGTCGCTATTTTTCCAGCGGCATCGACCGCTAACGCGCCTTCAATACCTTCACCGAGTTTTACGACATCGTCATCAGAGAGCACCATGTCAAAGATAACAACTTCGTCAATAATACCGTTCCATTGGCAGCGTTTACCACAACCCGGGTCGGCGCCGATATAGACCTCTTCAGGAGATGCCCACGGGGGTCCCTTGGCATCTTCGGAATTCTCAAGTTTACCGTTAACGTAAACATGCAGTTGAGATCCGTCCCATGTGCCGACGAGGTGGATCCACTCTCTGCCTTGAAGTTCGTCGCCGAGGACTTCAAGTTTTCCACCACCGTTAGCAACACGAATGTGAAATGAAGCGTTCCTGCTATTTTCACCGTTCTCGTGTGCACCGGTGCCGAGTAAAAACTGGGACCAGGTTGAACATCCGAGTCCTTTCCATATCACACATTTACCGTTTGGATCTTCTGCCGCGTAGACCCAAGAATGGATTGAGAACCCTTTGGAGTCCTTGAAATCCAAGGCAGCTAATGTCTTTTCTTCACCCTTCGTGCCGAGTTTGACCCAAGTGTCGTTGCCGTTAAACTCTAAACCGCCGCCGAATTTGCCATCCACCCATTTCAGGTCGCCGACAAATTCACCGTGGGTGTCGTTACCGGAAAGATCTTTTACCTCTTTACCTTTACCTTCTTCAAAGGTCCACATCCCCGCAATGTCGCCTTCATCAAACGCCGCATGGCTCGTAGCCGTTACCGCGAAGCTGAAAGCAATAGCAACAATTGCAGTGAGTGTATAATTCAGATAGCGTTTTGCCAAAAACATATTCATTTCCTTTTTGAGAGCGATGCGATGATCGTTTCTCCCTTATTTTTTCAGGCTGCCCCATGTGACAGCTAATTTCTCTTTCGCGTCTACGGCAAGCGTCGTTTCGAAGCCGTCATTCATAACCGCTTGGACGTCATCTTCATCGAGGAAAGTGTTGAAGATGATGAATTCGTCTAACAGCCCTTCCCATTGCCGAGACTGGTTCCAGTCACCAATTCGGGCAGGATCAAGGACACCGGGATTTCCACCCCAATCGTTTTCGATATCGAGTTCACCGTTAACGAAAAAGCGGATTTTCTTTTCCTTTGCACTATAAGCGGTTGCGATGTGGACCCATTTATCCATCTGATCGCCTGCCAACATATAGTTCGCAAAAGTGTCGTTCCCGCCTGGGTTACTGTGAATGGAGAACTCGACTTTGTTATTCGGATGCATCTGGTAATGGATGTCCCCGGCTTTCCAACCGTTGACGTTGAAGAAAACACGCCATGCCCCCTCGCGTCCAGTGGATTTGACCCAATGTGCGAAGGTAATTTCTTCAAATTCGCCGATCCGCTTCGGGATTTCGACCCAATCACCTGCGCCGTCGAGTTCGATGGCATCACCGAATTTCCCAGCGACAAAGTTTCCACCTTTAACCTCACCATCAAACCCGTTCCCGGATATATCTTCGGCATCGCCCTCAAACAGCCATGCTGCCGCGATCATATCTTCGGTGATTTCTGCAGAACTCAGCATACTGACACCTAATAGGAGCAGCACACTGAGGGCAACTGTGATAACTCTTGGATTTAACAAAACAACCTCCTCTGTGTTGTCAGAAGAACTGATAAACCTTAGACACTCCCGATTCTTCTGAGGCATTTCGTATTGTAATTTGTGTATGCTTTCACAATTATAACCCAAATTGGTACTTACAAGATTTTAGACAGATATACACCGTTTTTGATTGAAAAAATAAGGAATTTTCTCTAATTCTGGTGTTCTGCCGTGCTCTGTATTTGTAATTCTTGTTTATTTTCTATAAGGTGGCAACTTAGGTAATTATAGCATAAAAAATGTGGAGAGACAACCCCTTTAGACTCGAAATCTTAGCGGAAGGATTAAACAAATCTGTCTTTGTGTGAACTGGTTTCCCATTGGGCGCTCCACGTTTGCCATGACGTAGGACATTGCTCGCTTTCATGCTCGCGAACTGGACAGGCAATCGCTTCGTGCCAGAGTCCGTTGAGTGAGGTACCAGTGCGGCTGAAACGAAAATCTGTTGACCAGCGGATGCTGTCGCTGTGATTGACTAACGATCGGTGGAAGACCAGATTGTTAAAAACGAGTAGGTCACCCTTCTGCATCTCTAAGGTGTCGATGTCAGTATCAGATGAGGTGGTGGGTGGAAGCACCGGGACAGCAAATGTCTCGTTCGGCACGCGATGATAGGTTTGTAAGCCTGACGTATGGCTTCCCGGTAGGAATTGTAGCGGACCATTCTTCAATTTAACATCCACGAGCGGAAGCCAAACGGTCAGATGCGTATCGTTTTCCGTGTCTGGCATATACGCACTGTCCTGATGCCAAGGGAGCGTCGTCAGTTTTTCATTGGGGAGTTTCGGACGCACCCAAAAATCGCCGTTGAATTGAATATCACTTCCGATAAGGTGTTCCAAGACATCCAGCACTTTCTGATGGGTTATCAGATTAAAAAGTGCCTCGCTGAAGACAAGTGTGTGCCAGCCAAAGACCTCGTTTTCTCGACCACACGCCTTTAGAACAGCGTGCCAACGGCGTTCAAAAGGCATTTCTTCGTAGATATCCGAGATGACCCCTTCTTTATAGAGTTCGGTGGCACGTGCATCGACGACTTCAGAGACAACAGCGATTAACGGGGCAAGATCTGATTCAGATAGTGCTGATTGGACAACAAGGTAGCCGTGTTCCGCAAATTTTTCAGAGTTCGTTTCCATTGTTTTTAGCGTAGTGTTTTGATTGATCCCCAAGTCGTTGTAAGTTTCCGAACTTTCCTGCGACTACCTTTGGATTTCCGTGGATGTTGCCGTCGTGCCCGTTTCCGGTTAAGTCGTCCACGCCATCTGCCTTGTCAAATGACCAATAGGCTACCAATTCGGCATTTACTGCAAGCGTGACGATGCCAAACAGGAAAAAGGTGAGACACACGATTTTTGGAAGGGACATGGTTATGCCTCCGTAATTGACGGATAGATTCCACAGGAAACGCAACCTCTTACTGTAGGAGCGAGTTTTACTCGCGATTCCCACTGTAGGAGCGAGTTTTACTCGCGATGTCCATCCGTCATTTGGAACCTGACAGAGTACTACAGTTTCGCTCTCAGTTTGTCCATAAGACCATCGGGTGGATCGAAGGGGAGATCGATCACTTCGTTCGTGATACCGCTATAGTAAATTCCCAAAAGCAGGTTGAACTCGGCAAGCGATTGCTCAAGATGGGTGGGATGGACTTTGCTTTCGTCGTCGAGCCAATCGAAGACTGCCTCGGTGAGGTTGCCCTGTGCGATGACATCCTGCTCGCCGTAGCTGAGTGGTCCCCCTTCATAGCCGTTTTCCGGAGTTGAGCGTTCCCAACTACTGAATCGCCAGTGCACGAAGCCTTTTGTTCCAATAACAAAGACGCGTTTGTGGAAGAAGACGACCGGATCGTCGGAAGCAGTCGGTGCGATGGCTGTCCCGAACGCAACAGAGACGTGCAGCCCGTTCTCGTATTGAACACGCGCACTCGCATATTGCGGAGAGGGTTGCGCTGAGTCCAAATGTTCGGCCCCAGAGATTTGTCCGAGGACTCGCACCGGACGGGAGTTGTCGATATAGGAGGACACCAGCTGCAACACATGCGGACCTTGATCGACGGGTGTGCTCCGCGCACTCGCATCAATGAACTTGATATCCCCAATACGACCCTCTGCGACATCCCGCTTCAATTCCAGGTTTTGTGGGTGAAAATTGAGCTGTGTGTTGACGACGAATTTCGTTTTCGTTTCCTTGGAAAGCCCCGAAATTTGCTTCCAGTCCTCGCTTTCGACGGCAATCGGTTTTTCGATGATCGCCGCTGGCACGCCTGCGTCCGAGGCTTGTTTCATCAGTGGATAGCGGATACGCTCATTGCTACCCCGTAGCACGGGAGCTGTGACGATGTGGAGGACATCGGGTTTCTCTTTTTCGAGCATCTCATCGAGATCGGTGTATCGTGAAGAGATACCGAAGTCATCTCCGAATGTGTTGAGCAACTCTGTGTTCATATCACAGATTGCGGCGAGTTTCCCATTTTTAACGAAGCGATAGGCATCAGCATGCGCCCGGGCGCGACCGCCGCAGCCTAACATCGCTGTTTTATACATCCGAATGTCTCCTTAATAATATTTTGATTTGAACCAAAATAGATAGTGTTATATAGTAGAAAGTATAGATGCGTTATGATGAGGAAGGGACTGTTAGGTCCCGTTTTCGTTTAGTGCTTGCGTGAATTCTTCCAGAGTTTCTACTTGCATTGCGGCGCGAAACAGCTGCTTGAGACGTTGTAAATCATCAATCGACTCCAGAGCAGGTTTAAAGGTTTGCGCTGCTTCGGGTTGTAGCCGAAAGGCAAGTATCTCAAGGATATTCGCGCGGGTAGTTTCTTGGGTACCTTGTTGGATCCCTTCTTGGATTCCTTGTTCGCGTGCTTGGGGTGCCACGTGTTCGATAATTGAAGGTTGTTGCATGGTTTCCTCCGAGATAATATCCAAAATTGTTTGTGGATCGTAAACTAAGTTTCCCAAAACAACGAGACTTCCAAGATATTCCGGCTTGTTTGGAACATCAATGTTATCAGCAATTTGAATACATTGACGAAGCCATTGCTCTGCGTCCATATTTACTGGACGTTTCATAAGCGGCGTGAAAGGTATCAATCCAGGAGGTTTCAAATCGAGAATTGTTTGTCCATCTATCTCAATCAACCGGAAAACTTGATATTCAACTGAAATATTATGGTGTTCAAGATTTTGCTCGAATTTTCCCGGATCGCTTCTACCAGCATCAGGACGGAGATAGATAACATTGGAATAGACAGGCAATCTATAAGTTTCAATTGTCCTGATGATATAACCCGCCATCCGGAGGGGCATCTCTGGATCGTAACTATCGGTAGTCTGAAACTCGAAATGCACCAGGACCTCTCTGTTGTTGTGGAGTGCTTTGATGAGGATATCTGCTTGGTGCATTTCAATTGTAGGTTGCTCTGGTGTAATGATCTCCAGGACAGTAGTATTTTCGGACCCGAATTTAAAGCACAGGTCTACGAAGTCTTGAGGGTTTGTTTCGACCTGTTTCTTAGAGGCAGTATCAAAACTTGCCATCCCATTCCTTTCTTGATCTTAGCACCTCTTCTTAAATTATAACATACGCTTGGAAAGCATGTCAATTCCTTGATGTGGGGTGTAGAATAGGCACATGTCACGCCTAATACTACACCCACTTGAGGACTACAACTTCTCCCGGAGGACATCAATCAACCCATCGGGCGGTTCAAACGGGAGATCAATAATCTGATTCGTTACGCCGCTGTAATAAATGCCGAGAAGGAGGTTGAACTCCGCAAGAGATTGCTTGAGATGCGTCGGATGCTGTTTGTTCTCATCGTCGAGCCAATCGAAGACTGCCTCGGTGAGGTTGCCCTGTGCGACGACATCCTGCTCCCCGTAGTCGAGGGGACCGCTCTCGTAGCCACTCTCTGGTGTGGCGCGTTCCCAACTGCTGAACCGCCAATGCACGAAGCCTTTCGTGCCGACGACAAAGACGCGTTTGTGGGTGTGGTTCCCCGCATCCGGCTCTTTCGGCACTTTCTGTCCTACACCCGTCCCGAATGCGAGAGAGACGTGAAGCCCGTTTTCATAGAGTGCCTGAGCGGCGGCATGCATAGGGGAGGGCTGCGTGGAGTCTAAATCCTGAGCCCCAGAGACCTGTCCGAGCACACGCACAGGACGCGAGTTGTCGATATAGGAAGAGACGAGCTGCAACACGTGGGGTGCTTGGTCGACGGGGGTACTCCGAGCACTCGCATCAATGAATTTGATGTCTCCGATGCGACCTTCTGCGACATCCCGTTTCAATTCCAAGTTTTTCGGATGGAAGTTGAGTTGTGTATTGACGACGAATTTCGTTTGGGTCTCTTCTGCTAAGCCTGCGAGCTGCTTCCAGTCCTCGCTCTCGACGGCAATCGGTTTTTCCACAATCGCGGCTGGGACCCCAGCATCCGAGGCTTGTTTCATCAACGAATACCGAATCCGTTGATTGGAACCGCGCAGCACGGGTGCCGTGACAATATGGAGGACATCGGGTTTCTCTTTTTCGAGCATCTCATCGAGATCGGTGTATCGGGAAGAGATACCGAAATCCTCGCCGAAACTGGTGAGTAATTCTTCATTCATATCACAGATTGCGGCGAGTTTGCCGTTTTTGACGAAGCGATAGGCGTCTGCATGCGCACGCGCCCGTCCACCGCAGCCTAACATTGCAGTTTTATACATGGAAAGGTCTCCTCTAAAGGTTCCTTCTGAATTTGAAGTGGGTTTACAATTTTTCCCGGAGTGTGTCCATTAATCCGTCGGGGGGTTCAAAGGGTAAATCGATAATTTCATTTGTTATTCCGCTGTAGTAAATTCCCAAAAGCAGATTGAATTCCGCAAGGGATTGCTTGAGATGTGTCGGATGCACCTTATTCTCATCATCAAGCCAGTCAAAAACGGCTTCGGTAAGATTGCCTTGTGCGGCGATGTCCTGTTCCCCATAGTTGAGAGGACCGCCTTCATAACCACCTTCCGGTGTTGCGCGTTCCCAACTGCTGAACCGCCAATGCACAAACCCTTTTGTGCCTACAACGAAGACCCGTTTGTGAGCAACGGTGCTTTCACTGTCGGATGCTAACGTGCCCATACCCGTGCCAAACGCAACAGAAACATGGAGCCCGTTTTCATACAAAACATGCCCAGCAGCATGCATCGGAGAGGGTTGTGCTGAATCTAATTGTTCATTCCCTGCGATCTGTCCGAGGACACGAACGGGACGGGAGTTGTCGATGTAGGAGGACACCAACTGTAGGACGTGGGGTGCTTGGTCAACAGGTGTGCTGCGTGCGCTGGCATCGATAAACTTAATTTCACCAATGCGGCCCGCCGCGACATCCGCTTTTAGTTCAAGGTTTTGTGGATGGAAGTTGAGTTGTGTATTGACGACAAATTTCGTTTTCGTCTCTTCCGCCAAACCTGCGATCTGTTTCCAATCCTCACTTTCAACGGCGATCGGTTTTTCGACAATCGCAGCTGGGACCCCAGCATCCGAGGCTTGTTTCATCAGCGGATACCGGATGCGTTCGCTGGTGCCGCGGAGCACGGGTGCGGTGACGATATGGAGGACATCGGGTTTCTCTTTTTCAAGCATTTCATCAAGATCAGTATATCGTGAAGAAACGCCGAAGTCGTCTCCAAAACTGTTGAGTAACTCTGTGTTCATATCACAGATTGCGGCGATTTTGCCGCGTTTGACGAAACGGTAAGCACTCGCGTGTGCACGGGCACGGCCCCCGCACCCTAAGAACGCCGTTTTATACATGGAGTCGTCTCCTCTCATATTGACAATAGCGCGCCAGTAGTGCGCCAGAACATGGGCAGGACGAAGGCGCAGAGACCTTGATCCATCCAATATAATTTTTCTAAAATTACAACTTCTCTCGGAGCATGTCCATTAGATCATCGGGCGGTTCAAATGGGAGTTCGATAATCTCGTTTGTTATTCCGCTGTAATACATCCCTAAGATGAGGTTATTCTCAACGAGGGATTGCTTGAGATGCGTCGGATGCACACTGTTCTCATCCTCTAACCAATCAAAAACAGCTTCGGTAAAGTTACCCTGTGCGACGACATCCTGTTCTCCATAGTTCAGCGGACCGCTCTCATAGCCGCCGTCCACTGTTGAACGTTCCCAACTGCTGAACCGCCACTGCACAAAGCCCTTCGTCCCAGCGACAAAAACGCGTTTGTGACCGTAGATACCCGGGTCATCGGATACCTTTTGTCCAAACACTGTTCCGAATGCCAAAGAGACGTGGAGGTCGTTCTCATACAAAGCATGCCCTACAGTATGCGTCGGAGACGGATGCCCCCCAGGCGCAAAATTTAAATTCTCGCTTCCAGAGATTTGTCCAATAACCCGCACAGGACGCGCGTTATCGATGTAGGAGGATACGAGTTGTAGCACATGTCCTCCCTGCTCGGCGGCTCTACTCCGCGCACTCGCATCAATAAACCGAATCTCACCGATACGTCCTTCCGCGACATCTCTTTTAAGTTCCAGATTTTTCGGGTGGAAGTCGAGTTGTGTGTTGACGATAAACTTCGTTTTTGTCTCTTCTGCTAACCGTGAAATCTGATTCCAATCCCTACCTTCAACGGCAATCGGTTTTTCGATAATCGCCGCGGGAACACCGTGGTCAGACACCTGTTTCATCAACGGATGCCGGATCCGTTCGTTGCTATTCGGAACCACAGGACTTGTGACGATGTGAAGGACATCGGGTTTCTCTTTTTCAAGCATCTCGTCCAAGTCGGTGTATCGCGAACGGATACCGAAGTCGTCCCCGAATGTGTTGAGTCGTTCTGCGTCCATATCGCAGATGGCGGCGAGTTTCCCGCGTTTAACGAAGCGGTAAGCATCTGCGTGTCCACGGGCGCGACCCCCGCACCCTAACATCGCTGTTTTATACATGGGGTGTCTCCATAGGTGTCCATGAGCAGAAAGGTCAAAGCCGTAGACTATAGAAAATAATAGATTGTATCAGATTAACAATAGAGGCGGTTTTTGTCAAACGTTATTTCAGGGATTGCGACGCTGCGACGATGTCCACTTTCTCACCACTCTTCGCGCTGTCGTAAAACGCGTCCAAAATTTGCATGAAAGTATACGCATCGGGTGCTGAGACATCTGGCGCGACCTCGCCTGCGATTGCCATGGCGAAGTGGTTGAGTTCGTAATAGAAAACATGGACCTCTTCAGGGAGTTCACCGTGATCGATGTCCAGCGGTGCATCAACGGTTTCTCGGACGAATTCGCCATCTTTGAATCTCGCGATGCCGCCATTCGTGATTGCGCCAGTGGTGCCGTAAAGTTCAACGACACTTGCGGAGTCGGAGTGGCTCATCCGAGAACAATCGATCTGGATGGTTTTTCCGCCTTCACAGCCGAGGATACCGGTGAAATAGTCCTCTGCTGCTCCCTCCGGTCCGTCGTATTGCGGATACAGCACGTGCTTCGCAGCAAACGCCCACTCGGGTTTCGGGCATCCCATCCACCACCACGTGAGGTTGAGTTCGTGCGAATAGTGTTGCCCTAATGAACCGCCTTTCTGCCCATAAACGTGTAGCCATCGACTGTTGGTATCAAGGTCACGGATAAAGTTGTATTTCCCGAAGACGCGAGCGTGATACAGGTCCCCAATCGCACCGTTCAGCACAGTGCGCCGAATCTTACGGTTGTTCGGGAAGTGACGCATAAAGTAGCAGAATTGGAGCGTTTTCCCTGCGCGTTGTGCGGCTGTTTCCATCTCCAAGATTTCGGGGGCACGAATTGCGTGCGGTTTTTGGACTAAGACGTGCTTCCCCGCACTGAGCGTATCAAGCACTTGCTGCAGCCTGCCATCGGGAGAAGTCGCGAGATAGACGGCTTCAACGTCCGGATTCTCAAGAAGTTCGCGATAGTCGGCATAGCGGTGTGGCACGGCGTTGTCATCGCCTGCTTGTTCGCGACGGGTCGGATCCCGTTCCGCGATAGCGATAACGTTAAGCCGAGAGGTCGCATTGGCGGCTTCGATCGCTCGGCAGCCTGCCCACCCACACCCAACGAGTCCCATTTGAATGAATTGGTTTGTCATAGGTAGTATTGCCTCCGGTGCTTCTTATATCAATTTCTAAAATAGACGCGGCAACTCTAAGATACTCTCAAGCACCCATGTCGGTTTCGCGATAGGATTTTCCAATTGATCGGGTTTAAACTTCCCCGTCTTCACAAGGACACTCCGCATCTTCATGCTTTCCGCCCCGACGATGTCGGTGGTAATATCATCGCCTACCACGACTACATCCTTTGGGGTGAGTCGAAGATTCCCAAGCCCGGTTTTGAAGAACGTCTTGCTCGGTTTGCCCATAATTGTCGCGGTTTTACCCGCGGCAGCCTCCAGAAGCGTCACGAACGCACCGCAGTCCAAACGTATCCCTTCAGGAGAGAACCAGTAAAGATTTTTCTGTAACGCGATGAGTTCCGCGCCGTCCATCAACAGGCGAAAAGCGTGGTTTAAAGCGTGAAAATCAAAGCCTTCACCGTAATCCCCAACAACGACAAAATCGGGGGCATGATCGTCTACGGGTATCTCCTTGAAATATGCTTTGACGGCATCATCGACCATAAAGTGACAGCGTGCCTCGGACTGTGCGCGTAAGTGGAGGAGGCAGGCGTAAGTCGCATTAAAAATCTCATCTTCATAGATATCGAACCCCAAATCTCGCATCTGCGCGTGGAGCATCTTTGGGGTTTTGGCAGTCGTGTTCGTCAGAAATCGGAGTTGATATTTCTCCTGACGCAAGTCGTTAACGGCTTCAATTGCGCCGGGACACGGTTTGCCCTTAAAATAGAGCGTTCCATCCAGGTCAATCAAAAAAGCCTTCGGAGGCGTTGCGTTCGATTGCTGTGTTGTATCTGTCATGCGTTACGGTTCTATAACCTTATAGTGTTCCACCTGTCCGCCGGTGATTGTTTGGATCGTGAGGCTTTTAACAGGGTGTCGGTTTTCGTCGTAATGCGAAATGGTTGTGGCACCCTTGTAGCCATTGACTGCCGCGAACGCATCGCGAACCGCGACACGGTCAAGTGAACCGGCTGTTTCTATTGCGCGTGCCAAGAGTCGCATCGCATCGTAGCCTGACGCTGCAATGCCATCGGGTGGACCCTCAAACAGTGCCGTATAACTTCCCACAAACGCTTGAACATCTGGGTCCTGCGTGGCTACGGAGAAATTCGTCGGATAATAACTGCCGTCCAACACGGTATTATCATCTAAGATGCTGAGAAAGCGTTCCCGATCATCCCATGCGCTGCCACCGAGAAAGGTGCCTGTGATACCGATTTCGCGTGCTTTGCTTATCAACGAGGGCACTTCTGGCTGAAAGCCGGGACAGAAGATGACATCGGGTTGAACAGTGTGGATCTCTGTGAGCAGTGCGGCAAAGGTGGTGTCACCTACAATATAAGCACCGCTGTAGACAATTTCCCCGCCGATTTCCTGAAAAGCTGCCTCAAACGCCGCGACGAGATCGGTGGTGTAGACATCGCCTTCCTCAATAATTGTCGCGGCTGTCGTGGCACCGAGTTCGTCAGGATTCATCGCGAAACTCGCCATCACTTTCCCTTGGAATGGGTTGGGAACGGTGATTAAAAAGACGTAATCGCCCGCTGCTGGCACATTCGCGCCACTGGAACCGGGAAGCATGAGCCGCTGTGCCTGTTGTGCGATCGGACCGACTTCGACGGAATTACTGGAGTAGACAGGACCTAAGAGCGCGAAAACATCTTCCATCTCAATCAGTTCCTGTGCCGCGCTAACGCTGGCATCGGGTGTTGGCGGTTCGGTTGCAATGGGTTGGTTGTTTCGACTGATGAATTCTACCTGCATACCGAGCACACCCCCCATTTCATTTATCTGAACGCGGGCGGTTTCGGCACCTTGACTGAAAGTGGTGAAGGTGTTTGATGGCTGAATTACGCCAATTTTTAGTGTCGTTTCGGTCGCAGTTGTTGTCGCATCGGGTTGAACGACTTGGCTGATACGTTCGCACCCTAATAGGTAGATACTTAGAAGAGCGGATAGAATAACCGAGGTTAGAGCAAAAATTCTCACACGCATACTGTGGTGTTTCTCCTTTTGACAGAAAATAGAAAATGTTTGAAAAATATTTGGGTTTGTGGTAATCTCTTACCCAATAAAAACAATAACAGACACTACCGATTCTGTCAAGGGAATAGTCGGTTTTGGAATCCCAATGCTTTAGCTTTGGAAGGAAAAACCGCCCTCTTGGAAAGGACCCAAACGTTCATTTTTTTCTTGACGTATGGTCCGAATTTGTGTTAGAATGAACGTATCAGGTTGGCAGA
>JAJEIP010000112.1 GCA_022827885.1 Candidatus Poribacteria bacterium
CATCGCTGAAAGTGCCATCACCGTTATTCCGATAGAGCGCATTTTTCGGTAACACCGCGTCCGATGTTGGTCGCACCAAAGCACTGTTGGCTATATAAAGATCTAACTTCCCATCGTTGTCGTAGTCGCACCACGCCGCCCCCGAACCCACGAGCGCAGGCACCACACGCAAGTTGATACCACCGGCGTGCTCAAAATGGATGCCCGCTTGTTCAGTGACATCCACAAATCGAATATCAGATGCGTAACTGCTCAAAATAAACGTAAGACTCAAGACCGCAATAGTGTCTCGCAACCGATGGTGCATTCAAATTCCTCTCAGATGAGAACTGTTCCACGCTTTCGCTGGTGAGGTTTCCACCCTCGTCTACCTAACTCGTGTTGTATAAACATTATACACAAAACCGTGCGTCAGGTGTATCTTTATTTTTTCTCCGCTACCGCCATTGGTGATGTTTCCGAACTCCGCTACTCTGACAACTGATAACCGATAACTCTTACAATTTTAGTTGCAATTATACGAAAAATGTGTTAAAATTCATAAGAGTTAATGTGGTTAAAGTTAGTTGTCTAAGTTAGAGGGCATGCAAGTGGAAATATCTGTTTTGGTACTTAACGCCAGCTACGAAGCAATCAACGTTTGTAACCTCAGGCGCGCTATGAAAATGGTCTTTAAGGGCACTGCACAGACTGAAGAAGTCTCTGATGTTGAGATTCATTCACCCAGTGCTGCGATGAAAGTCCCACATGTAATTCGGTTAGTAAACTACGTCCACGTCCCGCGCAGCGTCGTCAAATTTTCACGGAGGAATGTTCTTGTCCGCGACCAGTATACATGTCAATACTGTCATAGCGAGTTCCCAGCAGCGCAACTCACGATGGACCATGTGATACCCCTCTCTCGCGGCGGAGAAACGACATGGGAGAACGTTGTGACGGCCTGCAAAAAGTGTAATAACAAAAAGGGCAGTAAGATGCTCTATGAAACGCGATGGAAACTGCAGCGTCAGCCGAAAACACCATCAATTTTGACCTATTTGCAACTCAATCGTCACTTTCGCGGATGCCACCCATCGTGGAGAAAATATCTGTATATCAACTAAATTATGCACGATCCGAAAAAACTAAAAAAACGTTGGGAATTCCAGCGTGCCTATCAGAAAGGCAATAAGTATTGGAATCGCTATTTTGTGATATACGTCTTCCGCAACCATTTCAATAACCTCCGATTAGGAATAACCGTCAGTAAAAAAGTCGGAAAAAGCGTTCAGCGGAATCGGGTCAAAAGACTCATTCGCGAATCGTTTCGGCAGTTACGCCCACGAATAAAAACTGAATATGACATTGTCGTCGTCGGAAGGACATCAGCTTGTCGACTCACGTGTCAAGAAACAAAAGATGGATTGTTGCACCTTTTTCGGAAAGCATCTATTTTAATCTAAGTTGCTACTTCAAACATGGGCGTTATTTTTATCACGCTCTGAGTTCCTAAAGAGAGTCCCTCGGGTGTTCGTAGGCGTTGACCCGCGGATAAGAAAATTACCTGAAAGTCCGAGCGAGGCGACGGATGTGTAGAAGGATAGAGGTGTGCCACATTGTAAGCACTGCGAAGAAAATATAAATCAAGAGGGAAGCCAGCGGATACGCAGTAAATTGGATGGGACGGTGATACTTCTACAGCCCATCCGCTTTTATCGACGCTTTATTTCGCCGTTCTTACCACCGTCCTGCCGCTTTTATCCGACATGCTCACAATATGCCCTCCAAGCGTTAAAACGCTACGGTGTCTTCAAAGGGTGCTGGCTAACAATTAAACGACTTTCGAAATGTCACCCTTATCATCCCGGAGGCTTTGACCCTCTAAAATAGCAGGATAAACTTCACTAATTAATATATTTTTAAGAGACACCAAAGATGAGGAGCGTCTAATCTCAATGGGAGTACGTTATATTCTTGCATTGGTTCTGATGATCGCAGTGATGATCGGATGGAGCCTATTTTTCGGCAAACGTTTTGCCCCGCAACCCGAGGAACCCACAACTACCGAGACCCCAGCAGCGCCCAGTCCAAGTGAGGCACAATCGGGCACTGCGACACACGGAACACTCGATGGAACCGATGCGTCTGTGAGTTCTGACCTTTGGACACCCGTTGAGGAAAGTCCAGATGACGCAAAAGTCAACGTCCAAACCGATAACTACACTATTGTTTTTAACGAGAAACTCGCAATCCCTAAACAGTGGCAATTAAATCATTTTCCAGACAGGACGGACGCCGACAAAACCCCTTTAAACCTGATTCCTGAAGACGCACTCAACTGCCTCGCACTTCGGTTTGGCAATTCGCAGCTTCAACTCGATTCACTCCGTGTCAGGTGGAAGGCTGACAAACCCGAAGTTAACATCACGAATGGACAAAATGCTGATACACTCATCTTCAGGGCACCAATCGGAGAAAAATTACGAGTCGCAAAGCAGTTCATCTTCAATCCGGACAACTACTTCGTTGATATGACGCTAACCTTCCAAAATGTCTCTGATGAACCGCTGCTTATGGGGGGAACCGAACCCGCAAATGGATACCAACTTCAGTGGGGACGAGGTATGAATGCCGATCTGCTCCCACATGAAAAAAAGAGCGGCAAACGTGGGCGACGCGGCAGTGAAGGCGCAAAAGCGTATATCGGTGAAGACAAACCGAGGCGTGAACTCAAATCTGAGCGGGCGTTAGCCACGGTCCTCTGGGCTGGCATGGACAGCCAGTACTTCAGCGCATTGATGATTCCGGATCAGCAGCTGGCCGCTACCTATAAATTTATAGAGACACCACAGACAGATGTTACAACCGATATTGCTGTCACCGCACCAACAGAGACCGCCGCACTCGTCGTACCGAGTTTTTATCTCGCACCACAGGAAAAGAAAACGCATGTTTTTCGGCTCTATGTTGGTCCGAAGGACGATACAATCCTAAAAAGTATAGAGGCACCGAATGCACCTGAAAACCCAGTGCGCCTCTCGAAAATCATTGACTTCGGGTTCTTCTGGCCCCTCGCATGGGGAATGCTCTGGATATTTAAAGGGTTTCACAGTGTCGTTGGAAACTACGGTATCGCGATTATCCTCCTGACTGCTTTGGTGAAAATTATTTCTTACCCCTTCACACGCAAAGCACATAAATCTATGAAGGAGATGCAGAGACTTCAGCCACAGTTGGTGGAATTGAAGGAGAAATACAGGGATGACCCGCAGAAACTCAATCGCGCCACGATGAGACTCTACAAGGAACACGGTGTCAACCCGTTAGGGGGTTGTATACCATGGCTTCCACAAATTCCTATTTTTTGGGCACTCTTCGCACTTCTTGGAAGCGCAGTGGAACTCCGTGGAGCACCCTTCCTTTTATGGATTGATGACCTGTCTGCTCCTGACACTTTAATCGAACTGCCTTTCACGATTCCATTGATTGTCACGCAAATAGATGCTGTCCGCCTATTACCTATAATAAACGGCTTAACAACCTGGCTCCAACAGAAATTCGTCGGCAATATGGCACCAACAACGGACAACATGCAAGCGAAATTAATGCAGTTTATGCCCCTCATTTTTATCTTCATCTTTTATAACTGGGCATCTGGGTTTGTGTTGTATTGGTTGTGTAATAATGTCTTCACGATAGCACAACAATACTTACAAAACCGAACCGAGACTGACGAGGATCAATCCACACCAGCAGACAGGAAAAAAAGGAAAAATTAAAATGCAGCACTATATCGAAACCGAAGGCGATACTGTGGAAGAAGCAATTGAACACGCCCTCACCGAACTTGAAGCAACTCGCGATCAAGTCACGATTGACATCGTCAGCGAACCTACGAAAGGGATTTTAAACTTCGGTGCTAAACCCGCCAAGGTCCGCGCAACGCTCAAACAGGATGTCTCTTCCGCACCGGAGACGATTCTAAAGGAAATGCTCAACCGGATGGGAATCGACGCGGAGGTTGAATCGAGTTTTGTTGACGGAAGCATACACCTCAATATTGCCACCGACAGTCCTGCCCTGCTCATCGGGAAACACGGGCAAACCCTTGATGCAATCGAACGTTTGCTTAATTGTATCGTCAACAAGGCCTCACTTGTAAAAAGACGCGTTTTCGTCAACACGGAGGGCTATCGAGAACGCCGGGAAGAACGACTCGTCGAAATGGCACACCAAGTCGCTGAAAAGGTCAGGTATACGGATCGGGAAGTCGTCTTGGCACCGATGTCCGCACGCGATCGTCGTATCATTCATGTTACCTTAAAGGGAGACGACGTTGTGTCTACCTACAGCCAAGGCGAGGGTGAAATGCGACGCGTCGTCGTCACAACACAACAACCTTAAAGGCGTTACTGAAAACTGATAACTATTCTATGAAGTTCCACGATACGATTGCAGCCATCGCCACAGCACGCGGTGAAGCCGGCATCGGCATCGTCCGAGTGAGTGGGGACCTTGCCCGACCGATTGCTGCTGAATTGTTCCAATCACCGCGCGGTGTGTCTCCCAAAGAGCTATCAACGCATACACTTACTTATGGACACGTCATAGATACAAACGCATCCGATGAAGTCATTGACGAAGTGCTACTCGGTATCATGCACGCACCGAACACATATACCGGTGAAGACATCGTCGAATTTAACTGCCACGGCGGAATCCTGACGCTCACGGCAGTGCTGGACCTGGTGGTAAAAAGCGGGGCACGGGTCGCCGAACCCGGAGAATTTACAAAACGTGCCTTTCTCAACGGAAGACTGGATTTAGCACAAGCGGAGGCAGTTGCCGAACTCATCGCCTCGAAAACAGATCTCAGCCGAAAGATCGCTATAGACGCACTCGCCGGAAAACTCTCTGATACTGTCAATTCTCTCAGCAATCGACTCGCTGACTTGCTCGCAGAAATTGAAGCTTCCATCGACTTCCCGGAGGAAGATCTGGATTTCATGAAGGTGGAAACGCAACTTGAAGCGGCGCGTGCTGTTCAGAACGACTTAACGACTCTCCTCGACACCGCCGACGAGGGTAGAATTATCGCGGAAGGGGTTAATGTCGCTATACTCGGGAAACCCAACGTTGGCAAATCAAGCCTGCTCAATGCAATCGTTGGTGCGACACGTGCAATCGTTACAGATATACCCGGCACAACACGCGATACAATTGAGGAAACGATTAATGTCAAGGGCATCCCGTTGAAACTTATTGACACCGCTGGAATTCGACAGACAGATGACATTGTAGAGCAACAAGGCGTTGAACGGAGCAAAGCGGTGATTGATAGGGCGGAGTTACTACTGTTGATGTTCGATGCTTCGCAACCCCTGAACAACGCAGATCTGGAACTCTTACAGATAGCGCAGTCAGCCAAAGCAATTCTTATTCTCAACAAGGTGGATCTACCAGTTGTGACACCCGCAACGGCATTGCTTGTGCACTGTCCTAAAAAACGGATTGTTGAGACAGCGATTCCTGAGGACAAAGGACTTGATGCCCTAAAGTCTACGATCTGTAAAGAATTACTGGGAGGCGAATTAAGTGTCGGTGAATCCCCTATTGTGACAAACGCTCGCCACCAAGAAGCGCTCCGACGCGCGAATGAAGGACTCTATTATGCGATAGAGAGTCTCGAAAACGGTATGCCTCCTGATCTCGTTGCTGTTGATCTGCGGATCACTTTAGACGGTCTTGGAGATATCGTTGGTAAGACGACAACTGAAGATATTTTGGATAGAATCTTCTCTCAGTTCTGCGTCGGAAAATAAAAAAATGAGAACTTTTATCGTGATTAGGTGTGTCTATTTCCTGCAGGCGAGCAGAGGAAATCATTTTGGACACAACATCACAAAGGAGTGAGTCATGTTGGGAGCAAAACAACAGTGGTGCCCGCGCTGTCAAAGGCACGTCCAAACTGAACAGAAGCAATCCTACATTGGCAGACAGAAAGAGCTCGTCAGGATTATTATTACCTGTTTCAAGTGTCGAACAACGCTGTCGAGCAAAACAACCAGCGCAGCCGCGCTTGAGCAGAGCGGAGAAGAGGCACCAACGCCACAGTAGGGCAAATGTGCAATAATACTGTTGAAATGAATGAAATCGTAAATAAAATAAGACGTTATTCAACTAAAAAAGGAGAAGATTGATGTTCAATTCTGTTTTTCGCCGCATATCACTCGGTGTTCTGCTGCTGATGGTAGGCACTGTCCCTGCACTCATCGCGAACGACGAAATTAAATGGGAAAAAACGCTTGAGGACAGCATGACAAAAGCCGAAAAGACCGGCAAACCGATGATGATGGACTTCTATACCGATTGGTGAGGGTTCTGTAAGCGGCTGGATGCCGAAACGTTCACGGATGCACACATTATCGAGCTTTCTGAGAAGTTTGTTCCCGTCAAAGTGAATCCCGAAGATAAGAATTATCCACTCAATGAAGAGACACGGAGTCGGTACGGGGTCACTGCTTACCCAGCAGTCCTGTTCGTCAGTCCAGATGGAGGTCTCATCCAAAGGGCTTCAGGATTTCTCACACCGGAACAGTTTTCACCGATTATGCAAGATGCGTTGGCAAAAGAGGAAGTCTTTTCAGAGAAACTCGACGAACTCCAGAAGAAGCCGGACGATGCCAAACTCAACGCTCAAGTCGCGCTGACCTACATTGAACGGAACCAGCTTGAAAAAGCAGTCTCGTTCAGTGAGAAAGCGTTTGAGCATGATCCGAAAAATCGCACGAAACTCCTCCCCGACCTACACAACCGATTGGGACTCGCTTACGGCGGATTGGTTGAAAAGGCGATGCTTGAAAACACCGAAGAAGCGGAGACGCACTTTCAAAAGGCTGTCTCTCACTTCAAAACCGTCATAGATACGTACCCGAAAAGCAAGTCACATGAACCCGCCCAATACTATCTCGGCGTAACGTACGCCATCAAAGGAAATTTTGAAGATGCGATCGCCGTGCTTGAGAAGTTATCCCACCATGCTAAGGATAAGAACATAAGGCAAAACGCTGAGGCGATGCTGGAACGCGTCAAAGATTTGGCGAGTTCAAACTAACAATTTCTGGTAGGTGCGGTTCAAACCGCACCTATAACATCAACGCAGAGATCTCCTCTGCGGTTAGGCGTCGATACTGTCCAGACGGAAGAGTCCCTAACCGTAAATTGCCGATTCGGACCCGCTTCAAACGGATGACTGGGTGTCCAACGGCTTTGAACATTAAACGTACCTGCCGTTTCTTTCCCTCGTGGATCACGACCTCAAATTTCGCTGTCGCGTCATCTTTACTGACTCTTAAACGCTTGACCCGCGCCGGTGCCGTTCTTCCGCTCGGAATTGTGATCCCTTCACGCAGCCGTTGAACCGCTTTGTCACAGGGCATCCCCTTCACCCATACGAGGTAAGCTTTCTCTACTTCATGGCTCGGATGTAGCAATCGATAGGCAAAGTTTCCGTCGTTTGTGAAGAGGAGGAGTCCTTCGGTCTCCAAATCCAAGCGTCCGACAGGATAGATGGTGTCGGACAAGTCCGAGACGAGATCCATGACGGTAGGTCTCCCGCGTTCATCGTGGCGCGTCGTTAGACACCCTCCGGGTTTGTTCAGCATTAGGTAGATGTGTTCTGTTAACGGTTCAACCTGTTTCCCCTCAAATTCAATAGTATCGATTCCCACTTTAATCGGGTGTCCCGGGACCAAAACGGGTTCGCCGTTGACAGTGACTAAACCGGCATGGATGCTCTTTTTTACTGACCGCCGCGAGGCGATCCCTGAGGTAGCAATATACTTTTCGAGTCTCATTTCTCGATGTCCCAACCCTTTTCCGTTGCAATTTTCCGCAATTTTCGGTCCGGGTTGACGGCAACTGGGTGTCCAAATAACGCCAGTTTATGGGCATCCGTGTGATGATTTCCGTATGCGTAGGAAGCACTCAGGTCAAATCCGTGTTCAGTCGCGAGCTGGTGAGCAAGTCTCGCTTTGTTTTCCGCAAAAGGATGCAATCCGATACGTTGTCCTGTAAATCTTCCATCAACGACCTCCAATTCGTGGGCGACCATCATATCGGTTTGAAAATGCTCATGAAACGGCTCAACGAGGAACGACAATGAACCCGACATGAGGATAACCGTTCGTCCTGCGGTGCGATGGACATGAATCAATTCGGAAATGTGAGGCGCGATACTCGCACGCAACCTCTCGACAAAACAGCGATGTGCAATCTCATGGATGTGATTCTGTTCTAAACCGCGGAGATAGATTTTGTTGGATTTTGCTACGGGTAAGGACTTAACCCGCAGAAAATTGGAGGTCCACGCAAGCAGATTCGGTATGGGAATCTCACCGTGGTTCAACAGATATGTTAAAAAAAACTGTTCTGAAGAGAGGCGGATGATCGTGCCATCTAAGTCGAAAATGGCACATATTTTAGATGCTGTCATGTCGTTTGTTGCCCTAACGCGTGTCGATAGGCTTTAACAGCGGCTTCCATCCCGATATAGAGTGCATCTGCCATAAGATGGTGTCCGATGGAGACTTCGAGAAGTCCCGTTAATTTCTGCATCAACGGTAGGTTTTCAAGATTCAGATCATGTCCAGCGTTGATGCCGAGTCCTAAATCCACCGCTTTCATTGCTGCATTTTCCAATAATGCAAATTCATGTTCAATGTCCGGCTGCGTCTGTGCCATCGCGTAGGGGGCGGTATAAAGTTCGATTCGATCCGCTCCGATGTCGCGTGTTCTTACTATCTGTTCTATATCTGTTCCACTAAATAGACTCACACGGATATCAGCATTTTTCAACGTTTCGATGATCGGTTTCAGCATATCCCCATCTTTACGTATGTCCCAAACGGTGTGGCTTGTTATTTCACCTACCACGACTGGAACAAGCGTGCATTGTGTCGGTTTTGTACGTAGCACTGTATCAATGAGGTCAGGTCTCGGATCGCCTTCGATATTGTATTCAATGTTGGGGGATTCTTGCGTATTGATTTCTATTAACCGTTCAGCGATGTCCTGTACATCTGCTGGGGTGATATGACGCTGATCCTCGCGCGGGTGCACGGTAATGCCTTGCGCGCCAGCAGCGACACAGGTATCGACAGCGGTGAGAACATCCGGAATATCACCGCCTCGGGAGTTTCGTAATGTTGCAATTTTATTTACATTTACACTTAATGCTATCATTTTTTCTCCATCCGTTCCTTTTACGGAAAAATACCCAACTGCATATAGGATTTCGCGATTTTGTGGATGGCGTTGATAAACGCAGCCGTTCGGTAACCTATGACCTCGTTTTTGTTCCTGTGCTGCATACGGATTTCACGTGTCTCCTGATAGGCGTTTATCATCGTATCCTGAAGACCAGAGTTCACCAAATCTTCCTCATCAGCACCATGTATTAACGCACGCTCTTCGTCTGAAAATGTATAACCAGTCGCCTTCTCAACAGCGCGACGCATCACGTGTTGCGTTTGGTCCTCAAACCGTTTGCCGAGCCTCCCAAATTGGACATGCGACAGATTCCGAAGCCACTCAAAATAGGAAACGGTAACACCCCCCGCGTTGAGGAAAGTGTCCGGTATAATCATAATTCCCCGTTTTTGGAAAATTTCATCAGCAGCGGGTGTTGTGGGTCCATTTGCAGCTTCAGCGATAATGGCGGCTTTGATTCGGGGCGCGTTTTCTGCTGTCAGTTGATTCTCGAGCGCAGCGGGAATGAGAATATCACAGGCTAATTCCAGACCATCGTTCGGATTCTCAATGCATTCAGCACCCGGATACCCGCGAATTGACCCGGTTTCCGCGCGATGTGTGGCAACTTTTTCGACATCAAATCCTCGTGGGTCATAGATGCCACCATTGCGTTCTATAATCCCAATGACGCGAGCATCCGCCTCCATCAGAAACTTCGCAGCATGGTAACCAACATTACCAAACCCTTGGACAATGACACTTTTTCCGTGTAGACCGACGGAGAGCCCAAGGGGTTTCATATCCTCTGCGAAACTGCATGCCTCTTCTAAACCGAAGGCAACACCGCGTCCGGTAGCCCCTTTCCGCCCTTGAATCCCGTTTTGTTCGATCGGTTTACCTGTTACGCACGCAATAGCATTGAGTTTGTCAGGTGCCATTGTAATATACGTATCCAAAATCCACGTCATTTCGGTTTCGCTGGTTCCAAAATCAGGTGCTGGCACATCTACCCCGGGTCCGATGTAATTCTTCTGGATCAACTCATACGTATAACGACGCGTAATGCGCTCCAATTCACTTTCGGAATACTCGCGTCTATCCAGTTGGATGCCACCCTTAGCCCCACCGAACGGCACATCTACAAGCGCGCACTTATAGGTCATCAATGCGGCAAGTGCCATTATCTCGTCTTCGTTGACGAGGGTACTGTAACGAATGCCACCTTTTGTCGGAAGGATATGATGGCTATGTTCCGCGCGCCATCCGTGAATAGTTTGAATAGTCCCGTCGTCCCGCTTTATTGGAAATGTGAAGTGGCAGGAGTTATTACATATCTTTATCTGCTCCAAAAGCCCGCGCGGATAATCAGTGAATCGGGCAGCCTTGTCAAAATCCTTATTCACTTTCTGGAAAAACGAGAAACTTTCTGCCATAATGCTCAACCTAAATGTAGGGACGGGCGAGGCGCAGAGACCTCGCCCTACAACAATATGATGTGAAAACTTCGTCTTAGGAAGCCAGTGCTACCGTTGCCGGATGAACTTTTGGAGACGGGCATCCGCTTGAACTTCACCGACATAGATATCGCCGCGCGAATCCAACCAGATACCGTGTGGGCATGCCATAAATTCACCGGGGACGCTACTGCCGCGTTCGCTGCCCCATTGGGAGACAACCTCGCCATCCAAGGTCATAATCGTGATACGTTGATCCAGTTCAGCGATATAGACGAGTTCATCTTCGCCGATGTAGATCGTGTCTGGATGCGCCAGACCTCCCCATTCTTCAATGTACTCACCATCGAGCGTAAAGAACTGAATACGATTGTTTTCTCTATCGGCGACCATGAGCCTATTGCGCGGATCAACTCTGACACAATGTGGGAGATCGAACTCACTGGGACCTGTGCCGGGCTGTCCCCACGATTTAATCAATTCACCATCAGCCGAATATTTGTGGACACGGGCGTTACCGTAGCCGTCGGTGATATACAGTTCGCCCTCAGGGCCGACTGCCAAATCTGTCGGTTTGTTGAAGGGTTCACCTTCCGCCCCGGGTTCATCTGGGGTACCGAGCGTCATCAACAGTTCACCCTCCGTAGTGAACTTCCGCATAACGTGTGTATCCCGTTCCGTACAATAGATATTATCATCGGTATCGATAAAAATCCCGTGAGCGTCCTTAAGAATATCATCTCCCCAAGAATTGAGAAAGTTACCGTCCCGGTCAAAGACGACCATGGGATGCTCACTGCGACTGTAAACATAAATGCGATCCTGTGAATCGACAGCAACAGCAGGAACCCAACCAAATTCCCAGCCCTCTGGAAGTGTCCACCAATTTTCTTGCACAGTATATTGATGTGTACCTTGTCCAAAAACCATAAATTTTCTCCCTACTCCAAAATGAATTGGCAGCTATTTTAGCAAGTTCATCGCGATTTCTCAAGGTTTTTAATTCTTCCTTTGCCCAGGAGTTAAAAAACTTATTTTACAAGAATCTCATTAAAGAGAGCACGGGTCATCTCGGTCCATTTTCCGTAATCCTGTAAAAACGCTTCCGCAGCGGGTTTATCGTCACTTCCTGTATATCCGAGACGGCGCGCCAGCTGTCCCAGTTCCGCGCGATTTTTCGGCAGCGCGTCCAACGCCCGATCGTGGACAATACGGAGGGCATTCTCGACGCGTCTCAGAAATTGATACGCTTCCGCGAATCCGTCACACTGCGCCTTTGTCAGCACGCCAATCTCGTGCAATCTCTCAATCGCGAGCGGTGTGTTTTGCACACGCACAGAAGTTTCCCTGCCGCCATGCACCAATTGAAGGGTTTGAACGGCGAATTCTATATCCACAAGTCCGCCGTAGCCTGACTTGACATTAACTGTGGATGTCTGTGCTTTGCTACCCCTTCTCCGCCGAGTGGATGTCTTTCGAGTCGCTTGTGCTTCTTTCCGTTGGCGTGTATGCACAATCTCGGCGATCTCCTCAGACGTTAAAGCATCCCCATAACAGAAGGCGTGGGCGATTTCCAAGAATTGGTTGCCAAGGTGTTCTATGTCTCCCGCGACGACACGCGCACGTGTCAGCGCCTGACGTTCCCAAACCTCTGCAGTATTATCGTAATAATTCTGATATCCTGCCAATGGCAGTGCGATCGCACCCCCTGTTCCGTGTGGACGGAGCCGCAGATCAACCTCATAGATACTCACGCCACTGCCAGCAAGCCGATTTACTAACTCTAAACCGATAGCTGAAAAATACTCCACATTCGGCGTACCTTTTGTCGTCTCACCATCTGCCGAATAGACGTACATAACATCTAAGTCTGAACTGAAATTCAATTCACGTCCACCAAACTTACCCATTGCAATGATCGCGAACGTTACGGGTGTTCCATCGGGCGCGAGTGGCGTGCCGTGTGCCTCGCGAAGTTCCGCCTCAATTTCTGGATAAATGGCTTGCAACGTCGCTTCGGCTAAATCAGAGAGTTCTTGCGTCGTATCCGGTAATGTCGCGTTTCCGAGAATATTTCGCAAGGCGATACGCCAGATCTCATCGTTTTTATAGCGCCTCAACATGGACAGCAGTCTGCTCTCCGGTGCTTCTTTGACCACTCGCAACGCCTCTGTTTGCTTCTCGGCGAGCGTTTTGGAACGTTCTATCAACGTAGGGACCGTCAGCAAATCAAAAAGTTCAGGACTCGCGATGAGCATATCTGCAAGATATAAACTCGTGCCACAGACCCGCGTCAGCACTTCAAGGGTCGAGGGCTTCTCAGCGAACATTGTGTAGTAGCTGCTCCGCGCCCCCACTTTATCTGTAAACGCCGAAAGGTAACGGAGTGCCATGTCCGGATTAGGGGAGTCCCGCAAAACATTTAGGAGTGTCGGCGCAAGTTTAAAGAAAGTCCGTCGCACACTCGGTGAGAATTGAATACCATCCCCACCGTTTGCAAGTTGTTTTAAGAGACGCTGCGCGTTTCGGACGTTTTCAAAGCGGAACGTGCTCAAGAAATTTTCTAATTGATGCGGATCCTCTTCGGAGAGTAGCACGGCGATGTCAAGCCCATCTTCAGATTGAATTGAAGTCGTAGTGATTTTCTCAAAAGTGGCGCGCACCTGTTCGGTATGGGCGCGATAATCTTCCCGAAACGCCGCCAGCGCATCCGTTTCTGTGGTGTGTTGATACCCCACGCGCCGGGCGAGTTCCCGATCCTCCGTTTCTTTCTCCGGGATTAAATAACGCTGTTGATCCGCTTCGAGTTGGATGCAGTTTTCAACTGTCCGTAGAAACCTATAGGCAGCCATAAGCGCGTCGGCATCCTCCACGCTAAGGAGTCTGTTTTCTTTTAGTGCCGCAAGCACTTCCAAAGTATTGTGTGAACACAGGGACTTTCGCTTGGCACCGTGAATCATCTGAAGGCACTGGACGGTGAACTCAATATCCCGGATAGCACCCGGACCGAGTTTTACATGTTTTTCCAGGGTCGCGCCTTCACTGACGAGCCTTTCCTCTATCCGTGCTTTAGTGCGTCGGATATCTGCCTTAATCTCGGTAAGTGTCACGCCATCTAAATAACGCTGATAGACAAACGGCTGGATCATGCGAATGAACTCATCGCCAAATGCCATATCTCCAGCGACGGGGCGCGCTTTAATTAAAGCTTGACGTTCCCACAAGTCACCCCATCCTTCATAGTAACTCTCGTAACTCTCCATCGAACGGATGATAACACCTGCGCTACTTTCCGGACGCAAGCGGATGTCAACGCGAAAGACGTAGCCCTCTGGCGTTATCTCACTCATCGCCTTGATGAGAAATTCGCAAAGACGTGAGAAGTACTCGCTATTGTCAGTTCCCATATCGGTCCGTGCATCATCCGAATACACAAAAATAAGGTCAATGTCGGAACTGAAGTTGAGTTCATAGCCACCTAACTTTCCCATACCGATGATAGCGAAACGACACGGCGCAGTGCCTTCTTCATCGAGGGGTGTCCCGAACTTCGGTTTCATCACTTGGTCACGCCCGATTTCGTAGCAGTGTTGTAGTGCGGCTTCAGCCAAATTGCTCAACTCTAAAGTTGTTGTTTCAACATCTGCCACCTTAAGCAGATCGCGCAATCCGATACGAAGCGTTTCCCGGCGTTTGTATCGCCGCAGGATACGGAGTTTCTGCTCTACCGAAGCGAACCGCGAAATGGATTGCTTAAGTTCCTGATACATTATCTCCGAGGTTTTCTGTGTCTCCATCACATTCGGATCAATGATGTCATAGAAATATTCAGGAGTGCGAATTAAAATTTCAGACAAATAGGTGGACGCACCGAAAGTTAAGATGACAGGACGTATGATATGCGGCGCATCTCGCAGTAGATGATAGAGCGATCTGCGATTAAAGGATGCCGCTGCAAAACGTGAAAAACGATTTAAAGCGGCTTCAGGGTTCGGTGCGTCTATGGAAGTTTTCAACAAGCGGGTGACGAAGTCCGCAAAGCAGGTCTGGATGTCTGCGTCGTCGGTGGTGAGTTCTTGTAGGCTGCGCAATATAGATTCGTTGTCTACATGACCGGCTCTATCGGCAGCATTGGATAAAATTCGATGAATTTCTTCTCTCTGACGTTGTGGGAGCGACAATTCTGCGTAATTCATTATGTTTTTCTCCTCTCTATGCAACGCTATGATTAATCTTATTTTACCACGCTTTTGCCCGCCGTTGCAAGCCAATTTCCTAAACACTTTTCCTGTAGGAGGGAACTCCGATTCCCGACAATATTAACACTCGGCGAAGAGGTTTTCGTTTAACAACACCCTCTTACTGACCACCGACTGCTGATTATTGACTACTGATTACTGACCGCCACCTAAAATCTTGCTTGCTATTAACACCGCGCTGTGCTAACATATCGCGAAAGTTTCAAAGGAGAGATATAACTATGTTTAAACTCGGCGTTATCAACGACGAAGTTTCACAAGACTTTGCCACCGTTGTCAATTTTGTAAAAGAATTCAACCTACACTCTATCGAAATTCGCTCTGCCTGGGACAAACTCCCACATGAACTCACCGATGCCGACATTGATGAGATAAAACGCTTGCTCGACGGCACCGACATCGAGATTATTGGCGTCGCATCCCCGTTCTTCAAATGCGATATGGACAACGCCGCGGAACGGAAAGAACACCTTGATATACTCAAAGGATCCATCCGGACGGCAAAGGCGTTTGATACCAATCTCATCCGAACCTTCGTCTTCTGGGACACTGGTGAAACCGAGGCGCGATGGGATGAAATTATCGCCTCCTACGATGAACCGCGCAGGATGATAGACGGTGAAGGCATTGTCCTCGGCATGGAAAACGAATCCACAACCTCGCTCCGCACCGCCAAACTCACAGCGGAATTTATTGAGCAGATTGATTCTCCGAATATCCGCGGTATCTGGGATCCTGCCAATGAAGCACACGCAAAGGGTGGCGAAACCCCGTATCCCGATGCATACAACCGTATGAAACCGACAATGATCCACGCGCACCTCAAGGACGCGGGTCCAAACCCCGATACAGGCGAGATAGAATCCGTTCCGGTCGGCGACGGCATCATCGACTGGCAAGGTCAACTGCAAGCCCTTATTGACGACGGTTACGAAGGGCATCTGACTCTTGAAACGCATTGGCGACCCTCACTGAAAATTGACGAAGCCATCCTCAACCGTCCAGCAGGTCAGGCGTTTTCTGAAGCCGGTGAGGAAGCCTCCCGCATCTGTATTGAGAATTTACTGGCGATGATCGAGAACTTGAGGCAAAAATGAAGATTAAAGCAGTTCGGACAGCTCTCTACGACATTCCACCCGAAGTTGAACGCGTCGATGCCATTCAAACTTTCGTCTCTATGGAGTTTCCCTTCGTTGAAATTGAAGACGCAGATGGTGTTGTAGGAACAGGGTTCTCTTACACGATCGGTAAGGGTGGGGAAGCGATTAAGCAGACGATGGATGCCTACCTCACACCGATCCTCCTCGAAGAGGATGCTGCCAACATCGACCGGATTTGGAATCGGATGTGGATGGAGACCCACTGGGTTGGCAGAGGGGGCATCGTCGGTTTAGGTATGGCAGCGGTCGACATCGCTCTCTGGGATCTCATGGCAAAGCGCGCAGGCGTGCCGCTCTACCAACTCCTCGGTGGGGCAAGATCCGCTGTCCCCGTCTACAATACAGATGGCGGCTGGCTACACCTCTCTGAAGACGAACTTGTTAGGCAATCCGTGGAATTTGTGGAACAAGGCTTCAAAGGTATCAAGATTAAGGTCGGACGGGACAGTCTCTATGAAGACGTGGCACGCATCTTCGCCGTCAGAAAGGCGATCGGGCAGGAACCCTATCTCATGATCGATGCCAATATGAAGTGGAACGCCCGCGAAGCCATTCAGCTCGCCTGTCGTGTCGAAGAAGCAGACCTCTTCTGGTTTGAAGAACCCATCGAGGCAGACGATGTTGCCAGTCATGTGACCCTGCGCGAGAAAACCACGATCCCGATCGCTATTGGTGAGACCATCTACAATAAATATGTCTTTAAGGAATACATCGCACAAGGCGCAGCCGATATTATACAAGTTGATGCGGTCCGCGTCGGTGGTATCTCCGAATGGATGAAGGTCGCACACATGGCGGAGTGCTTCGGGCTTTCCGTCTCACCACATTTCCTGATGGATTTGCACGTGCATCTCTCTGCCGCTGTGCCGCATTCGCTTTTTGTTGAATATATACCTTCGCTTGACCCGGTTATTGACGATACCTTGACGCTCAAAGATGGACACTTTTCGCCGCCTGAACGTCCGGGACACGGCATTCTGTTCAATAAAGAGAAGCTCGCGCCCTATATGATCTGAACCCTTTGATAAACCAACCATCTCATTTAACGCCTTGCGAGTAATTAAAAATATGAAACTTGAAAACCGTATCGCAATTATCACAGGCGGCGGACGCGGGATCGGTCATTCGGCCGCCTTAGCGTTTGCCAAAGAAGGCGCAGACATCGTTCTCGCCGCACGGACGGATACCGAAATAAACGCTGTCGCCGAAGAGGTAAAACAGCTCGGCAGACGTGCACTCGCCATCAAGACCGATATCCAGTTGAAAACGGATGTTGATGCCATGGTCGCCCAAACGCTTGACACCTTCGGTAAGGTGGACATCCTCGTCAACAACGCAGGTATCGCCATCCATAACCCGATTCCGAAAATCCGAGAAGAAGATTGGGACCTCACAATGGCAGTCAACCTCAAGGGTGTATTCCTCGGCACACAAGCCGTTTTCAGCCACATGTGTGAGCAGAAGTATGGACACATTGTCAATGTTTCCTCGGTCTCCGGCAAATCTGGGCACGTTAATGGCGGCGCGTATTGTGCCTCTAAATTCGCCGTCGTCGGTTTCACCGAGACAACCAACAATGAAGGGAGACCTCACGGTGTAAAAGCCTCGGTTGTCTGTCCTGGTCCCGTAGATACCAAAATGCGCCGCGATAACCATCCAGACGATGTGATCGAACATCTCACACTTCCAGAAGATGTCGCAGATCTGATTCTGTTTCTGGTGACACAGCCACCCCGCGCCCATACGCTTGAGACCGTTATCCGAACGCCTTTGATGTAAATTTTTGAGTGTTAGTTTCCCTTTTGAGTCTGGTGCGGTTACAAACCGCACCTACCCAAATTATGGACAGCAATGTTTATCGACTCTCACGCACACATCCAACTCTCCCAATTTAACCGTGATCGCGAAGTAGTGCTAAAGCGCGCGGAGGAAGCCGATGTTTCCAATATCCTCGTCATAGGGTTCGACATGGAAACCAGCCTCGGTGCTGTTGAGTTGGCAGAGGAACATACACATATCTATGCTACCGTCGGGATGCATCCGCACGATGCGAAAGATCTGACCCTCGATGTGCTAAAGACTTTCCGAGAACTCGCCGCACATCCGAAAGTGATCGCACTCGGCGAAATGGGGTTGGACTATTACCGCAACCTCTCGCCGCGTCCCGCGCAAAAAGAGGCATTTGAAAAACAGTTGGACCTTGCCGAAGAGTTGCAGCTGCCGATTGTCATCCACAACCGAGATGCCTATATGGACATCCTCCCTATTTTGGAAGCACGGCAGGGGAGAATCCGAGGCGTGTTGCACTGCTTTACTGGGGATGTCGAATTAATGCACAGGAGTCTCGCCATCGGTTTTCATATCGGTATTGGAGGGATTGTAACATACCCGAATGCCAAAGATGTCCAAGCAGTCGCGCGGGAAGTACCTGAAGATAGACTGCTCATAGAAACTGATTGTCCGTGGCTAACACCACAATTTCGACGCGGCAAACGGAATGAATCTGCTTATGTCCGCGCCGTGGCCGAAAAGATTGCGGAACTCCGCAGCACCACTATAGAAACAATCGGTGAAACAACGACAAAGAACTTCCAAAAACTCTTTACACCTTAACCCGCGTACATGAGGGTTCCCATGCAACGAAATAACCGATTAGTCGCTACAATGCGCAAAAACCTAAAGAAAAAATCTCTCCGCTATCTTTTTCTACTCTTTCCGATGCTGGCTGTGTTTTCCGGCTGCGCGATAAAGCATACCTTTGAAATGGCAGGATTCATGAAGGATATGGTGGCACAACTTAAGGAACGAGAAACGTTCTTGATAGAATCTGCGGAAAAGCCTTTAATGGAAAGCCAGGAAACACTCTTAACGCAACTTCTTGAAGAAAAGGAGGGTTTGGATACACTTTTGTCGAGTCAACCGTATTTGGCTTATCTGGAAGAGCAGACCGGCGCAGCCCATAAAGACTATCCGACCTATCTTGCCGCCGTTCCGACCACCGAACAGAAATCCACCACCCTATTTGCGCTGAAAGAGATTCTTCCACCAGAGGCAACAGATGCGCAAATCCAAATCTGTGTGGACTTCTATTTTGAACTCCATGAACTGATCGTGAAAGAACCGGACATCACCGCCGATTCAGAGGAGATGGACGCATTCATAAAGATACACCTGATTGATCCGTTAATGGATACGTATCCATCAAAAATGTCCACTTCCGATGCGATTGAAGTCATGAAGATGGGTGCGGTACCGAGTGGTATGGCTCCACTGGACACAGAGGTATTTCGTAAAATCTGGCTTGAGCAGCTGGAGACTTACGGTTCCCGGGAAGGACTGCTACGCTGTGCGATCTCGACCCCCGACGAATTTGCCCTCGTCCGTTCGTTTTTCGAGGATACCGCCGCCCTTGAAACATGGATTCGGCTTCCACCCAGACAGGAGTGATTCCTGACCTATGAAGCATCTGAATCTCCGCATGTATGCGATGGTGCTTGCCCTTGTCTGTGTTTGGGTGATTTTCACACTCCTGACCGGCGGCACCTTCCTCAGCACTCGGAACCTGTCTAACCTCTCCCGCCAAGCAGCGGTCACCGCCATCCTCGCTGTCGGCATGACCTTGGTCATTGTTTCTGCGAATATCGATCTCTCTGTCGGCTACGGTGCCGGATTGCTCGGTGCCATTGCCGCGATTATACACGTCTGGTGGGGACAATCGATCTTCGTGACGCTCATCGCTGTCTTATGCGTCGGCATCCTGATGGGGCTGATGCAGGGTTACCTCGTGGCGTATCAGCGAATCCCTGCCTTTATCGTCACATTGGGCGGATTTTTGGCGTATCGCGGTTTAATGTTAGCCTTCACCAAAGGGGAGACCATCCTCCTTCCAGACAATTGGCTCAAAGCAATCGGGAACGCCTATCTTTCGTCAGGACTTGGATGGGGACTCATGGTCGTTGGATTGGGTATCAACGGATACCGCCTTTACCGGCAGCGAACCGCCCAGCTGCAATACAGTCCTGAGCAAACATCCTGGCGGACTTTCCTATTGAAGCTCATCGGGACATCCACACTCATTGTAGCGTTTATTGCTGTAATGAATGCTCACAAGGGAATCCCATTTCCTGTGTGTATTCTATTCGGTTTAGCGTTTGTGTTCCATTTTATCGCCAACCACACCCGTTTCGGACGTTATGTGTATGCAGTCGGTGGAAACGCCGAAGCGGCGTACCTCTCCGGAATCAACGTCCGTGGAATTACGTTACGGGTGTTTGCAACGATGGGTGCGCTGATGGCGATCGCTGGTGTTGTGATGACAGCACGGGTCGGGAGTGCCAGTCCAGAAGCCGGACGCCTGTTAGAATTGGATGCCATCGCCGCGTGTGTGATTGGCGGTGCCAGTTTGATGGGTGGACGCGGGAGCATCTTCGGGGCAATTTTAGGCGCGTTCGTTATGGAAAGTCTCAACAACGGAATGAGCATGGCGAACATGGATGCTTCATGGCAAGACATCATCAAAGGGGTCGTGCTTGTCGCAGCGGTCGGATTTGATATGGCATCTCGGCGGCGATAAAATATTTCCTACAACAAAGATCCTCCATAAAATTCCGCTATTTACAGAAAAAAATTTAAACCCTTTCCCCCAAAATTCCGCTCTTTATAACAAACCTTATTGGAAATTCATCTATGCGATACAATTCATCAACCTACGCAGACCTAACAGATGAAGAACTCATTCAGCTTGTGCAAGATGGGGATGAGGTGGCATTTGCCCAACTCGCAGCCCGGCATAGTTCCAGAATTTGGCAATTCATTGTTTTGAACGCCCGCCAAATCCGCGACGCTGAAGAGATTTTTCAAGATATCTGGGTAGCAGTCTGGGAAAACATCAAAGGCTTACGCGAAATCAACAGTTTCGGTGCTTGGCTCAGGAAAATAGCATACACCACCTGTAGGAGATACTACACCACCAACTCGCACACAAGTGGTGAGATCCTTCAGAGCGCAGAGCAACTCGCTGAAACCATTGATCGGGATGTGCTTGCTCGGTTTCGAGAAACCGAACTCCGCGCCGCTGTAACGGAAGCAGTGCATCACCTACCGGAGAAGGTTCGCGCCGTAGCCGTATTGTACTATTTAGAGATGTGGACCATCAAAGAAATTGCGACCGAGTTGGGTTTGGCGGTTGGCACTGTCAAGACAAAACTCAGCCAAATTCGGGCACTCTTACGCGAAGAATTTGGTGTTGAAGAAGTGAAGAGGGGAAACACTATGGCACATGGAAAGAAGGTATCCAAACCAGCACGTGACAAAATTAAGGTTTTCGGTATAGGTGACGCAGGTGGCAATGTGGTCAAACAGATGATTGCCTCCGGTTTGAGGGACATCGAATTTTACGCTGTGAATACAGATGTGGAGGCACTCCGCACGTGCGATGGGGCAACACAGGTGCAGATCGGTGCTGAAACCACGCAAGGACTCGGCGCAAATGCGAATCCCGAAATCGGCAGGAGGGCAGCCGAGGAAGATTTGGAAACACTTAACGCCATCGTTGCGGACGCTCGCATGATTTTCGTGACAGTAGGTATGGGCGGTGGAACGGGAACCGGTGCTGCTCCCTTAATCGCGTCCATCGCCCGAGAGCAGGACATTTTAACGATAGGTGTTGTGACACTTCCACTTGATTCTGAGGGACAACGCCGCGCTGAACAAGCGGAGTACGGACTCCATGAACTCCGAGGAAACACCGATGCTGTTATCGTAATCCCGAATCAGCGACTGCTTGATACCGTGAACACAGAACCCTCAACGAGCGAAGTCTTCCGCATGAGTGATGAGACCCTGTTACTCGGCATTAAAACTGTCGCCGATATTATTGTGGACTCAGGTGAAGTTAGCGTTAATTTCGCCGATATAGAGAGTATCATGATGGATGCTGGCACGGTGTTGATGGGCATCGGACAAGCCTCCGGTGAAAATCGAGGGCGAATCGCTATGGAAACCGCTATCGCTTCACCATTGCTGGATGGAAGAAACATCGGAAACGCAACTGGGCTGATTGTTAATATCAGTGCCCCGCAGGACTTTATGATGAATGAATTAGATACGGCGATGAAGGTGCTCCAAGACGAAGCATTCGACGCGCAAATTATCTTTGGACTGACCTACAGAGACGACGATCCTGAGCCTGAAGGCATGGTTTATGTTACCATCCTTGCCGCGGGGATTGAGCCGCAAAGTGAACCCAGTGTTACACCGTCCACCCAGCAGCGCGGAAACTCCCCTGGAGGAGACACTCGCGTTTCATCTGCAGTCACGTCCGAATTTATTCATCAAATAAGTCTTGACTTACACTAAGTTGGATGAATTTTTGGAATTTACACGGGATCTCTTGTCTCGATTCTTCTCAACCGCACAAATCAATGTGAGGGGAAGGACGATGAGACTATTTTGCCAGATCTCGTGCCTCTTTGAATTTTTCTTTGGCAAATTGTCCCCAGTCCTTGATCTTTTCGTTGCGGACAGTCGGATCCTTCCAGTCGCTACGTGCCAGTTTCATCGCTTCTTCTTCGGTGATGGGCATCTTCGTTAAAGCCGCAATCGCTGCTTCACGTTTCGCCGGGTCCTTACACTTCCGAATTGCCTTCCATGCGTTAACGAGATCCTTATGCGAATCAATAATTAAAACACCGAAGAGATCGTTGACGATATTCCATCGGGTCCCCCCTTTATCTGAGTTATATTGGAAAGGGGTTCCCTCCATCGCAAATGGATTTGGGACAATACAGCGTTCGCCTAATTTATCGTAAAGTGCTGGTAGCACACTCGCCCGGTTTAAACCGCCCTTCCATTTGGGTCCCTCCGAGTCGGTGTCGCGGAGCATCCAGAGTTTCTGTGCGTCTTCCGATAAAACAAACTCAAGAAACTTTTGGGCGACAGAGAGGTTCGGAGCACCTTTGAGGATGGCAATAGGATCAGCGGTGACCACCGCGCCATCCGCTGGAACAACATATTGGATTTTGTCCGCACCGACAACAGCAATCTGACCGTATGCATAAAAATCAATTGCGAGTCCATAAATGACCTGTCCGGCGACGACATCTGTTGGAATAGCGTTCGCACCGGCGGAGAAACCGCGAACATTACCCCCAAGTTTCGTCAGGAGTGCGAACCCTTCGTCCCATCCGAGTGTTTGAAGGATAATCTCATACACCATGTGTGCTGAGCCACTCTCTCTTGGGTCGGCGGCACCAATTTTACCGAGCAATGCCACATCACCCAAATCCCGCCATGTCTTGGCTTTCGGGAGACTCAGCATTTCACGTAGCTCCTCATTGTGCATGATGCCGAAACTCGATAACGCTGCACCGTACCACTGATATTCAGCATCGTAGAGCGGGATACCTTGAAACGATTGTGTCATCTGCGCAAGTTGTGCCTCGGGGAGCTTGTAGGCATTCAACCAACCGTTGTTTGAAAGGCGGAGATAATTGTCAGTGCCACCCCCAAAGAAAATATCGACACTAATACCGTCTGGCACGCGCTTAAACTCCGATTCGATGAACCGATAGTTGGAAGAGGTACCCCCCACATCGCGCCAGTCGGTTTTGACGGTTCTACCGGTTTGTTCCTCATACCATTTCTCAAAATTATTTCCAAACTCCGTTTCAATCCCCTCTGGGTGTGGTGAAATAATGATAAGTTCGTCCTGTGCAAACAGAACAGCAGGTAGTGCCAAAAGACATAATACAATCCCCCACGTCACAAGATGTCCGCTGCAACGTCCGAGGGGTTTTAAATAGGACATACTTTTCACGCTCCTTTTTCATACAAGTCGTAATGCTGAAGATATGCAATTAGGGTGAAAATGTTGGTTGCTGATCTAAAATATATTTAATCGGATTTACCCACTTCTCTGTTGCCACGTTATAAACGCTATAGTGTAGATGTGCACCCGTGCTACGACCGGTATTTCCGACGTAGCCGATAATCTGACCGCGCGTCACTTTTTGTCCAACTTCCAGACCCTCCGCGTAATCTTGCAAATGTGCGTATAATGTTTTGAACTGGTTTCCTTCATGCTCAATCTCAACGGTCTCTCCCAAATAACCGCTCGTTTCAGCCTTCACAATTGTTCCATTCGCAGCAGTGATAACAGGAACCCCGGATCGGGTTTTAATATCCAACCCTTGGTGAAATTCGCGTTTCTTCGTCAACGGATGCATGCGCCACCCAAAACCGGAAGAATACCAATAACTGTATTTCTCTCCGTTTTCTTGTTGAAGTTTCACCGGTAGAATCGAAGGATATCCGTCAATTTGTTTTTCATGTTTACTGATATAGTCATAGAGGGATAGAATCTCATGCTTCAGGATACTCGGGTTTAGCAATTCTTGCCTTTCATTTGTATAATCCGAGCGACCATCGGTCGCTGAGGCATTTTCCTGTTGCGTATCTACTGGCACCTCGCTCCCTTCGGGCGCCAAAGAAACGCCATTATCCCCACCGCCTTGCCCAAGGATCCCTAAAGCCTGCTGAATCTTTTCCGCCATCTGTCGAATATCTTTCATCTCTTCATTGACACCGGCGAGTTCCGATTCGACCTGAAGGTTTGCCTGCCGTAATTTATCGTTTTCTTCCAGACTCATCTGTAACTTTTTTGCGGTCCCACCTTCATGTAGTTTCTGGAAAAATCCGTAGCCAATTCCACCGATTCCTGCTAATAATAAAACTAAAATGGTGAAGGCGAAAAGTAAAATATGCCCTTTGCTGATTGTATGCTGGCGAACCGAGTTTCCGCGAGACGACATAAAAACGAGGGTATACATCTAATCAATCCTCCCTTATGATTTAAAAATCTTTGGATTGTCCGAAAGTTATAATACCGGACGAATCGAAATTTTCGCAATGTTCCTATGAGACGCTTTTACAAGCGTGAGACAATCGCTGGCATTTTCCAAACAAGAACGATGATACCGGTAAGCAGAATGAGGTACCACACAATTAATGTCCGAATACGCGTTCTTTTGAAAATATGATGGCGAGAACGTTTCAACTTCATAAATGCTTTTTGCTTTTTCTTCTTAGGTGTTGACAGAACGTTTCTTCATGTGTGAGCGTCCTCAACACGGTATCCTTGCCTATAAAACCGCATCATAAGATTTGCGTTGATGTAGAAAGGACGAAATTTCATACATTCCATTCTAAAAGATTGACCTGACGTTGAAGGCAACATCTTCACCGCCGAGTTTTTCTCACAATCCGGATCCGAGAGATGCGATACTTGAAAACTTCCTCTATATTAAACTCAAGGGTTTCATATTCAATTGTTTCACCTTTCTCTGGCAATCGACCGAGTAACATGAGAATAAAGCCACCAATGGTATCACACTGATCTGTGGGAATTTGGGTGTCTAATGCCCTATTGACTTCGGGAATTAATACGCGTGCATCAATCCGCCACTCACCTCTTCCGATTTCCTCAATACGGGGCGTATCCCGTTTGCGGTTTGCTGCTATCTCCCCTACGACCTTCTCTAAAACATCCACCAATTCTACAACGCCGATACAACTTCCGTGCTCGTTAACCACAACAGCGACGGGTATCTCTGATTGCTGCAGTTCACTCAATAAATCCATTGCAGGCTTCAGCGCGGGTACATAATAGGCTTCCCTCACAAATGGACCTAAGTCGTCCTCATGCTGCTCGCTTGTGAGCACTTCCGCAGCGTCAACCACGCCAATCAACCAATCAACGCGCTCATTATAGACAGGGATGTAACGATAGTTGGAGACGCGGCAGAATTTGGGAACTTCAGCGCATGACGCTCCTACTGTCAGGGGAACCATCTCTGACAAAGGCATCATTACCTCCTGCGCTGTCAATGTTCTCAAATCGAAAACTGTCCGTAATAACCGGGCTTCGTGCTCGGAAAACGTCTCAATATTCTCCAGAATTAACTGCTTAATTTGTTCACGAGATAGTCTCGTCTTTCGTTTCGAGTTTCTGAAGAGTCCTTTTTTCTGCGGCTCCGTTTCCCGTTCCGCGTGAACAGCAAGGGCATTAGGTTGCGCTAACTTCACCTGCGTCCCGCGCTGCTCTCTAACAACAGGCATCTGACTGCTGTTTTCCTCTGAAATGTTTTTGTTAATTTCATCCATAGTTAATAACGGTATAGCCCTCCGCAGGATATGAGATTTCGAATTCGGAATTCTGTGAACACCTTCGCGTATTTTCTGGTGGTTGAGAATTCTCTATGTTTGGGCAACGAGCGTCAGTTCTGTTTTGCCACTGAGTCCCGCAACAACCGGAAATGTTTTCTCCGCTGGCCTGCCATCTTTCGGTACATACCGGACTTGCGGTGAGAAGTATGCATACAACGCCGTGTTCCGAGGGTTCGGCGTAGTGTTCGGTCCAGAACCGTGTACCATTAAACTGTGGAAAAATAAGGCACTTCCCGCAGAAAGTGGGACATCCATCTGTTGTTCCGAGACCTCCTTCCGATCGGTAAGCTCTGCATCCTGCTGGCGTGCGATATGGCCCCACGACTGCATTCCCCATAGATGGCTTCTCGGAATTACCTTGAAACAACCGTTTTCGACTGTAGCGTCATTGAGGGCAATACTCACGGTAACAAGGTTCGGTGGTTCCATGGGCCAATACGCCGAATCTTGATGTAACCCGTGCGAAGATCCGTGAAACGCCGGTTTGAACATCAGTGTACTTCTAAAGAGCAACAGGTCGTCTATTCCAATAAGTTCTTGAACAACGCGAATGAGTTTCGGATGTTGTGCGAGGTCCCGAAATACTTCGGAGTACTGACGCGTGTTTTCTGCCTTCCGCAGCACAGGTAAATTATGCCCTTGTGTTTCATCTGTGGCGAACGGTTCCTGCTGGACGTGCCGGCGTGCGACCGCTGCCCGTTCCTTCTCAGGATCGGACTCCTGTCCTGCGGCAAACTGATGCAAACGATGGATCTCCGTTTGGCAGGTTTCCACTTCTGCTGCAGATAACAGATTCTCAATAACGAGGTAACCTTCCTTTTCAAAAAACGCTTTCCGCTCCTTCAAATCCATGCTAACCTCCAATTAATTGTTTAATTTCCCAGACAATACTTGAAATCGCAAACCCGATATAGACACATGAAGCGATAACCATCATGAAAGTAGAAAGCCGTTTCGGTTTTGCGAAATCAGGTAGAAAGCGGTAGTTCATGTAGAGGGTCAGCGGCACATAAATCGCCATAGCGAAACCGCCCATGTACGCCGCATTAAAGAGAAATCCTAATTCACTGACGTTTAACTGCTCCATAACGAAGGTGATGACACACCCACCGACAATCCAGATGCCTGCAATCAGGAGATACCACCAGCTTAAGTTTCGTCTTTGTGCCCCTCGGAAGTTGGTGTAGATGATATCGGAAACCGAACGCGCCACGCCATCAACGAGGGCAAGTTGCGTGCCAAAAAGCGTCGCAACACCAACCAATAAGAAGATCCGCTGCCCCGCCACGCCCCAGATTTCGCCTAATATCTGTGCTTCGTCGTAGATGAGTTTGCCTTGTTCAGGGACAATGCCTTGGGGATGTAAAACCGCGAGCGCACCGAAAATAAAGAGCAGAATCGTGAATGTGTTGAGTGCCCAAAAGAACAGTATCTGATCTTTTTTCACATATTGCCACCATTCAGTGAAGCGTTTTCGGTTTTCCTCCGTCACCTCAAAAAGAAACCCTGTCGCGGGTACCTTTTCACTCCTGCCTCGAAGCGGGTTCTGGAGGCCTGGCAGCTGCGCACCCATCCCGATGTTTTTGTCCCGTAGATAGAACGTGTAAAACAGATTTGCTGTTCCCCCTGCCCCCGCAAAAACTAACGCACTGAACAATTTTTTTACCGACATACCTGGGTCTATATATCCAACATTTATCAAACCAGAACCGAGTTTCTGCCATGTTTCCATTGAGCCGACAGCGATGGCAACCAGAATTAACCCAATTGTTACAATGGCAACGAGTACCTCAACCGTCCGTTCAACGGATTGGTAAATCATCTTGGGTCCAAAAAGAATGGCCGCGACCCCAGAAAATGTCACTATTGTCCAAAAGGTATCAGAACCCCAACCACCAGGTCCAAGTATGAGTGCTTTGAGCGCAAGTCCCGATGTCCGTGCCCATCCGGGGGCTATCCAACCCACCACAGTCAGTAGGATGAACAGCGGCGCGAAACCTCGCCAGATACGGCTGTATCCCGTATACACTGTTTCACCTGTGGCGATCGTCCAGCGTCCGACTTCAAAGTTTATCCAGAGTTGGAGGAATACACCGAGCACCGCCGCCCAGATCATGCTCCCGCCATATTCAGCGGCGATGAGAGGCCAAATCACACTCTCACCCGCACCAATAGACAGACCGACTAAGATTGCACCGGGACCCGCAATTTTCCAAAAAGGTAACTGTTTCTCTGGCAATTCGACGATCCTGAAATCATCAAGCGGTTGATAAATCATTTTAATTTTACCTTGCGGTTCGGTCAGGCAGGTTTGAACATTTAACGCCCTGCGAATTATTAAAAAGCCGCCTCATGTAAGATTTCAATCGGGTGCTTCGGTTGCACACCCGTCCCATGTTCCAGTTGATGTCTACAAGAAAAGCCAGCAGCGCCTAGCGCAAAACTGCCTGGAGGTTTCTCGCGGACAGCCTCAAAAAGCCTCAATTCGCCAATTTGCATAGAGAGGTCATAGTGTGCCTTCTCGTATCCGAACGCACCCGCCATGCCACAACAACTCGAATCGATCACAGTGACATTGTGTTCCGATGGCAAACTTAACATCTTCACGGTCGGCTGAGTACCGACCAGTGCTCGCTGATGACAATGTCCATGCAGCAATACATCGCGCGGTTCTACCGAGAATTCCAAGGGCAATTCACCCTTGTCAGCAAGTTGGACAAAAAATTCCTCGAACGAACACGTCGCTTCAGCGACACCTTTCGCGGCAGGCGTGCCGATCAGCTCGACGTAATCATCAGTGATAGCAGAGGTACAACTCGGTTCACACCCTACAATTGGAATTCCCGCGTCAGCATAACCGCGAAGTGCGTCAATATTGTAACTCGCATTCGCAACGGCTCGGTCAAGCATTCCCTCGGAGATAAGGGGGCGTCCACAACACTTTTTTTTCGGCAGTAATACTTCAAAGCCACATGCTTCGAGCAATTCCACCGCAGCTTTGCCGATAGAGGGTTCGCTGTAATTCATAAAGGTATCGGAAAAAAGAACCACCTTTTTGTCCGATCTGCGTCGGGATTTCCGCTTTCGGAACCACTGTTCATGGGTAGGGCGCACGAAAGTAGGCATATCGCGCCGCCGATCAACACCGATGAGTTTCTCGGCAACCCATTTGGAAAACCCGTTGTTGACTGCCCAGTTCGAGAAAGGTGAGAACATTGATCCTAAAGGCGCGAGCGCACCGATTTCACCGAACAAACGTCGGTGTAAAGGTAAACCGTTTGCTTTATGGTAATGTGCAAGGACTTCGTACTTAATCTTCGCCATATCTACATTCGATGGGCATTCCGCCTTACACGCTTTGCATCCCAAACATAAGTCTAATACTTCTTGGAGTCGTTCACCTGTGAGTTCCGTATGTGGCAACGCACCTGAAATAATTGATCGAAGCGCATTTGCACGACCACGTGTCGAGTGCTCCTCTTCGCGGGTGCCAATAAAAGAGGGACACATCGTGCCAGTCAGTGTTTTCCGACACGCACCGACACCGTTACACATTTCGATTGCCCCGCCAAATCCGTCTTGACTGGAAAAATCGAAGTAAGTATCAACCTTAATAGTATTATAGTCTGTCCCGAAGCGGAGATTTTCTGTCATCAGTGGCGCATCAACGATTTTACCCGGATTCATGATCCCGTTCGGATCAAACGCTTTTTTTACTTCAGCGAGGGCTTGATATATCTGCGGACCGAACATGCTCTCTATCCACTCACTACGGACGAGACCATCACCATGTTCACCGCTCATTGCACCGTCTAATTCCATGAGCAGGTCTCGGACCTCGCGGGCGATATCGTGCATCTTCTGAATATCGGTTTCAGATTTGAGATTGACGATAGGACGGTTGTGCAATAATCCAACGCTCGCGTGCGCGTAGTAGGCAGCAGTCGTATCGTGTGATGTAACAATCTCGTCAAATCTGCGGACGTATTCCGGTAAATTCTCTATCGGCACCGCGGCATCTTCGACGAAACCAACCGGCTTCGCATCACCCTTCATCCCCATTAACAAACCAAGTCCTGCTTTCCGAGTCTCCCAGACGCGGGACTTCTCCTCACCGGTAAAACAGCGCACGAATGCATAACCGAAGCCAGTACTTTTCAGCGTTTTTTCCAGCCTGTCTAACTGCGACTCCAATTCCGCTTGAGTTTCACCGTAAAATTCAACAGCAAGCAGTGCGGCAGGTTCACCTTGTATAAAGGTCGTAAGCCGCGAAAATTCCAATGAAGCCCGCGCCATATCAAGGATAGTCTTATCTATAAGTTCTACGGCAGTCGGATTACATTCCAAGATAGGTTGCATCGCCTCCATGGAACCGACAAGTGACTCGAAATGTACAACGCACAAAGCGGTCAATTTAGGAATCGGCACGAGGTTTATTGTCGCCTCAAGCGTCGTTGCAAGTGTCCCTTCAGAGCCGACGAGGATTTTCGTCAAGTTAAACGGATGGTCTTCGTCACAGCCATCACGACGATAAGGCGTAACCTCTTTTGAACCCGCATTTGGGACAAACTCATCGAGATTGTAACCCGCAACGCGACGCAGGATACGAGGATAGCGTTTACGGATCTCAGCTTCGTTGTCTGCACACACTCGGCACAGTTCACGATAGATGTTTGCCTCTAATGTGTTACCCTGTTGTTTAGTCTCTAATTCTGCAATGGAAATGGGGGATGCTGTGATTTCATCAGCGTTGGAAAGCACTAAATCAAGCGACATGACGTGATCAATAGTTTTACCGTAGATGAGGGAATGCGAACCCGCGGAGTTGTTTCCAATGGTGCCACCGACGTTCGCTCGGCTGCTCGTGGCGACATCAGGCGCATACATCAAACCGTGAGGTTTTAACTTATCGTTCAGTTCGTCTAAGACAATACCGGGTTGCACGCGCGCCCAACGCTCGGCGACATTTACCTCAAGAAGTTGGTTCATGTATTTGGACATGTCCAACACGATTGCCTTACCGACACTCTGTCCAGCGAGACTCGTGCCGCCACCGCGCGGAAGGATCGGAATGTCGCGTGCTGCCGCGATTTGCACAGTCTTAATAACATCTTGGCTATCTTTCGGGATTACAACACCTATCGGCTGTATTTGGTAGAGGCTCGCGTCCGTGCTATAGAGTGCCTTAGAATACAAATCAAAGCGCACCTCTCCTGCAAGCGTATTGGATAATTGTTGTTCAAGGGTTTCCAATGTAGAAGGGTCCATATTTGTAGTCCAAAAAACTGTAAACATCGCGAGGGGTAATCGCGACCGTTCCTTTTTTATCCTCCCGAAAAAAATTTGACATCGCTACCCGAGTAAAGTATAATTAACCATACAATGCCCCTGTGGTGGAATTTGGTATACACAGCAGGTTGAGGGCCTGTGCCTTAATTGGCATACTGGTTCGAGTCCAGTCGGGGGCATCTCCCCTTTCTTTGATTCCAGATGCTAATTCCTGTCACTGACGGACGAAGCACCCTCAAGCAACTTCCGATATACCTGATAAGTCTGTTCCGCAATCGTCTCCCATGTGAAATCCTTGACGCGGCTAAGCCCACCTTCAACTAAATCGTTCCGAAGACGCGCATCGTGTGTGATGCGATGTATCCGTTCTGCCAAAGCCTCCATATCGCCTTCAGGGAAGGTAAGTCCCGCGTTATCAATCACATGCGGAATTTCGCCGGAATTTGAACCGACGACCGGCACTTCGCATGCCATTGCTTCGATAAGCACCCTCCCGAAAAATTCTACCCATCCCGGTGTTGTTCGAGATGGCAGCACCAGTGTATCCATACAATTAATATAGGCGGCTACCTCTTCAGGAGGTACCGCGTCTATCCACACAATATGTCCAGAGATTCCAAGGGTTTCGGCAGTTTTTTGAAAACGCGGTTTATCTTCACCTTGTCCAACGATTAGCAGTTTATATGTGCGTGTCGTATCTCGGTTTACAAGCGACGCTACAGCCTCAAGCAGTGTGTCTACTCCTTTCATCTGAAGCAATCTACCCACGTAACCAACGACAAAACAGTCGCTGAGCTGCAACGAAGTCTTCAACTTGCTGACATCCATTTTATAGAAATGCCGGACATCAACACCGTTCGGAAACGGGGTTTGCTGTCCGGTGTAACCGCGTTGCGTTAGGATCTTGCCAGCGTTTACACTCAATGGGAAAGCTCTATCTGTTTCTCGAAAAACACGGCGTTCAATCCACACAGGTAAAAAGCCAAACCGCTGTTTAGTCGGTATACTCAGGGATGTCCGAAAAATGAAACGACTGTTTGGACAATATTTGCGTTTCAACCGAACTACTTGTAAAGCATTAAGGCTCCAAGCCTCCTCTTCTAAGTGGATAATATCCGGTTGAAAATCTCGGAGGTGGGGCTTCACACCCTGGCGGTAGTAAAAGCGACTGCCGTATCCCGAGAATCGTATTGGACATGGAAATTCTTCACACGGCGTGTCCAACTCCGGTTCAAAGACAATATCTTGAAAACTTTCATACCAACGTGCAGGAACGACAACCCGTAATGTGACATCCGGACGTTCGGCGATGAGAGCGAACTTTCGTCGGTACGGCTTCATAATATAGGAATGAGAAAGGACTAAGATACGCACGAGTAATTAAGTCCCTAAATACTCCCAAAGATTCTCGGGCTCACTGACTGTTCATCTTCAGAAACATCCGTATCTGATTCATCAGTGTCCGCCTCAAAAGTGATTTCCTCGTTTATATCTACTGAACTTTCATCTGAAGTAACGAGAACATCCATCAAACCCTCAAGTCTTTCGCGGATCTCTGATCGTTCATCCGAAACGGTTGCACGCTCTGAGTCAAGTTCCTCCCTAAGATTACTATTACGATCTTCAAGATCTTGAATCTGTGCATCGCGTTGCAGTAAATCACTGTTAAGCCGGGCAATTTCAGCCTCCAGTTCCAGTTTGTCTGCTCTTAATTCCTGAACGGTTGAAATCGCAAGTTCAACACGCTCCTCCAGCAGCGATACAATACTTTGTTCTAATGCGTCAGACATATTAATTCCTCCAAAATGGTATGTTTATTAATTCGCGACGGATTTGCGATTCTCCACCGCAGCGGTAACACTCGTTTCAATCAGTGATAGATGCTCAGCATCCGCCCAATCTTGACATTCATGGACGTAATGAAAAAGGTACTGTTGGGCGTACCCCACGCTGTTCCCGAAGTAAACATGCGCGAACTCGCGTATCTCAGGATACGTAGCACGCCTACGCAGATAAAGGGTCTCAAAGATTCGTTTTATCCAAACATCAATCGGTAGTGCTGCAAGATGCCCAAGCGAAAATAGGCAGATACAATCGGCGACTTTCTCGCCTATGCCTTTTCTGCGCATTAATTCGCGTTTTGCCTCAGGATAGGACATTTCCTTCACCGCAGTGAGTTCAAATTCGCCACTCACAACTGCTATCGCAGCTTCTTGAAGATAACTCGACCGGTAGCCGGTGCCACACGCGAGAAGTTCTTTCTCTGTTGTAGCCTCGAGTGCTTCTGGACTCGGGAAACTATAATCCACGTAACCCCCAAACGTCAGCTGTTCACCAAAACGCTCGGAGAGCCTGCGGATAATCCCACGAATCCGAGATATATTGTTGTTCTGAGATAAAATGAATGATGCCACTGTTTCCCAAAGTTCTTGGTTCAGAATGCGCATCCCCCAAAGTTTCTCAATCGCCCGATGCATATACGCATCGTTGTCAACTTCAGCGAGAAGCTTTGGAACATCGCGATCAAGATCGAGATAGTGTCGGAGAAATGGGACGAAGGTAGTCTTATCCTCGGTGGTAGAACTCTCCACACGCAAGGTGGTTCCTACTTGACAAATTTTGAGGATGCGCCCCTCCACGACACCGTAATAGGCATCATCTATTCGATTCCATCGAAACGACTGTCCGGATTCTAAGGTATATTTCAAACTGAAGTCTGTTGCATCCTGAATCTGCATCGTGTGTTTTGTTGAGTTTTGGTGAGCACTTGTAAGCAATGCCCTTGATATTTACCAATTAGTATATAGCAAATTTCAAAAATTAGCAAATTTTTATTCTCCGTCCCAAAATCCACTCTATTTTCAGCGACCTGATTTGACATTTCGTTGAGTTACGGGTATAATATTAACACCTTGGTCTGAAAGTAATAGAAACTAAACAGGAGAAACCTTGTAAAACATGATTATCTTTCTACGCGAAAAATTTATTGCGCAACTCTTTATGTGGATAATCGCCATTGTGTTCCTGGCAGGGACAGTGTTCCTCTACAGCAACACGCAGGGCGGGGGTGAGGATCCAGAAGGAGAAGTCGTTCTCAGAATTAATAACTCAGAAGTCAAGCGAGGAGAGTTTGAAAGCGCCGTCGCTAATGCCTTGGAAACTCAGAGACGAAACCAGAGATTCGGCGCACTGGACCGAGAGGAAACGCAGAAGTCAGTCATTGAGCGATGGATACAACAAACTATACTTGGAAGTGTGGATATCGGCCCTGCTGAAATAGAACGCTATATCCGAAGCGACACCACTCGAGTCGAGCAGTACAATCTTTACCAACAGTTCGGGGCAGCAGACCTCTATACGGAGAATGTTCGTTTACAACTCAGTTCCGCTGCACTCCGAGATAGTGTGCAATCACTTGAGTTGGTGACCGATACTGAAGCAGAACAAGCATATCGACTTGAATCAGACAAGGCAAAAGTTAAATTTATTGAGTTTAAGCATAGTGATTATGCCGCAACGACTGAAGTGGATGAAGCAGAAGCAGAGGCGTACTTTGAGAAAAATCGGGATAACTATAAATCGGAAGAACAGGTGAATGTAAAGTTTATTAGGGTAAATCCTGCTGATCTCGTGTCAGACGAAGACATTGCTGCGCATTATGAGGAAAACCAAACGGAGTTTACAACACCCGAAGTGGTTAAAGCACGCCATATCTTGAAAAAATTTCCTGATAACGCAACCGACGAACAAAAGGCGGAGACCAGAACCGCCGCAGAGGAACTCCTCAAAACTATCAACGCAGAGCTTGCAGCGGGTGCGGACTTTGCAGAACTCGCAAGGACCCATTCAGAAGGACCTTCCAGTGCTCAAGGTGGCGCGTTAAGGGGCGGAAACCCAAAACTTCCACCTGGAGACTACTTTGCACGTGGGGACATGGTCAAACCCTTTGAGGAAACAGCTTTTGACAGTCTCGAACCAGGAGAAGTCAGCGGTTTAGTCGAAACACAATTTGGGTTCCACATCATCAAGTTGGAAGAAAAGAGAGCACCGGAAGTTCAACCTTTCGACCAGGTCCAATACGACATCCGGCAAAAACTCGTTCAAGTCAGTGGTGTTGATGAGGCAAAAAAAGTTGCATCCGACCTTCTGTATGAAATCGAAATTCAGGACTATGACGCGGCGCTTGCCCTTGAAAGATACAAGGAACTTTCCTTCATTACGCTGGAAACAGGGTTCTTCAGTCGTGATGTTACAACTATTCCGCAGATTGGTGCAAGATGGGGGTATCAAGGGTTAATCGAAGAACTTTTTGATATGGAAGTGAACGTAATAAAGGTTATTGAGGCGAAAAAATCTAATGGAGAACAGATAGAAGCCTATTTTGTCGCCACCGTTCTTGAAAAAAAACCGGCAACTATTCCAGCGTTTTCAGAAATCAAACCGCAGGTCCTCAACGATCTGAAAACGGAAAAATCCAAGGAACGTGCCTTTGAGGATGCACAAAACCTGCTCAATAAACGGGCAGATACCACATCACTGGATGCTTTATTGGAAAAGTATGACGCGCCTGAGAGTTTAGCAACAGACCGACTTTCTGTCCAAGAAAGCAACCTGTTCGCGCTCAGTCCAAACAGCGATTATATTGCCGGTATGGGAAGTTCGACTGAAACGATGTTCGCCGCATTTCAAATGGAAGTTGATGAGATTGGGGGTCCCTTCAAAGGGAGCAATTCTGTTTATATTGTCCAACTCGTTGAGAGAGAAGAACCTGACATTGAAACGTTCCAAATGGACCCGGCTGAAAAAGCACGGCATCGTCAGGCTCTCATTCAAGCAAAAAAACGGGAAACATATTTGAATTGGTTCGCCGCACGCAAAAAGGCGAGTGAACTCTGGATCCATCCAGATTATCGCTAATTCAGGAGTTCGTAGAAAAAATTGCGGCGTTTGGGAATATAACCTAACTCGGCTATCGTGCGTTCGATTTCCTCAATCGGCATGCAATAGACCGTTCCCGCTTTGCTGACAACGTTCTCCTCTATCATTGTGCCTCCCATATCATTCGCACCGAATTTAAGCGATAATTGTCCGATCTTCGGACCTTGGGTGACCCATGAAGATTGAAAGTTGTCGAAGTTATCCAGAAACAATCGCGAAATAGCGAGTGTTTTGAGGTATTCAAAACTCCCCGCCGGTGGTATATGATCCATGCGGGTATTAGCGGGTTGTAACGACCAACAGATAAACGCTGTGAATCCACCTGTCTCATCTTGCAAATCACGTAATCTGACGAGGTGCTCAACACGTTCGCCGTAACTCTCTACATGCCCGTACATCATCGTCGCGCTCGACTTCAGTCCGACCAAATGTCCCTGACGCATGACCTCCAGCCACTCGTCTGCGGTGCATTTTTTAGGACTAATCTCATTACGGGCATGATCAGTGAGAATCTCAGCACCGCCCCCAGGGATCGAATCAAGCCCAGCGTCTCGCAACCGGAGAAGCATCTCTCGCAGCGACATACGGTTTATCTTGGCAAACCAATCCAACTCTGGTGGCGAAAACCCGTGGATATGAATGCGGTAATTTGCTTTGATCCAACGCAGGAGATCTTCGTACCAGTCAAGTTTGAGCTTCGGATGCAATCCACCTTGCATGAGAATCAATTCCCCGCCGAGATCCAGTGTTTCCTGTATCTTTTTCCCCAGTTCTTCGCGTTCCATAACATAAGCGTCAGGGTCTCGACGATGGCGGTAAAAAGCACAGAAATCGCAGTCCACATAACACCAATTGGTATAGTTAATATTTCGGTCAACAATATACGTGACGTAACCTTCCGGATGGTTGCGTTGTCGGACAATATCCGCAGCGTGCCCCAGAGAAAGTAGATCGTGGCTCTTGAAAAGCGTCAGACAATCATCAAAATCTAACCGTTCGCCCGAAAGTGATTTCTCAAGGATAGGTTGGATGTTTGTATCCATTTACGAGTTCCCTTAATTCTATAAAACAGACTGATACCAAATCTAATGTTGCAATTCTAACACTTTATAATCTGTTTGTCAACTTTTCTGCCATTTTAATTTGACTTTTGCGGAAAATTCAGTATAATTGTAACACGTTTGTTCTGAATCTGTATTTAACGAGGAGAGACGAAAATGAGCGAAGTCGTTTACAATGAGGACTTGGTGAAACGCGTATCAAATAAATACCTTGCAGTGAATGTTGCCGCAAAACGCGCCAGAGATATAAACGCAAACGGTTTGCCTATTGCGCCTTCAAGCACTGCAGATAAAAGGAAGAAACCTGTCGCCGTTGCCACACAAGAGTTAGTTGAGGGGAAACTTCACTTTGAAAAAAGCGAGGTCAAAGCACCCGCTCAGAATACACCCTCGATTTTTACCGACTCGCAGGATTCAGACGACGGGAGTGATATATTTGATGAAGAACTTCTCACACGCGAAGGCGATGCTGACCCAGAAGAGCGTGAGGAAGGTCTCTAAATCTCATCGATGGCGAAAATTGTGCCTACCCAAACAACCTCTCGTCGAAAAAATTAAAGGCACTTGACAATTCCCAATAAAGTGGGTATAATTAAAAGTGCTGCTGACGTGGCTCAATGGTAGAGCAAGTGATTTGTAATCACTAGGTTGGAGGTTCGATTCCTCTCGTCAGCTTTTTTAATGGGGGTATGCTAGAGCGGTCAAATAGGGCAGACTGTAAATCTGTTGGCTATGCCTACGGTGGTTCGAATCCATCTGCCCCCATCTCTTTTTAGTATGTTCTGCGGGAGTAGCTCAGCTGGTAGAGCATTGGCCTTCCAAGCCATGTGTCGCGGGTTCGATTCCCGTCTCCCGCTTGTTGGTGTTTTTTATCTTTGCCGATGTAGCTCAGTCGGTAGAGCGCGTCCTTGGTAAGGACGAGGTCACCGGTTCAATCCCGGTCATCGGCTCCACCTTATCGAAAGTAGAGGGTTTATTATGCCCAGAGACATTGTGATATTAGCGTGTGATACATGTAGCCAACGGAATTATGTAACGACTCGGAACCGTCGGACAAATCAGAATCGGTACGAACGCAAGAAATACTGTCGTTTCTGTCGAAAGCATACATCCCACAAGGAAACACGATAACTTTTTGGGTAGGGACGTGGACAACATCGCGAGGTGTGCCGTCTCCTACGCAAAACTTGCAGGCCAGTAGCTCCAACGGCTAGAGCGTCGGTCTCCAAAACCGAATGTTGGGGGTTCGAATCCCTCCTGGCCTG
>JAJEIP010000132.1 GCA_022827885.1 Candidatus Poribacteria bacterium
GCGGAGCGTCGTTCACGTTGGAGATGTCATTGAGGTGCGCGTCATCGGTCCGAATGGAAACGCTGAATCACAAACCCGCAGTTTTAAAGTGACCCCTGAACATCTCGCAAACGCCGTCTTGTCTGTTAGGCTTGATGACATCGGTAGACCCGAGCAGGATCTTCTGTTGCAGAACTACCCGAACCCGTTTAACCCGGAAACCTGGATTCCGTATCAACTCTCGAAAGATAGTCCTGTATCGATATCCATTTACGATACGACAGGTAAATTGGTTCGCACGCTTTCGCTCGGTTTCCAATCCGCAGGCTTCTATAATAGTCAGAGACGCGCGGCGTATTGGGATGGACGCAATGCTCTCGGCGAACGCGTTGCGAGTGGTATCTATTTTTACCAGTTGACGACCCCCACTTTCCAGCAGACCCGGCGGCTCGTTATCGTAAAGTAGGGGCTATCCCTATAGAACTTACGTCCTTCCCTTGGTAGGTGTGGTTTCTAACCGCACCTATCCCTTAGGAGCAGACGTAATACACCAAACACCTTTCAATCCCGTAGGTTGGGTTGAACACCTCTGAGAACAGATAGGTGCCGTATCCAAATACGCTTCAGAACTAATGAACGTGGATGACCCCAGAGGTCCAGTGAAACCCAACTTTATCCACCGACCCGCTAAAATTTTTCTTGCCTTTTTTGGTAAAATATTACATACTCTCTTATAGTGTTTTTGAATGTTCCAATATAACTTGTCTTTGTGTTACATTGCTAACACACATATTCCGGTAGGAGTGATCTCCGTCTCGCGACACCCAGCAGACAATCGGTAGAAACCGAACGCTGAATGGTTTGGGACTGGTGCCTGATAGATTGTTTTTTATCTGTGAGATTTATACTTTAAGGAGAAGTTTCGTTATGCACACTCATATAAAAACCAGATTTTTGTTTTACACATTCACGTTGTTGATTTGTTTTAATTTCCTTTTCCTAATTAACACACCCGCACAACTTATCGAATCCGTCAGCGACAACTATACATTTGAAACGATTGACGTTCCCGACGTAGAGTTCTTAGCGGTGGCGGCGAGTAGCGACTTCGAAGATTACGCAGGTTACACGAAAAGTGCCGATGGCGAAAAAGATGTCGCCTTTACGCTGATTGATGGCGTTTTTACGACCTACGATTTCCCGGGATCACAGAATACCTATTTCTTTGCGCTCGGTAATAATGGGAATGCTGCCGGACACTACGAGGACAGCGAGGGGCTTTACCACGGTGTCATCTTAGAAAACGGCGAGTTGCGGCAATACGATTTTCCGGGTGCCGTCGAAACGGAACTCTGGGGGATTAGTGACACAACTGGGGCACTGACAGGTAATTTTATTGATGCTTCAGGGGTTCGCCGTGGGTTCTCAGGGGACGAAATCATTGAGGTTGCCGGGGCAACGGAGACATATGCCGATTTCGTGAACTCAAGCGGCGGGATGGTCGGCAGCTACGTAGATGCCGACGATATATATCATCCATACATACGTACCCCGGATGGCAGGTTTGTCCCTCTCAAACTTCCACAAGCCGAAAATCTGGAATACTTTTTTGTGCACGGTATCAACGATGTAAGGACTGTCGTCGCCCGAACCAAACGGGTGGGTGATCTCCCAGGCACCCTCGTCGGCACATTCCAGGGCGGGCTGAAGAGACTTGAGGTTCCGGACAGTGTTAGCACCGAGGGGTACAATATTAATCAGGACGGTTCTATCGTCGGACACTATAAATCCGCCGATGGCCGAACACACGGGTTCATTGCCAGACCCGTGATGGACACCGAGGTACCCGTCGAGGATCAACCCGTTGCCACACCCACTACTTTCAACTATACCTTTGAGAGTATTGATGTTCCGGGGGTAGCGTTTTTAGCGGTGACGGCGAGTAGCGACTTTGAGGATTACGCCGGCTATACGAAAAGTGCCGATGGCGAGAAAGAAGTTGCTTTTACGCTCATTGATGGCGTTTTCACGACATACGATTTCCCTGGCGCGCAGAACACCTATTTCTATGCGTTCGGTAACAATGGCGTAGCTGCGGGACACTACGAGGATAGCGATGGTCTGTATCACGGTGTCATCTTAGGAGAAGATGGTGAGTTGCGGCAATACGATTTTCCGGGTGCCGTTGAAACAGAGATATACGGTTTTAGTGATTCGTCGGGTGCACTGACGGGTACTTTTATAGGTGCTGATGGCGTTCGCCGTGGTTTCTCAGGGGACATAACCATTGAGGTCCCCGAAGCAACAGCAACGTATGCTGATTTTGTGAATGCGTCAGGCTCTGTCACAGGAAGTTACATAGATGCTGACGGGCTATATCATCCTTATGTGCGTACCTCGAACGGCACGTTTGTTTTTCATACCTATCTGGAGCCATCCAATCTGGAATACTCTTTTGTGCACGGGATCACTGATACAAGGATTATCGTTACTCGCGCCAAAGCGATCGGGGACCGCCCGCGCTCCTATGTCGGCACCTCCCAGCACGGATTATCTGAATTGGAGTTTCCGGGTAGCGTTAGCACGGAGGGCTGGAATATCAATCAGGACGGTTCTGTCGTCGGGTACTACGACTCGGCAGATGGACGTAGACACGGGTTTATCGCAAAACCCACTCCGGAAACTGCTGCAAGATTCGAAGATATAGCGTATCTCCCAGCCCCTGAATTCAACTATGTTTATGAGAGTATTGATGTTCCAGGCGTAGACTTTTTAGCGTTGGGGGCGAGTAGCGACTTTGAGGGTTACGCCGGGAACACCCGAAGTGCTGATGGCGAAAAAACGGTCGGCTTTACCCTCATTGATGGCGTTTTTACGACGTATGATTTCCCCGGCTCGCAGAACACGTATTTCTATGCACTTGGCAATAATGGGGTAGCTGCGGGATACTACGAGGATAGCGATGGACTTCATCACGGTGTCATCTTAGGAGAAGATAGTGAGTTGCGGCAATACAATTTTCCGGGTGCCGTCGAAACGGAGATATACGGTTTTAGTGATTCGACGGGTGCCCTGACAGGTAATTTTGTAGGTGCTGATGGCGTTCGCCGTGGCTTCTCAGCCGACGAAATCGTTGAGGTCCCGGAGGCAACAGCAACGTATGCCGATTTTGTGAATGCGGCAGGCTCTATCATAGGCAGCTTCGTAGATGCTGATGGGCTATATCATGCATTCGCACGTACCCCGACTGGCAGGTTTATAATTTTGGACTATCTGGACCCGTCCAATCTGGAATACTTTTTCTTGCACGGGATTAACGATGCAGAAGGAAGCGGCGTGTTTGTGATTGCCCGAGCCAAAGCGGTGGGGGACCGTCCGCGCTCCTATGTCGGTTCATACCTATATGGGCTACACGAGTTGGAGTTCCCAGGCAGCGTTAGCACAGAAGGCTACAATATCAATCAGGACGGTTCTGTCGTGGGACACTATGACTCTCCCGATGGACGCAGACACGGGTTTATCGCAAAACTCTCGACCAAGGCTGAGAGAACTCATTTGAGCAACGCCTATACTGTCACGCTCTCGAAAGGGTTGAATATGCTGTCCGTGCCGTTGGCACCTCCGAGACCGATGACCGCGAAATCACTCGTCGCAATGACAGGGGCGACAACCGCCATCGCGTTCGATGCGCCAAACCAGCAGTTCGTCGCATGGACACCAGGTGCACCGAATGACGGTTTCCCAATTGAAGGTGGACAAGGCTATATCGTCAATGTTCCAGAAACCCGCAACTTCGCATTCGTTGGCGCACCGTGGACGGATCCCACCGAAACGACAGCGGCTGCTGCGGCACCCTCTGCTATTACCCCCTTGATAAGGGAGGATAGGGGGGTTACCCAAGAAGCGTGGGCATTCGTTGTGAGTGGGAATTTGGAAGGTAAGCCAGCGTTTGATGGCTACCAAGTTATCGTCCGGAACCTGAGAACCAACAGCACCATAACCGCATCCTTGCAAGGCGATTACTTTGCTGCGGCAACCGCCGACTTAACGCGGCGGAGCGTCGTTCACGTTGGAGATGTCATTGAGGTGCGCGTCATCGGTCCGAATGGAAACGCTGAATCACAAACC
>JAJEIP010000098.1 GCA_022827885.1 Candidatus Poribacteria bacterium
AAGACGGTGGACGCTTGAGCGAAAACCGCAGTTGCGATGAAACCGAAGCCCACGCCTTTAGGCGTTGGGTGGTATCACCAAACGCTTGTCATTCTATCACAAATCTCCTGTGCATACAAGCGGACAATCCTTGACAGCAGGGCTATTCAATTTTCCGAAATTTTGGGTTTTCGGTTCCCAAGAATTCCCTGTAGGAGCGAGTGTTTTTGCTTGGGTGTTTCCGCATGCTCGCGATGTCTTGGCGAAAACGCCGAAAAAACCTACAATTGAATGACCCTATCTTGACGGAAATTAAGGGTATCAATGCAGCGACCCGTTCATCGTTGGCTCTCTTTAATAGCGCGTTCAAAGGCGCAAAATAGATTTTGGATATCCTGACGCAATAGGGTTGGGTTCACAGTGAGCAGGATACGTCCCGCGTGATCGCTATCCGGCGGGGATACAGATACCGAATGTTCCTTAAGCACTTCAACGAAACGTGTCCGATCAACATCTGATGCTAACTTCAGTGGAAATATATTAGAACCGTGCGCAAAACGTTCAACAGTGATGCCTTCCAGCGCGTTGATTTTATCAAAAAGTGCTCTTGCCTGTGTCATAGCACGATTGAAACGCTCTTCGAACCCGTCTATGCCCTGAAGTGCCAACGCTGCCGCAAAGTTTGCTGATGCTAACCCACCCCCAAACATACGACGGTCGTGATACAATCCGTCCGTGAACGCAGCCGTGCCTGCCAATATCGCCCCGAACGGTGCTCCAAAATATTTGTACAGTGACACATACACCGTATCAAACAACGCTGCATAATCAGCAGGCCGGATACCCGTCGCACCTGACATCATGTAGAGCCGCGCGCCATCAAGATGGCTCCCAATCTGTGTGTCTCGGCAGTAGTCCGTTACCGCCTTCATTTCGTCAAACGGCATAATTTTACCCGATTGGCGGCGTACAGGACTTTCGACCATCACTGCCCCAACCGGCGTAATAACCCTTCCGCCCGCTGCCTGCGCTACTGCAGCTTTCAACGTTTCGAGTGTAAAATAGGGACATTCCTTTGCCAAGGGGATGAGGTTTATGTGACTGAGCCGCGTTACACAATCCCCGCTGTCATTGTAGAGATGACTTTGCTCCTGAACGATCGCACGCGGTTTGATGCCACAGAGTTTTCGGATGGCAAGATGATTGGCGAGGGTGCCAGTCGGCATAAAGACTGCCGCCTCCTTGCCCAACATTTCAGCGCATTTTTTCTCAAGCTGCTCGACAGTGCCACCAAGGGAATAGGAATCCTCTTTAAGCGTAAACTTTTGGTCGAACGCAGCAAGCTGCTGTAGCATCGTTGAAGGCGGTTGCGGTTCTCCGTCTCCTCGAAAGATAACCGTGTTGCTCGGCGGAACATCCGAGATAAGTCTCGCATCTGACTCGAGTAATTGGGTAGCGTGGCGGTTCGTTGTTTCCGTCAAAGTTAACCTCCTTGGTGTTGATTCTGTTCTCTATGTCGAACTTACCTTAAAGGGTAAAAAGTTGTCGCCTTCTTTGTCGGAATTGGATATACTATCATAAGGTACTATTAGAGAATTGTCCATTATGAAGTTTTGTAGCGAACGGAGAATCGTAGGGACTTATGAACATCGTCTTTCTATTTTCAGACGAACACGCCGGAGCTGTGATGGGGAATAGCGGACATCCAGTCGTCCAAACCCCTCACCTCGATCGCCTCGCCGAACAGAGTTACACCTTCGACAACGCCTATTGCAATTATCCAATCTGTACGCCTTCACGCTTATCAATGCTCACGGGACGGTATCCCCATCAAATTGAGGCATGGGATTTGGGCGTAATTCCGGATCGGCAGTACCAAACGTGGGGTGATTACTTGACGGAGGCCGATTATGAGACTGTGCTGTGCGGACGGACCCACTTCAACGGAACCGACCGGCTTCACGGTTTCTCGCATCGCTTGCTGGACGATCTGCCGCGATGGTGTAGCAGAAATGGAAGACCCCCACGACGTACACCGGACGCACGTCGCGGTTCCAACTCACACGTCGCCGAATGCGGACCCGGGGACCACGAACACACACGATATGACAGAAACGTCACGGACTTAGCAGTGGATTTCCTTCACGAAAAAGCCGCTGCACCCGACGACAAACCCTTTCTCCTCTACTGTGGATTCATGCACCCACACTTTCCGCTGATCGCACCCCCCGAATTCTTCTCACAGTATGACCCGGACACACTCGAATTGCCTGAGACATGGAACGAACCGCTCGAATCTCAACATCCCATCATCCAACACCACCGTTGGGCGTGGCAGAATGACATCCCACCCCCTGAAGCCGTTGTGCGTTGTGCGTTAGCCTGCTATTATGCACTTGTCTCGTGCCTTGATGCACAGGTTGGACGGATACTTGCGGCAATTGATACCTCGCCATTAAGCGAAAATACGCTCGTCATCTATACCAGCGATCACGGTGAGATGGCGGGACACCACGGTATCTGGCAGAAGCAGTGTTTCTATGAACCCGCGGTCAAAGTACCCTTGATGCTGCGCCTGCCTTCAGATGAGAACGGTCGCGTGGCAGAAAACGTCTCTTTGGTAGATGTCCTACCGACTTTGCTGGAGGTCGCTGGTTTGGAGACGCCTGCTGACTTACCGGGCGACAGTTTACTGGGGATCGCGCGACACCAAGCGAACGAGACCACAGCGGAGGCACGCCATCACGATGATCGTGAGCGGGCAGTCCTTTCGGAGTATCATCACATGGGGATGCTTAACGCTGGTTTCATGCTGAAGCGTGGGGATTACAAATTGTGTCATTACGTCGGCAACGAACCACAGTTGTTCAATGTGGGGGTTGACCCATTGGAGAACGATGATTTGGCATCGAAACCTGAATATGCAACGATACGGAATGAAATGGAAGTTGCCTTACGTGGGGTTGTCAATCCAGAGCAAGAGGATGCCCGTGCGAAAGAGAATCAGAGATTGCGTAGAACGTAAGTCGTGTTAAACTTCGCCGTCCCAATAACTCAAGCTTGGGTCTCTACGATAAATCTTCCCAACAATGTAGGGGAGGACCTTGTTAGAATCCGGGTATTCACTCACATCGTGCGGTGTCGTCGTGCCGAGAATGAATAACGTGACGGGAGCATCGCTGCTGTTTACAAACTTATGTGCCCCGATGGTGCCCGGTGGAAACGCCAGGAAGTCGCCTTCACTGACTTCCACATCGCCGCGTGGGGTTTTGAGTGTGCAGGCACCCGCCATGACGTAGCACATCTCCTCTCCGAAATTGTGGAAATGCATCGGGAAACTCATCTTACCCGGTTGCAACCGAATCACGCGATACCCTAAATTTTTGCCACCGATGAGCGGATCGATGTCTTTGTCCTCGAAGTCGTAAGGGTGGGGCGCATTTTTATGCTGCCACGCGATTTCATCGATATGAATCCGGTTGATGTAGATGTCGCGCCGCGCTTGCAGGCAATCAATCAGGTATTGACGCGCATCTTTAAAGATGGAGTGCCCGTCACCGACAAGGATTGTATTGAATCGGAGTTCCAAAATTTTGCGCAGTTCCAGTGCTGCTTTCGGTGGATTGCTCAGTTTACTATCGGCGAGCAGCGTCAGCGCACCCATCGGTTCACCGACCACGAGATCCCCGAACAGGACGGTCTGTTTCTCTGGGAAATAGAGCGCGATTTCACCCGGACTTTTGCCGTGCCGGAGATGGATGGCGTGTAAACCCGGAACAATCGCCTCACGGTCCTGAACCGTTCGGGTCGGTGTGACGTTCAGCGCATCTGCATCGGCTTCATGCACGATTACATCGGCACCTGTCCATTCCTGAAAAGCAGCGACTTCTCGTTCATGATCGGCGTTGGTCAGAACGATCAACTTCGCGCCACCGAGGGATTTCAGGTGTTCTCGGTCGTCGTCAGACATGGGAACCGGATCTATCAGGATATTTCCGTCGGGACGCACCCACAAATGTCCGTTAAAGTCTATCTGTCGGTCTCTACTAAAGACCCCCCAACTGTATATATCTTCAAAAATCAAGCGTTTCATTATTGTCTGCCCCTTATGCTATTCACTCTCGGGATTCCCCCTTTGAGACGAGTCCATAAACCTCAAGTTCATGTATAAACGCTCTGCCTAACCTTATTTGCGGGACGATCGCGCCGCGCCTGGGATCATACCGACTGGCTTGTTTTTCATCATCAGTGGTGCCGCTGATATAGATGCGGATCGCTTCCGTCACGACACCGCTGACGCGCATTTTAATGATTCGACTCTCATTGTTCTGGATCTGCATAAAAGCACGCCAACGTCCTTCACCTTCCAATTTCTCGTATATCATGGCGTTTATAATATTAGTTCCATTGATGGTGATCCGGTGAATCGCCTTTTGCGTTGGCAAGTTTAGGTGAATCCACCGCCCATCGGCGTATCCCCTTGTCTCCACATCGCCATCTATCATTTCGAATGAGGTGCAGGTGACCCCTTCGGTGACGGCGTAGTTGTAAAGTTCCTGTGGCTCGATCAGCATCTGCAGTGCCTTAGATTGGCATCCTGAAAAGAGGACGACTGCACAGCATACTATGGAAATAGAAAGATAACGTTGCATCTTTTCCCCCGACACGGTATTCCATTTTTGGGGATATTATACCGTATTTTCACTTTTCTTTAAAGGGGAATTTTGTGAAAGGGGTTGCTTTAAAAGTGCCCTCGACCTATAATGGACTTCTGGATTCATAAGTAAAAGGAGACAGCACAATGTATAAAAGTGCGATTTTAGGATGTCGAGGACGTGCCCGTGGGCACGCACGCGCATATCAACACGTCAAAGGCGGCAAACTCGCTGCTATTTGCGACATGCAGGAAGATCTGCTCAACGATTTCGGTGATGAGTTCGGTATTGATGCTCGATATACCGATCTCGACGAAATGCTTTCAAAGGAGAAACCCGACCTCCTGCACATTGTTACCGCGCCTGTGCTGCGCGGCAGCAACGAACGCATCCGCTACCCGCTGATGAACCAAGCCTCTGAACACGGGGTACCTGCTGCGATCGTTGAAAAACCGATAGCTGTGGAGAGCGAAGATTGGCGGCAGATTTCCGAACTGGCTGACCACACGCAAACGAAGTTTGTCGTTAACACACAACTCAATTTCCATCCGCAGAATCTTGCCCTCAAGCGTGATGTCGCAGAAGGCAAAATCGGTGCAATTAAATTTATTGAGGCAAGCGCACGCAACCCACCCGTCGACCAAGCCCCACACGTCTTGCAACTCGTGTCCTCCTATATCGATAACTCGCGACCCGTGAAGGTCCAAGGACAAATCTCTGGGGCGGAACAACTCGATACCGCGCAACCTTCCCCTGCCAACGCTACGGCACTCGTGACCTATGCAAACGGCGTGCAAACCTCAGTCGCGTTCGGGCCAGAGATGGCACCCCGTGTACTACCCGATACCTCAAATAACAGGCATAAACGGGTCTGCGTCTTTGGCGAAAAAGGGTTCGTCCATTGGCGGTTTGAGAGTTGGGAACGGAATCTACCGGGCAGTGGATACGAAGGCGGCGACCTCAACTACGGCGCACAGGATGTCATTGCGCAAGGTGGACTCACAGACGCAGTATTTGCGTGGCTCGACGACGAGAGTCAGGAGCATCCGACCCATTTGAAGCAGTCTCTTGCGGAATTCAACCTGTTGCTGGGAATATACTATAGCGGGTTGACGAACACCGTCGTCGAATTGCCGTTCGATCCACCCGATGGTATGATTGACATGTTCCGCGAACGCCTTTAAAAGTAGTAGGGTCTTTAGAAAAGCCACACGCGCTTTTCTCCCACCGTCCACAAATTGGCACGCGCCGCCGTGCCGTCCACAGAAGGAACAATCCTCGTGAATAACGATATCATCTACATGGATAACCACGCCACAACGCCAATTGCCCCGGAAGTGTTAGCGGCGATGATGCCTTACCTCACAACAAACTTCGGCAACGCTTCCAGCATACACCCCTTCGGTGTTGCGGCAATGGATGCTGTGGAAAAAGCGCGCCTGCAGGTCGCTGAACTGCTCGGTTGTTCAGCGGAAGAGGTTATCTTCACCAGCGGTGCCACCGAATCGGACAATCTCGCTGTGAGAGGGATCGCCTACGCCTGTAGAGAGAAGGGAAACCACATCATCACGAGCACCGCGGAGCATCACGCCATTCTCGATACATGCCACACCTTGGCGACAGAAGGATTTGAAACCACATATCTCCCTGTAGACAAATACGGGAGGGTGAGTCCTGACGACGTGGAAGCCGCCATTACGCCGAGAACGATTCTGATGAGTTTCATGTATGCGAACAACGAGGTAGGCACGATCAACCCGATCGCCGATATTGCCGCTGTCGCTGCCAAACACGGGGTGCCGTTCCATTCGGATGCCGTGCAAGGTATCGGGCAGTTGCCATCGGAGATGGAGAGTCTCGGTGTAGATCTCGCATCCCTAACGGCACACAAGATTTATGGACCAAAGGGGATCGGCGCGCTTTACATCCGTCGAGATGCTCCTCGACCGCAGTCAATTTTCCACGGCGGTGGACAGGAAGATGGGGTTCGACCCGGCACTTTAAACGTCGCCGGGATTGTCGGCTTAGGGGCAGCGTGTGAACTTGCTAAAAACTACATGAAAACGGGGAAAAATTGCGTGGCGACCTTGCGAGACGCACTCCATCTGAAGTTAACCGCACGATTGGGAGACATTCATCTCAATGGACATCCTGAACAGCGGCTACCGGGCAATCTGAACCTCTGTTTCACGGGTGTGCAGAGCCATGCCCTACTGATGGGGCTTAAGAGTGTCGCCGTGTCAACTGGGTCGGCGTGTGATTCTGAGTCGGTGAAGGCATCGCATGTTTTGGTTGCCATGGGGATTCCAAATGAACTGGCGTTGACTGCTGTCCGTTTCGGTTTAGGACGCTACAACACCGCAGAAGAGGTTGAGATCGTTGCCGATGAAGTCATAAAAGTCGTTAGTCGGTTGCGTGAATTGTCAGGTAATTGACGCGGGCAAGGAGAATTTATGCTGACTGTTGAACAACTCATCGCTTGTGGATTGGACAAAGCAGAGGCATCAGAGATCACAGAAGCCGTCAATCGAATATTCAAGACCCAATCTCCGGCTGCCTGTTGGCACGAAATTTCACGCCATATTCTCACCCCACATCACCCATTCGCACTCCACCGACTGCTTTATGAGACGGCATATACCGACTTTGATCGCGCAACAGACCGACCAGCCCCCGCATGGTTTCCTACAGATAAAGATATCACCGAAGCAAATATCACCCGTCTAATGGCGACTTTAAACCTGAAAACCTATCATGAACTCCACGCCTGGACGGTGCAGAATCGGGACACGTTTTGGCAGATGATGATTGAGGCATTGGACATTAAGACGATGTCTACAAACCCCGAGGCACAACAGGACGCAACGGGCATCGCAACACATCTACGTGAACTCAACATCGTCGAAAGCTGCTTCAGCGCATCTCCTGCGGCTATCGCCATTGTTACGCAACAAGAGAACCATGAAGGTCTGGCAACATTCACCTATCGCGAACTGGAGTCCCTCACCAATCGCGTCGCGAATGGACTTGTCGAAATTGGTATGGAGCCAGGCGATGCCGTGGCAGTTGACATGCCGATGAATGCTGAATCTGTTGCTATCTATCTGGGGATCGTCAAAGCAGGCTGTGTTGTTGTCGGCATCGCTGATAGTTTCGCACCAGACGAAATCGCCACCCGTCTCCGCATCGGCAAGGCAAAAGCGATCTTTACACAGGATTATATAAACAGAGCAGGGAAACATCTCCCGTTATATGAGAAGGTGATCGCCGCAAACGCACCGAAAGCGGTTATTTTTTCCTATGAAGGCGGGGACGCTGCCGTGCAAACCCAACGTAAAGGCGATATGACATGGAGTGCCTTCCTAAGTGACACCCAGACCTTTACCGCTATCCCGTGCCATCCTGATGCCCATACCAATATCCTCTTCTCCTCTGGGACCACCGGCGAACCGAAAGCGATCCCGTGGACGCATACCACCCCGATCAAATGCGCAGCGGATGCCTATCTACACCACGACATTCACGCCAACGACGTGTTGGCATGGTACACAAACCTCGGTTGGATGATGGGACCGTGGCTCATCTACGCCAGCCTCATCAACAAAGCCACTATTGCCTTATATGATGGCGTTCCCACAGGACGCGACTTCGGGGTCTTTGTCCAGAACGCAAAGGTCAGCATGCTCGGGGTTGTGCCTACCCTCGTGCGCGCCTGGAAAAATATGGATTGTATGCACGGGTTCGACTGGCAGTCGATCCGAGCCTTCAGTTCAACGGGTGAATGTTCGAATCCAGAAGAAATGCTTTATCTCATGTCCTTGGCGGGTTATAAACCGGTGATAGAATATTGCGGCGGTACCGAAATTGGAGGGGGTTATGTCACAGGGACGCGAGTGCAACCCGCTGCACCTTCGACCTTTACCACGCCAGCACTCGGTTTAGATTTTCTGCTTTATGATGACAATGGAAACCCCTCTGACAACGGTGAAGTTTTCATCGTCCCACCTTCCCTCGGTCTCTCCACGAGTCTGCTCAACGCCGATCACAATGAAGTCTACTTTGCGGGGACACCACGGCCTGAACTACGCCGGCACGGCGATGCGCTTGAAAGGTTAGCGGACGGCTATTACCGCATTCACGGACGCGTTGATGATACGATGAACCTGAGCGGGATTAAGGTGAGTTCCGCAGAGATTGAAGAAGTCCTTAACGGTGTTGAGGGGATACAGGAGACAGCAGCGGTCGCTGTTTCACCGGAAGACGGAGGTCCCAGCCAACTCGTCATCTATACTGTGTCGGCAGCATCGGAATCTGTGCGAACAAAACAAGAGATTCGTGATGCGTTGCAAACCGCGCTCTCCCGACATCTCAACCCGTTGTTCAGAATCCATGATGTCGTCATTGTGGATGCATTGCCACGGACCGCCTCCAACAAGGTGATGCGTCGATTACTACGTCAACGGTTATAGTTTGGACTACGATTTATATGCGGATCAAGGTAAATCCCATAAATCTCTGGTCGGATTTGACAATTTTCTAAGGGCATGCTACTATTTTCCCAATTCACGCCAATAAATGGAGTTGCACCATGCAAGAGAAACAATTCAAAGTTAGAGCAGCACATTGCGATTATCGCGCAACGGAGGAGGAGATTTATCAAACGCTCCGCCGTATCACCGATCCGCTCACCCGTGCCTGGAAACCGATTGAGACCGCCAAGAAGGTGGTCATGAAGTTTAATATGATGAAGCCCGCTGAGCGCATTATCTACTTTGAAGGGCGCCGCCGAGAATTGGTAGACGATGCCGTCTGCCGCGCCGTGTTGCGATTAATCAAGGAACACACTACGGCGCAGTTGGTCGCTACCGACACGAATCCGTATACCCACGGACATCGGATGCCTCCCAATTTCAACTATGAATACCTTCTCAAAGAATTCGACGTGCAGTTCGTCGATTCCAACCTACCCCCCTTCACGGTCTACGATGTCCCCGGCGGCGGTTCAATGTTCGATCGGTATACATTGAGTTCTTGTTTTGACGATGCCGATGCCGTCGTCTCTGTGGCGAAGATGAAGAACCACGCCTTCATGGGCATCACTTTGTGCACCAAAAACCTGTTCGGGTTGCCACCGATGCTGCTCCCAGAGGGCAGGACACGCAGTTATTATCATCATCTCATCCGACTCTCCTATGTGCTTCCGGATCTCGCACTCATCACAAAGCCGTGCCTCAATATCATTGATGCGTTGACGGGGCAGTGGGGACGCGAATGGGGTGGGGTCGGCAGAATCTGTAACGCACTCATTGCAGGGGATCATCCGATCTCCACTGACACCGTCGGGATGCACCTGATGGGACACGATCCACAGTCCGACTGGCCCACACCGCCCTTCAAGCGCGATCGGAACCATATTCTCATCGCAGCACAGCGCGGATACGGCACTGTCAACTTGGATGACATCGACTGGGAGAGCGAAGTCAAGGCACCCTTGGCGGAGTTTGATTCTGTCGAAACGGATACATCGGAAACGGTCGCCAACTGGCGACGAACGACGTGTGAGCAGGGATTGGTTTACCTCGAAAACCAGAAGGACTTGATTGACCGCTATCGTAACAATTTCATCTATATGCAAGGCGGCGAAGTCGTTTGGAGCGGACCGGATCCCTCGAATCTCGGCAGCCGTCGACAATTGAGCGGCGACAAGAAGGACAGTGCACTCTGGTTGAAACTTGTCGATGCCGAAGAGCATGAAGGCGAACGTTTCAACGTCTATGCGGAGTGTCTGAAACCCTTTGCGGCGTAAGTTCCGTTTTTCTCCAGACTCGGTAGATGCGGTTTTGTGGCGTACTCGCCCAAATGCGATCTGCATTCCTAACTGCATTGGTTTCCCTAAATCCAGTAGGTGCGGAATGTAATACAAGGAATGGATTTGGTCTATTCACAGACCAAATCCCCTAACCGCACCGATCCTTGTTAGAAAATGATCAAATTAATTTTCTAATCTTCATTCAATTTCTCTCACGAAAGGAGAACACAAAAATGGGCATCACCGAAGCGGAAAAGAAGCAATTGGACGAACAGGGATGCATTGTTATTCCAGATGTGCTTTCCGATGCAGAGATTGAGGTCTACAGAACCGACATACTCCGGTTGGCGGAAGAAGAAAAACAGAACGGCTTGGCGCGTCAACATACCGATGGGTATGGGCAGCACGTCCGTTGGTTAGTCAACAAGGGACAGATGTACGAGCAGCTCGTCGCGCGTCCGAAGGTGATGCCCTATTTTGAACACCTACTCGGTCCAGATTATACGCTCAGCACTCTCACTTCCAATATTATCGATCCGGGCGCGCCGGATGGTGGCTACCATGTCGATAGCGTGCTTGGAACGATGCCGGAGCCGCTGCCCAGTTTCCCACTGGTCGCTAACAGTCTTTGGTTGCTCGACGATTTCACACCGGAGAACGGTGGCACGCGTCATGTGCCGGGTATCCATCTTCAGCGGATCAAACCGCCTCCGGGCACTACCCATCATCCCGATGAGGTTCGGCTCTCCGCACCGAAAGGTTCTGTGTTCCTCTTTAACGGTGCAATCTGGCACTCCGCGGGTGCCAATAAAACCGATCAGCAACGCATTGCCCTGATATGTTTCTGTTGTCGTTCGTTTGTCAAACCGATGTTCGACTTCGTGCATCATCTCAAGCCGGAGGTCGTCGAACGCGCCACCCCGACCATGCGCCGTATCTACGGGTTCGATTCCCAACCCCAACCCCCAGATCGATCCACACGGTAATCACCTTTCACTGACAAGGACTTTCGAGGCACCCACACGCAGTTCTGCCCTGCCTCGTTAATAAAGTTGTACCCTTAGTCATATATTGCACGTTATAATTAAAGTGAAAGCCTTACCAATTTCTGACTTTTATATCTACAATAGTCAACAGATTATATGAACATAGTGTTCATCCAGTTTCAAATTGAGGATATGTTCGTAGTCGTGCGATTTATCGCACTGTTTCGCAGTGAGTCCTCATTTTGAACAGACGATGAATGGGTTCCCTTACTACGCACCAAGGCTGCTTCCAAGAACGAATTATTCGCTTCCAGAAAGGAAAACAGGAGGACTTATCTTATGACCATGATGACCGTTCATTGGCAAAAATGTATCAAGAACTCCCTCTGGTGCCAATTCAATGAAAAACTCTTAAACGATGGCCGTCTTGAGGCTCGCCTCGGGGACTATAGTGCCGGTATCAGTGGGGTCTATATTATCTGGACAGGAACCGACACCAATCGCACAGTCCTTAAAGTCGGCAGCGGGATTATCAAAGATAAATTAGCAGCAGACCTCAAAAATCCTGACATTCAGGCACATAAACCTACGCGATTGTATGTTACATGGGCTTCCACCTTATCTGCCATTGGATCAGAAAAGATACAAAAAGGCATGGAGAAGTTCTTGGAAATCGTGTTTAAGCCGAAGTTGGTGGAATATTCACCTGATGTCGACCTTGTAATGATCAATCTGCCTCGATGGCGTAAATCGGTGCCGCCGCTATGAGAATCGGTGCCATATCACTTGGCAATGCCAGTGAACTTATCGCAAAGAGGACCGCTTGAGTGTTCCCCAGGTCACCGCAAGCTTCCCCGATGCCTCGATGGCTAATGCATCGCGCATATTCATAGTAAGGTCCTGGATCTCGTCTTCAGTCAACGCCTGATTGAACATCGCAACCTCATCCAGCACGCCGGACCAGTAATCGCCTCTCGGATTCCCCCAACGTCCAATTCGGACAGGTTCCGTATTATGGTCCGGCGGGATTTCGGTCTTAGTTTCGCCCTCCATCACACCGTCAAAATACGCCCGAAGGAACGTCCCATCAAAGGTCGCAGCAACGTGATGCCATTTGCCATCCGCAGCGACCGTCTTGCTAAAGGCAGTCTTCCAGGCACCGGCAGTGGTATAGTTCACCCCAAGCAGTTTCGTATTGCCCGCAACGAAGATCCCATAATTCCTCGGGTTCCCAGCCACAGGTTCTTTTCCGATCACGGTTTGCCAGAGACCCGTTGGCTCCGTTTGGATCCACGCCGATATTGTGTATTCGGTGAGATCAAAATCGGCATGATGTGGGATTTCTACGATATTACCATCACCGTTGAATTCGAGAGCCGTTCCTATTTTGCCTTGAACCCATTTCGCACCCTGAATATCGCCATCATGACCGTTTCCAGAGGCATCTTCCGCTGTCCCGCCTTGGTTCTCGTCGAAAAGCCACGCGCCAACGAGCGCGTCTTCTAAGACATCCGCTACACTGATCCCAGTGCCACATAGCAGGATCATCAATATCATCACAGGTGATTTCCAAGCAATCATTGTTACGTATTCCTTTGGTGTTGTATGTCAAGCAGATTCGGGGGTTGGGCACACATCGCGCTCGACCTCGTGAACTTTATCGGGGAAGGTCTTACCGCGAATCCACATGACGGGTTGTCTTTGTCTACTTTTGAGTGCCCCAGGATGTGCCCATTCCGCTTGCGCACTGAGATAATGGATGACATAACTCCGACGGAACCGCAGGCTATGGTTATCCGTGCTCTTATGCAAGAGATGGCTATGGAACCAAATAACCGCCCCGGGTGGCACCTCTACTGGAACACCCTCTGCGTCGCGGGCACCCCGTGCGAGTTTGAACTCCCGCTGTTGCGAACCTTCAAGGTCGTCATGCTCAAAAATATCCCGTTTGTGGCTACCGGGAATCACATAAAGACAACCGTTCTCCCGATCTGCCGTGTCGATAGCCGTCCAGGTCCCGACGGTGGTTTCCGTATTAAACCGGTTGCGAAAGTAGAACTTGTCCTGATGCCACGGGAAACCGAGACCGATCTTCGGAGCCTTCCAGATAAATAGATTATTGATCCCAAGGATGTCGGGACCGAGGATGTCAACGAGTGGATCGGTGAGGCGCGGATCGCGCACACGCGCAAGGAATTCGGGGCAGTAACAACTCGGATGATGGATTTTGTGCATCGCATAGATGCCTTGCTCTTCCACTTTCCTGTCTCTGACGAGCGCGTTCTGATCGATGTTCGTATCTGGATATGGACGTTTTCCATCCACGACATCTTCAGCAACTTGACGAAGGACATCGTTCTCTTCGGCAGTGAATACGTTCAGACGAACCAGATAGCCGTTCTCGTTCCAATAGGAAAGTTCATCTGGACGCAAGCCAAAGCGCAGGTCTTGTCGTGTTGAATCTGTATGCATCAATGTTTCCTAAAATTCGGGGATGGGAACGACATCACGTTCGACTTCTTGGACTTTACCCGGATAGGTCTTACCGCGAATCCACATCACAGCAGACCCACCCGCCGGTTTAGGTTTTACCCATTCCGCTTGCGCACTCAGGTAATGGGCGACGAAACTCCGGCGGAACCGCAGGCTGTGATTGTCCATACTCTTATGAAGGAGATGGCTGTGGAACCAGATAACCGCACCGGGTGGCACTTCCACCGCGACACCATCCTCATCACGAACACCGCGTGCCAACTTGAATTCTCGTTGTTGTGAGCCTTCGAGGTCGTCGTGCTGAAAGATGTCCCATTTATGGCTACCGGGGATAACGTAAAGACAACCGTTCTCTTTGTCTGCTGGGTCGATCGCTGTCCATGTTCCAACAGTTGTCTCTGTCCTAAACCGAGTGCGAAAATAGAACTTATCTTGATGCCACGGGAAACCGAGACCGATCTTCGGTGCTTTCCAGATAAACAGCGTGTTGATACCGAGGATATCCGGACCGAGTAGATCGACAAGTGGATCGGTGAGGCGCGGATCTCGAACACGTGCAAGAAATTCTGGGTCGTAGCAACTCGGAAAATGGATTTTGTGCATCGCATAGATGCCTTGCTGCGCCGCTTTCCCATCCCTGACGAGTGCATTCTGATCGATATGTACGGTTGGAAATGGACGTTTCCTGTCTACAATGTCTTCAGCGACTTGACGGAATGCATCGTTCTCTTCAGGGCTAAATACATTCAAGCGGACGAGGTAACCCTTCTCGTGCCAGAATGCGCGTTCATCCGGACTTAGTTTAAAACGTTGATCCTGTAGCGTTGGTTCTTCGTTCATGGTCATCTCCTGTTTTTTGGTTTGCAGCGGTGGACGACAATCTTTTGAATCCTATTGAGATGATAACATATTTGGTGGAAAAGTCAAGCCCGTTAATTTCTTAAAACTGAATGACCCTGAGTGCTATCCACTAAAGTTTGGGAAAATACGCGAATTATGCTAAAATAGCGTACTGGTTCAAGGTCACCGTCTAACATAGGGAGAACAACAATGAGCACGAATGAAGCACAACTGAAAGAGAGCTACCGCGCAACAGCGTTTGCAGATTTCCAGTCTGAACTTTCGGCACCGGGTGCCACCCCTGAAAGATTGGCATACCTGAAGGAGCACGGTTTTGTTATCATCAATGACTTTGTTGATAACCCGTGGATCCCCATTCTCCGAGAGGCAGGTCGTCGTGTCACTGAGGCATGTGCACCCGAAAACGTCTACGACAAAATCGACGCCTCGAAAGGGTACGTCCACCGTGCCGCCGAAGATGAACCCTGGGCGATCCGAGGACTCATCCATCCCGCTTTTGGTGAACCGAGTTTCTCCGAATTCCACGGTTCATCGGATTTCCTGGATTTTGTTGCCTCTTGGTGTCACGGACTTCAACCTGAGGACCTGACGTTTAGTGGGATGTTACTGTGGGCAAATCCACGAAAACAGCAGAACGGACCCAGTTGGCACAGAGATGTGACATGGTGGGGGGACGGAGCAAGCTACTTCTCACAGCGGGAAATCCGTGGAGACACCCCCGAAGACTATTCCGAAGAGGTAGAACGGATCCGCTGGAAAGAAATTCAAGAAAGCAACGAGAAACGAATTGCTGAACGGAACGGTGTGAGTATGTTTCTGGCACTCACAGATGACGAATGCCATGAGCTAATTCCGGGTAGCCATCATCGATGGCGCACCCCCTTTGAGCATGACGTGCTACTTCCACAGACGATGAAGGATCAAGGGGTCCCCTATACACCGAGTTGGAACGGCGTGGATCCATTGCCCGGTCAGGTGGCTATCCGACTCAAGCCCGGAGAAGCACTCATCCGCAATGGCAATAACATCCACACAGGACACACCGTGCCTGAACGCGAGCGTAACACCTTGTCGATCGGTTGGTCGAAATGGTCAGGCGAATTCACCGGCGAACCTTCGACTGCAGACGCTCGAAACGCTTGGCAACTCGATCCTGCGGTCCGAGACGCTTTACCGCACGCGTTTATGCAGACCGCATGGGACCGGTGGGCAGAAACCCAGACACTCGGCGATACGCTTGAGGACCGTTACGCTGGATATGACATTCGGCAGATTAAGTCCGGGAAGGTCGTCGGCTGGCGGACTGAAGTGGAACGTCAAGCTGCCGCTGCAGGTGACGCCTGGGAAGCTTTCCAAACCGCCGTCTAATACCCCAGCTCAGCGCAAACTTAGGACGGTACGCGCTATCATGTTGCTCCAACTATCCGATTTTTTGTGTAGTTGGAGCAGCCTTAATTTTTTCATGTTCTCTTCCGTTACATAAAGATTTTGCTTGACTTTGCCTCGCAAGTATCGCATTATTGAATTCTTGACACGACTGAGGTAGAGGAGAGTGTCCTAAATCCTCCTAATTCTGAATAAATATAGATAAATCTTGATAAATCTATTTTTATGTGGTATAATTATAGCATGAAAACCTATAAATCCCCACGAGATGCAGCGCAGACACTCGGAATAACAGTAGAACATCTGCGGAGAATGGAGCGTGCGGGGGAAATTACCTGCATAAGAACAGGAGGCGGACATCGTAGGTATGATGTCCAAAGTTTTATAGATGCGCAAACAGAAGCACCTCTTACTACCATTGGATATTGCCGAGTCAGCAGTAGAGGTCAAAAAGACGACCTTGGCTCCCAAGTCAGATATGTCAAGGTCCACTATCCCGAAGCAGAAATTATCAGAGACTTTGGAAGTGGTATCAACTTCAAACGAAAAGGACTTATCACCTTACTGGAACGTATCTTGCGCGGCGATAAACTCAGAGTTGTTGTTGCCCATCGGGATCGACTCGCCCGTTTCGGCGGTGAAGTCATACAGTTCTTGGTCGAGCAAAACGGTGGAGAAGTCGTGGTTCTCGACGAAACTGTTTATAGTCCCGAACAAGAACTCACAGAAGATTTACTCACCATACTCCACGTGTTTTCCCGTAGACTGTACGGACTCCGGCGATACCGTGCCCAAATCAAAGAAGATAGAAATCTTTCCCACAGTGGAACAGAAAGCGATTCTTCATAGATGGTTTGGCACTTCTCGGTATGTTTACAATCAGTCAGTGGAGTTGTTGGAACACAAAGGCACGCCGACAACCTTCAAAAAACTTGTGCCAATTGTTTTTGATGGACTTCCAGAGTGGCACACCGAAACGCCTCGACAGATAAAAGTCGGTGCGGTGATGGATGCCTGCCAAGCCGTAAAGAATGCGAAGGTAAAGTGTAAGAAGACGGGTGAGTTCCAAAAAGTGAAGTTTCGTTTAAGGAAACGCAAACAGACGCTTTATCTACGTGCCGATTCCCTAAAGGAAAACGGATTCTTTGTTGGGTTCTTAGGGGATATGAAAATGTCAGAACCTTTACCGGCGACCCCACAAGGGAAAGGAAAGGTCTCAGAACGTGATAGGGATAGCGAAGTCAAGGATTCTCAACTGATACTGGAAAATGGTAGATATTTTCTGTGTGTCTCCTACGTTGAGAAGAAAAAGACGCGAGAACCAAGTGGCAGAATAGTAGCACTTGACCCCGGTGTCCGTGATTTCATGACGTTTTTCGCTGAAGATTGCTTCGGTTGGTTAGGACGGCAGTGTATCAACCGTATCCAAAGGCTCTGTCAACACTGTGATAATCTCTACGCACGCGCGACGCGAGAGAAACGCCCGCTACGGCGTGCCTTGCGCAAAGCTGCGAACAGAATAAAAGTAAAAATCCGTAACCTGATTGATGAACTTCATAAGAAGATCGCCCACTTCCTCGTGACGAACTTTGACATCATTTTACTCCCGACTTTCGAGACGAAACAAATGACGAAGCGAGGCGCAAGGAAGTTACGCACAAAGTCAGTTCGGCAGATGCTGACGCTCTCACATTACAGATTCAAAATGTTTCTGAAACACAAGGCTTATGAATATGGTGTGCGAGTGATTGATGTCTGTGAGGCTTACACGTCTAAAACGGTGTCTTGGACTGGAGAAGTTGTCGCGAACCTCGGCGGCTCTAAAGTTATCAAGTCATCGGAAGGGCATCGTATGGATAGGGATTTAAACGGCGCACGCGGGATATTCATCAAGACTGTTGCCCGTGCTTTGACGGTTCGTCCATACCTCGCGTAACCTTGAGGTATGCGAGTCGAGTATCATTTCTGACGACGTATCAGACGACCCTAATGGTATTCAGGCTTAGAGACTGACGAGTCTCGTAACAGGGGATTAGGACCCCTTTAGGAATCTATCGTTTTGTAGAGAAAAACATAGATTTCTAAGAACAGGCATATTGCGATGGCAGAATTTGCTGGATATAATACCGATGGATTTTATGATGAGGTGTTCGCGCCAGACGGGAGTGCCCGTCCCGCTGCTCAGATGTTGGTAGAACGCATTGAAAGTTTTCCGGAAGGCGAGTTAGCGCGTCGCCATATCGCTGCTGAACATGCCCTGCTCCGAATGGGCATCACATTCAACGTCTACGCCGATGAACAGGGCATCGAAAAGATTTTTCCCTTTGACCTTATCCCACGAATCATCGATGCCAATGAATGGGAGTGGATAGAACGCGGACTCAAACAGCGCATCCACGCGTTGAATCTATTCATTGATGACGTTTACCACGATCAGAAGATCCTCAAAGATGGTGTTGTTCCAGCAGATGTTGTGCTTTCATCGGAACGCTATCTGCAGCCATGCATCGGTTTGGACCCGCCGCGTGGGATCTGGTGTCACATCACGGGTACCGACTTGGTGCGCGATGGAGACGGACAAATCTATGTCTTGGAAGATAATCTCGGGTGTCCCTCCGGGGTTTCCTACGTCGTGGAGAATCGGCAGTTAATGAAACGGACATTTCCGCAGCTTTTTGGAATGTCGCAGATTCAACCCGTGGAGGATTACCCGAGTCAACTCCTGAATATGCTGCGATACCTTGTGACTGACAAGGTGCTATCCCCTGAAGTTGCTGTGCTTACGCCTGGCATTTACAACTCTGCCTACTTTGAACACTCCTTCCTCGCACAACAGATGGGGGTCGAATTGGTTGAGGGACGCGATCTCGTCGTGATGGACGGGTTCGTGCATGCGCGAACCACGAAAGGTTTTGAGCGGGTTGATGTGATCTATCGCCGCATTAACGACGACTTCCTTGACCCAACGGTGCTTAATCCTGAATCAATGCTCGGCGTCCCAGGCTTGATGGACGTTTACAAAGCAGGACGTGTCGCTTTGGTCAATGCTCCGGGAACTTGTGTTGCCGATGACAAAGTCGTCTGTTCGTTTGTCCCAAAGATTATCAAGTATTACCTCGATGAAGACATTATCGTCCCAAACGTCCCAACTTATATGTGTTGGGAGGATACAGATCGAAAATACGTTCTGGAGCATCTCGATGAACTCGTTGTGAAAGAGGCAAACCAATCCGGTGGTTACGGGATGTTGATCGGTCCACATTCAACCAAGGCAGAACGCTCGGAATTTGCACGCCGCATCAAAGAAAACCCACGCAACTATATCGCCCAGCCAACGCTCTCGCTTTCTCGGGTGCCAGTGCTGATTGACGACCATTTTGAAGGACGACATGTTGACTTACGTCCGTTCATCCTCTATGGCGAAGATATCTATGTCCTGCCGGGGGGATTAACACGGGTCGCCCTCAAAAAAGGTTCACTGGTTGTCAATTCGTCACAGGGCGGTGGTAGCAAGGATACATGGGTCTTATCGAATCCAGTGTAGGAGGATGTCATGCTAAGTCGGGTCGCAGAATCAATTTATTGGATGAGTCGCTACATTGAACGCGCCGAAAATGTTGCCCGTTTTGTCGATGTCAATCTCCACCTTATCCTGGACCTGCCCGTTGGGATACAGGCACAGTGGGAACCCTTGGTCGCCACGACAGGTGATGACGAGGTGTTCGCTGAACGATATGGCGAGGCATCACGCGAAGCGGTTATCCGGTTTTTGGCTTTTGATACCGAAAATCCGAATTCCATTGTCTCTTGCTTGCGGGCTGGACGTGAAAATGCCCGGTCGGTCCGTGAAAATATCTCGTCAGAGATGTGGGAACAGTTAAATGATGCCTACTTATTGGTGGCAAATACCTCCGAACAGTGGGCGATGGCGGAACCCCATGAATTCTTTAGGGACATCAAACTCGCATCACATCTCTTCATGGGACTTACAGATAATGTTATGTCCCACAGCGAAGCGTGGCACTTCTGTCAGTTGGGACGTTTGATTGAACGCGCCGACAAAACATCAAGAATCGTGGATGTTAAATATTTTATTTTACTGCCATCTGTGTGGGATGTGAATACCCCGTTTGATGATATTCAGTGGGGAGCACTCTTGCACTCTGCCAGCGGTTTTGAAATGTACCGTCGGACCTACGGACTCATCTCCCCAAATGAAGTCGTCTCCTTTTTATTGCTCGATCGTGAGTTTCCGAGGTCAGTGCTCTACTGTCTCTCCAAGGCTGAAGAATCATTGCACGCCATCTCCGGCACCCCATTAGAAACCTTCTCCAATTCAGCGGAACAGCGGTTGGGGCAGCTGCGCGCTGAATTCGCGTATGCCCAAGTCAAACAGATTCTCAAGACGGGTTTGCACGAGTTTCTGGATGCCTTCCAAACGAAGCTGAATCTTGTCGGTGATGATATTCATAAGACCTTTTTTGCTTTGCGTCCCATCAATGGAAAATCCGAGAACAGCGAGGCTTAACGGTGTGTTTTTACGGAACCTGTAGCCTGCAACAACGGCGCAGGCGGATTTAAGGAAGGCACGTCAAATACAGAACCTACGTTGTTCCTCCGCAAGGTGTAATTAAAAGATGGCAATCCGTGTAGCAATCAACCACAAATCTTTGTATCGTTATGACCGGCTCGTCAATCTGTCACCACATGTTTTTCGATTGAGACCCGCAGTCCACTGCCGCACACCGATTGAAGCGTATTCGCTCAGAATTGAACCCGAAGAACACTTTATTAATTGGCAGCAGGACCCATTCGGCAATTATCAGGCGCGTGTCGTTTTTACAGAACCCACGCGTGTGTTGTCGGTTGAAGTCGATCTCATCGCAGATATGACTGTCATCAATCCCTTCGACTTTTTCCTTGAAGCGAGTGCGGAACACTATCCATTTCTTTATGAAACACAACTCAAAGAGGAATTAGCTCCTTTCCTTGAGGTCAGAGAGAAAGGTCCGCTGCTCATCGAGTGGTTGAAAGGTGTTCCAAGCACGAAGCAGAAATTGAATGATTTTCTCGTTGACATTAACCAACGCCTGCGGAAAGATATAAAATATACCGTTCGCATGGAACCGGGTGTCCAAACCTGTGAGCAAACTTTGAGAACACAGATCGGCTCATGTCGCGATACAGGCTGGTTGCTCGTTCAGATTTTACGCCACCTCGGTTTAGCCGCTCGTTTTGTCTCTGGATACCTCGTCCAACTTGTTGCGGACCAGAAACCTATAGACGGACCCGCCGGTCCCTCTCAAGACTTTACCGATTTGCACGCTTGGTGCGAGGTGTACGCACCCGGTGCCGGGTGGATAGGGTTGGATCCCACGTCCGGCTTATTAGCAGGGGAGGGACATATTCCATTGGCGTGTGTGCCGGATCCAGTCAGTGCCGCGCCAGTCACCGGCTATACAGATCCCTGCGAAACGGAATTTACCTATAGCAACACCGTTCAGCGGGTCCACGAAGACCCACGGGTGACAAAACCATACACAGAAACACAATGGGCTGATATTAATGCGCTCGGACAGCAGATTGATGAAGATATAGTTCGCAACGATATTCGGTTGACAATGGGCGGTGAACCGACTTTCGTATCCGTTGATGACACCGAAGGTGCGGAATGGGATACCGAAGCCGACAGTCAGAAGAAAAGGGAACTGGCGGCAGAACTTTTACGGCGTTTGCGTGATAGTTTCGGAGCAGGTGGCGCACTCTATTATGGACAAGGGAAATGGTACCCCGGCGAACCCTTACCCCGTTGGAAATTCGGGTGTTTTTGGCGTAAAGACGGTGTGCCTATTTGGCAAAATGATAAACTTCTCGCTGAACCCTATAAAGACTATGGATTTGGCGTTCAGGACGCCGAACGGTTTGTAAACGACCTCGTCAAACGTTTGGAACTCTCCTCAGATCAAATAGTCCCTGCTTACGAAGATGCACTCTTTTTCCTGTGGACGGAAGATAGACTTCCTGCCAATCTGGATCCGCTTGCGTTTGATTTTAAGGAAGCTTCCGAACGGCATCGACTCGCGCAGCTGCTCCAAGATAAAACGCTCGGGACACCGATCGGCTACGCGCTACCCCTACGTTGGGATATTGTAGGTGATGCTTGGGAGAGCTGCTCATGGAGATTTAAAGCCGGACGCATGTTTTTAACCCCCGGTAATTCACCTATGGGGTTGCGTCTACCATTGGAGTCTATACAGTGGGTCCCGCCGGAAGAACGGGAAATAGTTTACGAGCGCGACCCTCTTGAGCCACGCGAGGAAAGTTTGGCGGAAACTTTAGAAACAGAGAACACGGAAGACACACCCGCATCAGAAAACGGAGAAGCACAAAAGATTTTCCAAACGGCGCTGTGCATTGAACCGCGGGACGGACGATTGCACGTTTTTATGCCCCCTTTGACGCATGTAGAGCATTATCTACGGCTTCTTGAGGCAACTGAGGCGACTGCCGAAGCGTTGGACATGCCGGTGATTCTTGAAGGATATGAGATCCCGCACGATTCGCGAATTGAATCCTTAAGCGTAACACCCGATCCAGGCGTGATTGAGGTGAACATTCATCCTGCGAAAAATTGGGGTGAAGTGATGAAAAATACCACGACGCTTTACGAACAAGCGCGGTTAGCAGGGCTTGGCGCTGAGAAATTCATGTTGGATGGGAGACACACGGGAACCGGTGGCGGCAATCATATCGTCATCGGGGGTGCGACGCCTGCAGATAGTCCATTTCTGAGACGACCGGATTTACTGCGAAGTCTCATCACTTATTGGCAACATCATCCCGGACTGTCCTATCTCTTTTCAGGGACATTTATTGGACCGACGAGCCAGGCACCCCGGGTAGATGAGGGACGTGATGAACAACTCTATGAACTTGAAGTCGCTTTTGAACAGATACCCGCAGAAACGGGGGATATCGAAAGTGTGCCGCCTTGGTTGGTAGATAGATTGCTCAGACACCTCATGGTGGATCTTACCGGTAATACGCATCGTGCGGAATTCTGTATTGATAAACTCTATTCCCCTGATTCGGCAAGTGGAAGACTCGGACTGCTTGAACTTCGGGCTTTCGAGATGCCACCGCATGCACGGATGAGCAGTGTGCAGATGCTGCTGGTGCGCGCATTAATCGCCAGATTCTGGAGGACCCCTTACGCAGGTAAACTCGTGCGCTGGGGAACGGAATTGCATGACCGATTCATGCTACATCACTATGTCCGGGTTGATATACAGGAGGTCGTCACTGAACTTCAAGAAGCAGGCTATCCCTTTGAGATGGCGTGGTTGGATCCATTTTTTGAATTCCGGTTCCCGAAATTAGGCACTGTAAACGTCCGAGATATTGAAATCGAATTGCGGATGGCGATTGAACCGTGGCATGTGCTGGGTGAGGAAATCAGCCGAGCGGGGACCTCACGTTTTGTTGATTCGTCTGTTGAACGGCTTCAGGTGAAAGTATCTGGATTGACTGACTCACGATACATTGTGACATGCAACGGACGTCGCTTAATCCTTCACAATACGGGGACACATGGGGAATACGTCGGTGGCGTGCGGTATCGAGCATGGCAACCCCCGTCAGCTTTGCATCCGACCATCGGTGTCCATTCACCGCTTGTGTTTGACATCATTGACACGTGGAACGAACGTGCAATCGGGGGTTGTACCTATCACGTCTCACATCCGGGCGGTCGACACTACGACACTTTCCCCGTCAACGCCTACGAGGCGGAAGCCCGACGCGTGAGTCGGTTCGGCGCTGATGGACATACACCAGGCGTTATGCGTCCCCCTCCGGCGCCGGCATCAACGGGACAGTTTTCTCCAGAGGGGAATCCGCTGGGTCCGGTAACCGTTCCGCTGGAAGAGACAAATGCCGAGTATCCGCACACGCTGGATCTCCGTAGGAACTGTTGATTTGGTGCCAGATACGGAACGACAGGGAAGTTTGCAAGTTGAGAAGTTAAGAAGTTGCAAAACGGTTTAATCGCTTCTGAAAACTTCGCAACTTTGCAATTTTAGCACACTTGGGAACTTTACAATTGTATTGGGTGTATTAGGGTAGATATGGAAAATTGGAAGGTCAACCACCCCCAGCTAAAGCATGGGGCTTGACAAGAGGGCATCAAACAGCGACAATTGATTGATATTCTTAAAGCCAAATGCTTTTTGTGGGTTGTTTCTCGCTTCATAGAGGTCGGTAACCCAACGCTCTCCACGAAGGGCCGCAGCAGCCCTCAGAAGTATGTTTAGCGCAGCGTTGTGGTCTCTGTCTAAAACCGTGCCACAATACTGACAATCAAAGGTGCGTATCGCCAGCGAAAGTTTCTTTGGCGATTTCTGACCGCAACAGGAGCAAGTTTGGGATGTATGCTTGGGGTTCACTTGGTGGAAGTGGAAACCGTCTCTTTCGGCTATGTTTCCAGCCCACTGAAAGAATTTTGCCCAAGACGCATCGCTAATACTCTTGCTGAGGTGTTTGTTCTTTACCATGTTTGATATGCTTAAATCCTCTGCCACTAAAACATTGTTTTCTTTATGGTGGTAGAGTTTATAGACGAGTTTGCCAATGAAGTCTTTGCGTTTGTTGGCGGTTTGTTCATGGTGTAAAGCGAGGATGTGTTGTTGTTTCTGCCAACGATGACTGCCTTTTTTCTTTCGAGAAAAGTCTTTAGAGTGTTTTCGGAGCAGTCCTTCTGCTTGACGATAATAGCGTGGGTTATCTTCCTTTTCGCCTTCGGAAGTCGTTAGGTAGTGTGTTGTTCCTACATCAACAGCGATCGCAGTCGTTGGTTCAACTTTGGGGGTATCAGGGAGTTCACAGGTAATATGAGCATACCAGCCACTTGCTTTTTTCACGAGCACCACCTCTTTCGGGTCACCTTCAATCGGACGGTGCATGTATATCTTAACTTCACCAAGTTTCGGCACTTTCAAGCGGTCATGTTTCCATGAAGTTTCTCGTATCGGATTTTGGCGGACACGTTCACCTGTTTTGAGTTTATGCTTTCGTAAGCACCACGTCAGAGAACGCACACGCATTTTGAAGCGAGGGTAGCCTTTTTTCTCTGCTCCTTCTTTACACCGCTCACGGAACGCATCAAAGGCTTTGTCAACACGTTTGAGGATGGACACTTGAAAATCTTGAGGGACTTCCCGAAAATCGTCATATTTCTTACGGGCAACCTTCAAGAGTTGTTCCTGGTCATATCGCGAAACAAAACGACCTTCTGTCTCATAGGTATGTTTGCGGTTATTGCGCGCAGAATTCTGAAGTTCGCAAAGGTGGTTAAACCAGCCAAACAATGTTTGTTCCTGTGTTTTTGTAGGATATACAGGATACTTAAAGTTCAATATCATGGTATATCAGGTATCAGGCGTTTATCCCCTTGTTAGTGGGAGGCAAGCAGATAATCAAGCGATTACCCTAACAATGCTTGCCAACCTGATACTATTAATTATATCACAACTTCGGACCAAACGTCAAGGAAAAATGAACGTTTTGGTCCTTTCCAAGAGGGCGGATTTTCCTCCCCGACCTAATGGTTCGGGGAAACCTCCAATCCGTAAATTAGGTGATAGACGATCGCTATAACGCTGCTGTAGGAGGGGGTTGTAACCCCGATTCCTATAACGCGCCTTATGGACCGACACGCACCTCTCCGAGTGGACAGATGGATGAAATGCTGAACCGGGATGGACAGGTCAATCCGCATTGGCACGCCTTCATGCAGGCACTTGACATCTTAGGACTCACAGAGATGGAATCTCGCGACGAAGAGGTGAAGCGGCTCCTCCGTGAAAATGGTGTTACTTACGTCTTACACGGGGAGCAACAGGGGCACCGTCCTTGGGAACTTGATCCTATTCCATTTATCATCTCGAACACTGACTGGCAAACGATCTCTGAGGGACTTATCCAGCGCGCCGAACTGCTGAACCTGATTTTGACCGATCTCTACGGGGAACGCACTTTAATCAAAGAGGGGGTAATACCGCCAGAAGTGGTTTATGCACATGCCGGATTTTTACGGGCATGTGTCGGGCTTGCGCCGTCTGAATTCCCATTCTTGTTGAATTATGCCGCTGATTTGGCACGCGGACCGGATGGCAATATATGGATACTCGGGGATCGAACACAGGCACCCTCAGGGGCAGGTTATGCACTTGAAAACCGCACTGTCCTCGCGCGAGCACTGCCGAATCTCTTTGGTGAAGTCGGTGTTCATCGACTCTCCTTCTTTTTCCGAGCACTCCAGAACAGTGTAGCAGATCTGCAATATCAACTCGAAAGTGCCATCCGCATTGCACCGAACCAGACAGAAAATCCACACGTCGTTGTACTCACTCCTGGGCCCCTCAACGAAACTTACTTTGAGCACGCCTATCTCGCGAATTACCTCGGTTATACGTTGGTCCAAGGGGACGATTTAACGGTGTGGGATGGACGTGTTTGGCTAAAATCACTTGATGGTTTACGTCCTGTTGATATTATTCTGCGCCGCGTAGACGACATCTTCTGTGATCCATTGGAACTCCGACAAGATTCGCGCCTGGGCGTTGCAGGCTTGTTGGAGGCAATTCGGCAGGGAAATGTGATCGTGATAAACCCACCGGGCAGCGGTGTTTTGGAAAATCCGGGATTGATGTCCTTCCTGCCGGGTATCTCAAGACATTTAATGGGCGAAGACCTTCGTCTTCCCTCTGTTGCAACATGGTGGTGCGGGGAACCGAAGCAGCGGGAATATGTGCTGGCAAACCTTGAAACATTGGTTATTAAAACCATTCATCGTCAACCAGGGGAGCAACCCCTGTTTGGGACGCAACTCAGCAAAGCAGCGCTTGACGCACTCCGCATTCGGATTAACGAAAATCCGCACCTCTACGTCGGACAGGAACAGGTTTACCTCTCGACAACACCTTCGCTGATTGACGGAAAACTTGAACCCCGCCGCGCAATCCTCCGGTGTTTTCTGTTTGCTGAAAAAGATGGATACGCCGTGATGCCGGGGGCACTCACGCGTTGTGCCGGAGAGAGAGATGAGTTGACAATCTCGATTCAAGATGGTGGTATTAGTAAGGACACTTGGGTGCTCGCCTCAGAACCTGAGCCACATGTCAGTTTATGGCAACGGCGTATCACCGAGGTGCGGGGACCTGCTTCTACGAATCCGGCTGGGTTGTCGAGTCGGGCGGCTGAAAATCTATTCTGGGTTGGACGCTATGCCGAGCGCGCAGAGGGACAGGCACGTCTCCTCCGGATTATGTTGAATAAAGTCAAGATGAGCAAAATGGGACTGGAGACTTCGACTTTAGGCGAGGTGCCACCTTCCACTGTTTTCACGGAGATTGTTGGTGAAGATGTGAGAGATGTTTCTGAACTCGCATACCTTCGCAGTATGCTGCATTCGCTCACCGGTTTGCGGTCGTCTCACCCCGGTTTTGTCAGCAAGGACGAACAATCACTGGAAAGCGCGCTCCTTTCTATCATGCGGGATACAGAAAACAGTGGGAGTCTCGTGTCAACACTTCAAGCACTCCTCAGCGCAGCGTATGCCGTCCGAGATCGGTGGTCTACCGATACGTGGCGTGTGATGAACAATATTGAGGACTTATGCGCTACACTGGATAGGCGTATGCCCGAAGGCACTGGCACAGACGCACAGGTACTAACGGATTTTATCTTACAAGACAGGGAATTGGTGGCTCTCGATCAGCTCATGATTTTTCTTTCAGCGTTAAGTGGACTAAATGCCGAGAACATGACGCAAACGATCGGGTGGATTAGTTTGGATATGGGGCGGCGCATTGAACGAGCACTCCTTCTGATTGTGCTGTGTCGTTCAAGTCTCGTCGCAGTGCAAGATGAATGGATCGAACGACTCTTACTTGAATCTGTCCTCGCTGCGGCTGAAAGCCTAATCACTTATCGCAGTCGCTATCGTGCCGCGCTTCACTTCCCAACGGCTCTTGAGTTGCTACTTCTTGATGAACACAATCCGCGTTCACTTCTATATCAATTGAAACGGCTTGAAGAACAAATCCGTGTGCTCCCGAGGGAAAAACTCGGCTATCAGCTCAGCGAAGAGGAACAACTCATTTTGGAGGCACTCACGCAGTTGCAACTTTCCAATACAGTTGACCTCACGGAACGTTCGGAACATACAACACAACGCACGGGATTAGAAAAACTCTTGGTTCGGCTTGCGCAGATACTGATTGCTATCTCTGATGTCCTGACGCAGACCTATTTCAGTCACGTCCAAGGACCCCAGCAGCTCTTTTAAAATAACTATCGGTGGTCAGCAATTAGCGGAAGCGTCTCCAGTTATCAGTTAAAGAGACGCTTGTGGCGGTTATCCAGCATAGCATTACCACAACACCCTCTGCCCTGATAACTGACAACCCATAACTGATAACCATCTATATGAATTATAAAGTTACGCACAAAACTGAATACAGGTATAGCGATTTGGTGAATCTTTGTTACAATGAAGCACGCTTGACACCTCGAAGTTTTGCGCATCAACACTGTAGCGAAAGCCAATTTGTTGTCGATCCCAAACCTGGGACGGGGTACCGAGAACGTCAGGATTTCTTCGGAAATACCGTCTACTACTTCACAATCCAACAGCCCCACAATCAACTCACCGTTACAGTTACGAGTCATGTGCAAGTCAAAGGCAGAGAGATGCAATTGGATTTCGCCGAACATTTGGCGTGGGAGGAAGTACGCCAGCGCATACAAACAGATATGGATCCAGAGGTTCTGGAGTTGCGACAGTACATCCTCGACTCCCCTATGATCCCGACGATGCCTGAACTCCGGACGTATGCTGAGAAATCATTTCCCAAAAATCGACCCCTGCTGGAAGCGGTTGAAGAGTTAACCACGCGGCTCTACACTGACTTTACCTATGACCCAAATTTCACGACAGTCGCGACACCGTTGGCGGATGTGATACAGCACCGTCGAGGGGTTTGCCAAGACTTCGCGCATCTCGGTATTGGATGTTTACGGACGTTGGGGCTTGCTGCGCGGTATGTCAGCGGGTATATCGAAACCAACCCACCACCCGACCAGGAACCTTTGGAGGGTGCCGATGCATCCCATGCATGGTTTTCGGTCTATCTCCCACAACTCGGTTGGGTGGATTTCGATCCGACAAATAATCAGATACCAGCAGATCAGCATATCACAGTCGCGTGGGGACGGGATTACTCGGATGTAACGCCTCTGAAGGGCGTCGTTTTTGGAAGTGGCACGCATGCATTGTCTGTTTCAGTCGATTGCCAACGGGAAAATTTTTAACGATTCGCAGGGCAGTCAATGAGAGGGTTGGTTTGATGACGGTTTTCGCGCAAGAGGCGTCTGTGCCTGCTTCGCTGTGGGGATATAGGGACTCGCGATTTTCTCAGTTGAAATAGCGCGTCGCTTGGAATGAAGTGGAAAGCGGATCTACGGAGAGGAACGTGAAAACCTTCAATCACCTAACCGAACCGCAAGGAAAATTAAAAAGATGAGAATTGAAGCATTTCAGAAACAGATTGAAGATATCTACTACACCCGCGATGCTGAGCGTGGTGTGCCGCTAACCTTCACGTGGTTCGTTGAAGAGGTAGGCGAGTTAGCGAAAGAGATCCGCAAACAGCCACAAGACATGACGCGGCTCCGCGAGGAGTTCGCCGATGTTTTTGCATGGCTCGCGACCTTAGCGAGTCTACTCGGTATCTCCCTTGAGGACGCCGCGAAAATCTACGCGGAGGGGTGTCCGAAGTGCAGCGAAACCCCTTGCTGCTGCTGACCCGTAAGCCAACTCAGTTTCCGTTCAAAAACCGATCGAAGTTCCCGCCAAACAGGTTGTTGACATCCCGTTCAATCTCTGCTGAAGTCAATGTCCATCCGACATCAAGGACCGTCTGGTATTTCTCTACTAAGACATCTGCGATAATTCGCCGTGAGTGTTTCCACTTGTAGAGAAGTTGATCCAAAATTCTCGCATCCGAGTGTT
>JAJEIP010000004.1 GCA_022827885.1 Candidatus Poribacteria bacterium
CGTAGTGCCAACTCCCGTTCTCATACCCACCGGTACCGACATCGACGATGTCCAAGTCGGGTTCGCCATCAATCATATCGGCTAAGTTATAGTATGCCTTTACACCGAGACGTTCTGCTGCGGTGTCCGCACGCTCTTTCACAATATCACACACCGCAACGAGTTCCGCCAAGTCGTCATTCGCGTGGCAATTCGCATGGTTATTACCAATCCCACTCATGCCGACAACGCCAACTTTTAATGCCATTTTTTGTTAATTCCTTCCAATGATGAAGTTTAATCTTGCGCATAGACGCGGTCTTGCAGCCCAAATTTGCTTTCGCAAGCAACGTCCTGCAGCAGCCTTTGCACTTCATTATAAGACTGTTCGCGGTTTTGTCAACAAATATCTTTGAAATGCACTTGACAGCAATTCCGTTACGTGCTATCTTCTCATAAGAGAATCAACGCACCTCAATCTCCGTAGGAACACGCTATCGCTCGAAGGAGGAAACGACAGATGAGTATCAGTGTTGGGATGGTAGGCTTAGGGATGTTCGGACCCGCGTTTATCCAATCGTATCAGTCGCATCCAGATGTACACCGTCTCGCGCTCTGCGATTTACGCGAAGACCGGTTGACGAAGTATGCAAAGCAGTTTGGAATTTCTGAAACCTACGCAAGCCTTGACGACATCTGCAAATCGGATTTAGATGCCCTTGTGATTATCACACAGCACTGGATGCACGCACCGCAGGCGATTCAAGCGATGGAATCAGGAAAGCACGTCTATACAGCTGTCCCCGCCGCTGCATCGTTAGATGAATGCGAGGCACTTGTCAGAACCGTTGCGCGAACCGGAATGATATACATGAACGGGGAGACGAGTTATTTCCGTCCAGAAACCGCCTTCTGTCGTCAGAAAGCAGCGGAAGGTGCGTTCGGGGAGTTCGTTCATTGCCGTGCCGAGTATTTCCATGACATGGACCACGGACTCTACGATGTAGCGAAAAATCGGTGGGGGGCGCAGTGGGGACGCGATAAGATGGGCGGTATCCCGATGTATTATCCAACCCACTCAACCTGTTTTCCGATCTCCGTAATGAAGGCGCACGCAACATCGGTTTCCGCGCAGGGATATATCTATCCAAACGACGATTGGTTTCGAACCGACACCATTCACAAAAATCCCTACTCCAACGAAGTCGGACTTTTCACGATGAGCAACGGAGCAACGATGCAAATCTGTGAGTTCCGACGCGTTGGGCACCCCGGATCTGAACGCGTCAGTGGTATTTATGGGACAGAGGGCAGTTACGAACAAAGTCTCGCAGGATGCGTTTGGGCAGACAAACACGGGAGAGAAATCGTCGAGCCTTCAAGATCGCACGAGGAGCTTCCAGATGCACTTGCCGCGGATCTCGGCGGACATGGGGGTTCACACGCCTATATCGTACACGAATTCGTGGATTCCGTCAATCGTCAACGATTGCCACGCGTCAACGTTTGGGAGGCGGTTCGGTATTGTGCACCCGGGTTCGTCGCACATGAATCTGCTTTGCGAGACGGAGAATTACTCCCAATTCCGGATTGGGGAGACGCACCAGAAACTTAGAACAGAAGATTATCCTTGATTTTTATTGCATTTTACGGTATACTATACTCTTTAAAGGATTTCTAATGGCTGGATACCATGCAAATCGGCGCGTAACCTTCGGCTAAATAGAAAGCAATCGGACATTAATCAACGCACATTAAGAATCTGAGGTCAATAAGGAGTTTAGAATGGCTACTGAATACGCGGGAGCCTATGATACGTCGGCAATCCCGTCTGATGTTGCCCGCGAAATTGAAATTTATGAAATTCAGCTCGGTCGGGTTCAAGCCGGCCAAGTCGAAGAGACGCTCTTTACCGAATTTAGACTTCGGCATGGAGTTTACGGGCAACGCGATGATAGATCGCAGATGATCCGTGTTAAAATTCCGTTCGGGGGACTCACGGCAGTACAACTTGAAATGTTAGCAGATGTAGCCGAAGAATTCTCGGACAACATCATTCACATTACGACACGTCAAGATGTTCAATACCACTATGTAGACATCAACAACACCCCCGAGTTGATGCGCCGCCTCGCGAGCGTAGACATCACAACAAAGGAGGCGTGTGGAAATGTTGTGCGAAACGTTACAGCATGCCCCCTCAGCGGAGTCTGCCAAGATGAGACGTTTGACGTAACACCTTATTCTAAGGCGTTGTCTGCATTCCTTCTGGGACACCCGGATGCCCAAGATTTTGGTCGTAAGTTCAAAATCGCGTTTTCTGGATGTGAAGAACACGCCTGTGGTTTGGCAAACATGCACGACATCGGTGCAGTTGCCGCCGTTAAAGAGATAGATGGTGAGGTCAAACGCGGCTTTAAACTTTATGTTGGCGGTGGACTCGGTGCAGTACCGCATCAAGCGAAAGTGTTTGATGATTTCGTCTCCGCAGAAGAACTGCTCCCGATTTCACAATCGATTTGCAGAGTCTTCACCCGTTTAGGGGAACGCCGGAATCGGAATAAGGCGCGCTTAAAGTTTGTGATCGCCAAGTACGGCATTGAGGAATTCCGTAGACAGGTACTTGAAGATCGGGCTACACTACGCCACGATCCGGAATGGACAGCGTATCTGGACGATCTCGACGCTTACAACGAAAGTCCTCTCAAGGCACCGACGCAGCTCAATGGTGCTTCAAGGCCTGAAGGGTTTGAACAGTGGTATCAATCCAACGTGCGGTTACAGAGTCAACCCGGCTATGCTTTTGTGACGATTACGTTGCCGCTTGGCGATATTACTGCAGATCAGACGCGTGCTTTGGCAGATATTTCTCGGAAATATGTGAAAGACACCATCCGCGCTACAGTCGAACAGAACATCGTTCTCCGATGGGTGACAATGACGGATCTCCCGGCGCTCTATCGCGAACTGACAGCGATCGGTCTCGGTGACCCAGGTGCAGAATCCATGGTTGATATTACCGCGTGCCCGGGTACTGACTCCTGTAAACTCGGTGTTTCTTCTTCACGGGGTCTGGCAGCGCACCTGCGAAATTATTTCATTGAAGCCGGTGTTCAGAATGAAATCAAAGACTTTCGGATTAAGATTAGCGGATGCCCCAACTCCTGTGGACAGCATCATATCGCGAATATTGGTTTCTTCGGTTCCTCGCGCCGGATGGGCGCGCATATTGCGCCTTACTATCAGGTGCTCCTCGGTGGACACATGGTGGAAAATGCCAGTTCTTATGGACTTGCCACTGGAAAAATCCACGGCAAATATATTCCGACGTTCATTGAGGAGTTGACCGGTAAGTATACGGCGGAACGGAATGAGGAAGAATCCTTTACCGATTACGTCGCACGACTCGGTAAGGCGGAGATCAAGCAAATCTTATCCAAGTACGATAAGATCCCGTCTTATGAGGAAGCGCCAGAGTTCTATGTAGACACCGGCGACACGAAAGATTACCAACTCAAAACAGGGGTTGGTGAATGTGCAGGAGAGGTCGTCGCACTCGTCTCCATGAAGTTGGAAGAGGCAGATCGGCTTATCTATGAATCCGGTTTGGACTTGGAAAAGGGTGTATATCAAGATTCCGCAGAATTGGCTTTTAACGCGATGATCAGAGCCGCAGACGGACTCTTGACGACGGTAGGCTTGCAATATATTGATGACGCGACCACCGTCAACGAATTCCGCACCCACTTCTTTGAATCCGGTAACTTCTTCCCCGGTTACGGCGCGCATATCTTCAAAGCGACAGAGGAAGATGCGTCTACGTTTGACCACGAATTGTCACACCGCCGCGTTGAAGAAGCGACACTCTTCGTTGAAGAATCGCATAACGTCTATAATCGTATGCGCATCAAGCAGGAAGAAGAGGAAGAGAGCCGTCGTAAACGCCGTCGTAAACGACCTGCGCGGAAACCGCGGGTTGTCAAGGAAACGAAGCCGGTTGAGGAAATCGTGGATAGCCTCGATCTTAAAGGTGTTGCCTGCCCGTTCAACTACGTCCAAGCGAAGATTCGGTTGGAAACGATGGACCTCGGTCAGCTTCTCGAAGTCACCATCGACGATGGCGAACCGATTGAGAACGTCCCGAAGAGCCTCACCAACGATGGGCATGAGATTGTTGACACCAAGAAGGTCGGACAGCACTACCGCCTTACCGTTCGGAAAGGTGAGTAGATTTTAAGATCGCTGTTTATCGTAGGACGAATCTTGTGGATGTCTGTTATTGAACTTTACAGCACTGGCGATTGTCGTTTGTACCCAAAATAGGTATAGGCGACCAATCGCCTTTTTACAATGAGGGGTTCTACATCATGGATGCCGAACAGATTTATGAAATTCTGAAACGCGTACGAACCTGGGATGCCAAGATGCGGATAGATCTCGCTCGTCAGATTTTGGAAACTGTTGTACCGCCACAACCTCCTTTTCCTGCTCAGACCATGACGTTGGAAGAAGTCCAGGCGATTATGAAAACAGATAAGCGTCCCCCTACTGACGAGGAATGCGAAGAAATCCTTGAAGAGGAACGCCTGAAAAAATACGGATGATTCACGCTTCGCCTCTGCAATGCTCATGCAACTTGATGTAATAGTTACCCGAAATCTTTCAGGGTTTTCGGTTGATGATGTCCAAATTCTTACACCACAACAGATGTTGTTGAGATTGTCCGAGGACAATTAAGCAAATATAGATGAGTAGTAATGCTTACCTTGTATTTCCTAACGAATGTAATACTTGTATATCGGTACACTGGATTGAATAAAAATTAAGAATTGACTTTCCTACCGACTTAACAGTATAATAAAAAGCAGATTGTGGTGAATTCAGTTTACCCACGAAAGGAAATTTTTACCAGAATGGATCTACAACAGATTAACATTAAGGTTTTTACAACCGAAGATAGCAAAGTCAACTATACCAACTTCATCAAGGTCTTCAACCGTTGGATGGAGGAGGCGGATTCGGAAGATTATTTGAACTACGCCGATTATTCGCACGTTGATGCAGGACCGGGTGTACTGTTGATTTTGAAGCAAGCCAACTATAGCATTGACAATGCTTACCATGAGGACGGGTTCCTCTATAACCGGAAACATGCAGTCGAAGGCGACAATGCTGACAAGATTCGCCAAGCACTCGCAGAAGTGCTCTCCAAATGTGAACAACTTGAAGCAGCGGCGGAGTTAGAAGACGCAGTGCATTTCAACGGCGCAAATCTCCTGTTCATGATAAACAATCGGCATATCGCACCGAATACATCGGAAACAGCAGCGTCCGTTGAGGCAGACCTAACACCTGTCCTACAGCAGATGTACGGCGGTGACGATTTCACGATGGAACGTACCTCCGAAGACGCACGCGAACGGTTCGCTTTGCGAGTCTCAGCGAATTCGGATAAGCCGATTTCAGAACTCCTCTCTAATCTGGGAGCCTAAGATGTTTAACTTCAGCAACGAACAGATTGAACGCTACAGCCGACATATTATTCTCAAAGAGGTCGGTGGGATGGGGCAGACGCGGTTGCTTGAATCGAAAGTGCTACTCATCGGGGCAGGCGGACTCGGTTCCCCTATTGGAATGTACCTTGCAGCGGCAGGGGTCGGCACGCTCGGTATCGTTGACGACGATGCCGTCGATCTCAGTAATTTACAACGTCAAATATTGCACGGCGTCAACGACATCGGCGTTCTGAAGACAAAGTCCGCAGAGGCCACTATTGCAGAGATGAACCCAGATGTCAAGGTGGTCCCCTACAACGAGCGTATCACTTCGGAAAACGCTTTTGAGATATTAGAGCAGTATGACCTCATTGTTGATGGGTGCGACAACTTTCCGACGCGTTATCTTCTCAACGACGCATCTGTTATGCTTGGCAAGCCGATTGTGCACGGCAGCATTTCCCAGTTTGAAGGACAGGTCACCGTCCTTTACCCGGGCAAAGGACCGTGTTATCGGTGTATCTTTTCCGAACCGCCACCCCCAGGGATGGCACCGAGTTGCCAAGAAGCCGGGGTCTTTGGTGTGTTACCCGGCATTATCGGCACAATCCAAGCCGTTGAAGCCCTTAAAGTCCTGCTGGACATCGGTGAATCCCTCATCGGGAGCCTTCTGCTTTTCGACGCGTTATCCATGGACTTCAACAAACTAAAACTCCGCCAAAATAGCGATTGCCCGATGTGTGGTGAAAATCCCACCATCCATGAATTGATTGATTACGAGGAATTCTGTGAGGTGCGTTGGTAGTCCAACGAATTTTCATGGCTATAGGCTATCGCGGATTTCATGTGTTTCAACGCCGCGTGAATCTGCGGGAGTTCCTCAAATCCATAGGATATACGGAACTGTCGCTTCCCAACCTCGACCATGTCGCCATCTGGATGGACGCAATGTTCACCCGGAATATAGATCACCTTCGGATGCTGAGAACCCGGCGGTCCATCGACCTCTTTCCGTCCAGTTGTTCGCGTCAAAAACTTGAAAAAATCAGAGGTCATATCTGTTGTGACACTCGACAGCGTCAAGTAGTAGTAGAAGCCAGCACTCCCACCCCGGCACTCCTGAACGTTATCACCCAGTAATTCTGCTATCCACGCTTTGACCTGTTTTGCCTTCTGGTGATACCCGTTATTAACTTTTTGGATCTGTGCTTCAATACCGTGGTCGAGCAGGTAGCTGGCGATTTCTTGATTGATGAGCGGAGCACTGAACCCAATGTCACTCGTGCGTTGGATAACACTGTCGAGCAACAGACCTTTCGGACCGATGAGGTAACCGATACGTAACCCAGGCGCAAGGATTTTTGAAAGCGTGCCAATTTCATAGACAATGCCGAGTGTATCGTAGCAGAGCGCAGACACCAAAGGTTCGACGGTCCTGTCATGCGCGAGGTCGCTATAGGCGTTGTCAAAAAAAATAGGGATTTTTCGTCCGACTTCGTATGAAAGTCGAGTAACAATATCAACGAGTTCTCGTTTACGGTTGTTGGATAGAATTGTGCAGGTCGGATTGTTAACCGTTACAACATAGAAAAATCGGATAGCCTCTTTTTCATCGCCGAGCCCAGTGAGTTTGGTCCGCAAACGTTCAGCATCAAGTCCTTCGTCATCTTCAGGTATCGGGAGAACGCGAAAACCCTTCCTCCCCAAATCGTTGCAGTAGATATAATACATCGGGTCCGCGGTCAGCACAATACCGGCAGGAAGTAGGTGGGTGATGCTCTCTAACAAACTCGTCGCCCCGTTCGCACCGATAACAATGTCCCGGCTGTTTAAGGTCTGTTCAGTGATGCCACCGATCCGATTCTCGATGTGAAACCTCCTAAGTGACGCAATCAGGTTCGGCGAACCTTGTGCCCCGCCGTAATTGAGGGAGGCGCGGTATTTTTTAGGGTGCGCGAGAACTGCTTCGCAGGCGTGTTGAATCTGCTGATGCGGAATCGTCCGTTCATTGACGTATCCGACACCGAGATTGATGTCGCGTCCGTCTCGAAAACCGACAGCAAAATCGGTCATCAGTTGATTAACGGGAGAGGGTATACTTGAGGCTTTTCCGTAATCAGAAAGTAGAACGTCTTGGATCTTCATATTTCGTTGGAATTCTACGCGTTTATAGCAAATCTCTCAATGCGGATTCAAGCGTTCGGTGGTGAAATTCGTAGCCGCTGACTTCCGTTTTCTCTGGAAGGACATTCTGGCTCAATACAACGAAATCCGCAAATTCTCCCATCAGGAACCGCAAGCCGAACGTCGGGACAGGAAACAGGGTGGGTCGCCGTAGCACACTACCGAGCGTCTTCGTGAATTCCACATTTCTGACAGGGAAAGGTGCCGTCGCGTTCAGAGGCCCACGAATCTCTTCATTCTCTAAAGCGTGTATCACAATACCAACCACATCGTCGACATGAATCCAAGACATCCATTGCCGACCGCTGCCAAGTATGCCACCGATGCCCATTTTAAAAGGTGGGAGAACCTGTGTTAACAACCCACCGCCTAATCCAAGCACAAGCCCAATCCGGACCATGACCACCCGAATCCCAAACGCATCCGCTTTCTGTGCCTCTGTTTCCCATTCTTGACAGACTTTGGCGAGAAAGTCTGTCCCCGGGGGCGACCCCTCCGTAAAATGCTCATCGCCACTATCACCATAGTACCCGATTGCGGAGGCACAGACAAGCACATCGGGTTTTGTGGGCAACTCGGCAAACGACGCAACGAGGTTTCGTGTCGAGTGAATTCGGCTCTCCCGGATCCGCCGTTTTTTTTCGGCGTTCCATCTACCAGCGATGGTTTCACCAGCCAGATGAACAACCGCTTTCACATCTGATGTGGCTTCTGAAGGGAGTTTTTCGGTTTCAGGATTCCAACTGTAAACCGCTCTTGCGGACTTCAATTTCGTTTCTGCGCGTGTCGGATTCCGAGATAATACATGCACGGTATCCCCGCGTTCGTGGAGCGTAGTGCAGACTCGACTTCCAATGAATCCGGTACCACCGGAGACCAATACATTTGCCATTTTTTCTCCTTGGGTTCCCTATTTTGACAACTCAGTGATGGTGATCTCTAATTTCCGATAGTCGTCGACAACAGCATCACTCAGCGTGTCGTCTTCTTCTCCTTTATTGAAGCCTGCGAAACGAATCGCTTTCATCCCCGCATTTTTCGCGCCGACAATATCCGTTCGGAAAATATCGCCGACGTGCACCGCCGTCGCGGGTTCAGCGTTCAGTTGTGCTAACGTTGAATGGAATTGCACCACTTGAGGTTTTGTATAGTCGGTTTCGTCGGAGAATGTGAAAGCTGTAAAGTATTGTAAGATGCCGTCCCGTGCCATCAGTTTTCGAGCAAAACTGCCGGGCGTTAGTGCCGAATCTGATATGATTCCAAGTGGATAACTTTCACTCAACCGAGAAATGACCGGTTTGACGTGTGGCATCATAATCGGTGGGGCTTCCAAGAAAGCTGCGCCAAGACACGCAATTAACTCGTCAAAGTCTGCCTCTTCCAGTTGAAGGTGAAGTACCTCAGCAAATCGATGCATACACCGCTTCACTGAGATCCCTTTATGTTGATGCCATAGAGATGCCACCAAATTGTATGCCTCTTCAAGTCCGAATTCCACGTCATCCAATGTGCAAATATAGTCACGGCTGCCAAGATATGTATGACAGTGCTTGACACGTATCGCCTGACGCTTTTGCCAGTTGATATCGGAATCTGCATAAAGGGTTTGCCAAAAATCGAATGTAATAGCCTTAAGCATCAATTGTTTCCATTTCTAATTTGTGTTTCCAGTTCACGGTAGAAGCGACTCATATTACAAAGCATAATTCCATTTTACCCGATTTAGTCGAAAAAATCAAGCCAAAGTGTGTGGTCCGTAGCGTAGTGGAGGGTTTTTGCTTGGGGTTTTTGCCTGGGCGTTTCTGCGTATTTCTGCGTATTTCTGTGGATTTCTTCAGGTATAAGAAAACCACATTGAACCCCAAACGCCTGTTGTGTAACCGCAAGGAATAATGAAAGAATCAAAATAGACTTGCAATTTCCTTTCAAAAGTGATACCATAATTATAGGTAGACAATCAATAGGCAAATAGGTTGTGTCCGATGTGTAGGGAGGAATACGAAGTTGCGGTTGAATCGTCGAATTATCCCTGGGTATACGACCACCCGTTTAATACTCGTTTACTTCATCGTCGGATTGGGCACACTAATATTTGGGTTCTTCCATTATACCCAACAGATTTCTCGACTGAACACGGATATAGAAGCCCAAATAGACCTTTTCGCGGATCTCGCAGCGGAACTCCCCGGCGTAGAAAACCGAGGGTTGCAACAGAAGTTAATTACGATCGTCAAAAAGTCATTCGCTGAAGACAGAGCACGCACATTTTCGTTTATCATTACCGATGCACAGGAAAACGTCTTAATTACGCGAGGCGTTGACCTACAATTAGACGCAAAGATCGACAGTTTGGATATCAAGGTAAACCAAAGTGAGGATATCTCGTTAACACAAGATGAGCGCGCTTTACTACAATCAACATTAGCGCGCATGAAAAAAAAGCATCTACCGCGTGAAATACACATGCTCCTTGAAGACAGGAAGTTAAAGGGGTATATTTACTATGGCGATGCCGCACCCAGTGAAATGGTACATCTGCCTTTTGTGATAACTGATACCACTGGCACACCTCAGAAATGGCAGATATGGGGCGATGTTATTACTGCGGATCAGGCAACTGCGGAAGAACAGGAACGAGCGAAAATTTTTATTCAGAATGCACCAGCATCCTCTGTGATTGAAACGACCCCTCAATGGCACAAGGGCTACTTTTATTACGAGAGTAAGCCATACTATGGATTAGTCGTGCCTCTCATTGCACCGGTAGTCCTGTTAGCATTTGGAACTGTTTGTTTCCTCGTGTATCAACGGATAAAGTCTTATGAACACTCGGCAATTTGGGGAGGCTTAGCCAAAGAGACGGCACATCAACTCGGAACACCTATCTCGTCGCTGTTGGCGTGGACAGAACTGCTGCATGAACGCGGTAAGGAGAAAGAGGATCCAACACTCGCTGAACTCTCCGAAAGCATGAGGAACGATCTGGAGCGTTTGCAGAAAACAACAGCGCGCTTCGGTATGATTGGCACGCAGCCCCCTCTTACCGAAGTGAATATGGATGAAGTATTTGAAGAAGTCCGAGCATATTTTGAAAAACGGCTGCCACATATTAGTCGACGCGTTGAAATCCGATTGAAATTGCATAAAATACCGTCTATACTCGCAAATGCGCAATTACTGCACTGGGTATTTGAAAACTTAATTCGTAATTCGTTGGATGCAATGGACAAGGCGGATGGGTGGATCCAGATTGAACCAAGGCATGACAAACGACGCGGCGATATTGTTATCCGATATGCGGACAATGGAAGCGGAATCACCCGCGAAAATCAGCAAAAGATCTTTGAACCCGGGATGTCTACTAAGGCACACGGGTGGGGACTCGGGTTAACAGTCGTTCAACGGATCATCCGTGAGTACCATCACGGAAGCATCCGCATGGTGAAAACGAGTCCTGACGGAACAACTTTTGAAATTCGACTGCCAGTCGCGTAACCCACATTAACGGACGGTATAGGTAAAATGGTTGCCTGGGCATTTTCCCTACTGCCGCCGCAGTGAAGACGTTCACTCTCATTAATTGGGCACCGTACCGCACCTGAGCAGATTTTGAAAACTTACGTATGTCACAAACACACCAAATCTTATGGATTGATGATGAAATAGAAGCGTTGCAACCGCATATTCTTGTGCTACGCGACCGAGGCTACGCAGTCACACCCGTGACAAATGGCGAAGACGGCATCGCGCTTTTAGCGCGCGGTGATACGCAGTACAGTGCTATCCTACTTGACCAGGTTATGCCCGGTAAGGATGGAATGGCAACGCTCGATGCAATTCGCACCATCAATACACAAATCCCTGTTATCCTTGTCACCCAGTCCAGCGATGAACAATTTGTTGAGGTCGCTCTCGGCAAGCAGGTAACCGATTTCTTGGTAAAACCGATCGGTGTAGCCCAGATCGTCTCAACACTGAAGCGCGTCCTCGATCAGCCGCAGATAGTCATAGATCAGATTCCGAGTCGCTACACCACTGATTTCAATGCTATTCGAGCAATGAAGGATGCGTCTCCGAATTGGCAAGACTGGATCAATATCTATGTAAAATTGTTACAATGGGATCTGGTGTCTGAGAAGTTAGCCGAGGGGGGGTTAGAGGAAACACATCTCGCACAGAAGAAAGAGTGCAATACCGAATTCTCTGACTTCGTCGCAACACATTATCCTGATTGGGTCGCAGGAAGTTCTGACGCACCGCCCTTATCGGTCAACGTTCTTGATCAGCATGTTATCCCGCAACTTCAAGCTGGAAAATCTGTTTATTTTATTGTGGTTGACTGCTTCCGCTTAGACCATTGGTTGGCGGTTGAATCACTTTTGTACCCTTATTTCTCTATCGAACGTCAATATAGTTTTTCAATCCTACCGAGTGCGACAATGTACGCACGAAATGCCCTCTTCAGCGGCTTGTTTCCAATAGAGATTGCCGAACGCTATCCACAATACTGGCAGGAAGAATCTGATGGGGACACAAGTACAAACCGCTACGAACGCCAGCTCCTCGAAGCACATCTGAAGCGCAGAGGTATCAAACTGAAGCCTGGAGTCCAGTACTTCAAAATTTTTGATACTCGAGGGGGCAACACCTACAAAAAACGGGTTGCCGCGAACACGCGCGTGAGCCTCTCAGCACTGGTCGTCAATTTCATTGATATCTTGACCCATCAGCGCTCACAGTCCGATGTCCTACAACAGCTCGCACCTGATGAATCCGCTTTTCGGGCTTTGGCACGCTCATGGTTCTCGCATTCGGTATTTTTCGATATTTTACGCATTATTGCAGCACAAAACGCAACTGTAGTCCTCACCAGCGATCACGGCTCTGTCTTCTGTAACAGAGCAACCCGCGCTTACGGTAATCGTGATACGACCACCAGCCTCCGATTTAAAATTGGCTCTAACTTGGGATGCGAAGAACGTGAGGCGGTGTATCTCCGAAATCCAAAGGAGTATCGATTACCGGCGGAAAATGCAAGCAAGGACTACATTCTCGCGAAAGACGATTATTATTTCGTCTATCCAAACGATTTTTATAAGTATAAACGGCAGTTTCAAGGAGGGTTCCAGCACGGCGGTATCTCGATGGGCGAACTCATAACGCCTGTCGTAACACTAACACCCCGGCTGTAAGGCGCAGCTTGCAAGTCCAGATGAAATAGATAGTACACCACACGCTATAGTTTATATCAAGTTAACCGCACCAGTTTTCAGAACCATTTGGTCGAAACGTGGAACACATTTTTACAAAACCCTCGCTGCTTTTTGCAATGCTGCCGATTTTTGACACGACAATTAACCGAGGTGCCTCTTGAAAAAAGGCACGATAGGAGGTAATAATGGAAAAGGAGATACTTATTTCTGATGATGAGTATGAAACGCGCTGTGCGGTACTTGAGGAGGGAGTGCTGAATGAAATTTACATTGAACGGAAAGCAGCAACGCAAACATTGGGGAATCTTTACAAAGGACGCGTTGAGAATGTACTACCCGGAATGCAAGTAGCATTCGTTGATATTGGATTGGACCGGCATGCCTTTCTACATATTTCTGACCTCAAATATGAGCATGCTGACGAAGATGAAGACGAAAATGGGAAACGCAACGGAGACCGAAAATCCAGCAAAAACACCGCAGTATTGGACCTGAAGGGAAAGCAAACCAAACAGACACGCGGTGGGCGCGGGTTCCCATTTCTCATAAGTGACCTCATTTCAAAGAAACAGGAACTCCTCGTTCAGGTCGGCAAGGAGCCTATCGGCACAAAGGGAGCACGAGTTACCAGTAACATCACGCTCCCTGGACGTTATGTCGTCTACATGCCCAATTCCTCGAATATCGGGGTATCGCGACGCATTGAGTCTGCCTCTGAAAGGGACAGACTTCGTAGTATGGCCAAGGCAGTGAAAGCCGACGTTGAAGGCGGATTTATCATCCGTACTGCTGCTGAAGGTTTGAACGAAACCGAGTTCGCAGCCGAAATCCGATACCTTATTGACCAATGGAAACAGGTGTGCGCCCGCGCAGACAAAAAATCCGCACCCAGTCTCGTCAGTAGAGATCTCAGTTTTACCAACAGGATCGTCCGGGATATGCTCACGAAGGAGGTCAAGCAACTCCTGATCGATTCAGACGCAGGGTACCAGGAGACGATGGAATACGTCTCCTCTGTCATGCCCGATCTGAAAGCACGCGTCTCGCTCTATCGGGAAGATTCGACACTCTTTGACGCTTACGGTGTTGAACGCGCACTCAAGGAAGCACTCAGCGAGAAAATTTGGCTCAAGTGTGGCGGCCATATTATCATCCAACAGACTGAAGCCATGGTCTCGATTGATGTCAACACGGGTCGATTCGTTGGAAAGTCTGACCCAGATAACACGATTCTCAGTGCTAACCTTGAGGCTGTTGAGGAGGTCGTCCGCCAAATTCAATTGCGGGATTTAGGGGGGATTATCGTCGTTGATTTTATTGATATGGAAGAAGCTGCGCACCGCAAACGTGTCTTTAAAATGCTACAGGAAGCACTTCGAAAGGACCGTGCCCGCACAAATATCCTTCATTTCTCGGATTTAGGACTCGTTGAGATGACACGCCAGCGCACCCGTCCAAGCCTCTCTACCCTACTGATGGAAGAGTGTCCTTACTGCGATGGACATGGCACGATTCTATCCGTCGAAACCGTTGTCATTCAGCTGCTACGTGCCATAAAAATGGCGCATAAACAAACACAGCAGCCCCAATTACGGGTTATCGCGAATGACTATGTCGTCTCGCATATAAAGTCGAAGATGTCGAATAAATTGCGAGAACTCAGGAAGTCATTAAAGTTAGATCTCATCTTGGAACCTGATGCTGACTTGCACCTCGAAGATTACCGAATCTTTGTCGGAAAAGGTGAAGAGGTGTTTCTCAATTAACGCAATCGAATGCCCCTTCTAAGGTATGCGTTATAACGAATTGCAGATCTGAATTGACATTGACACGTTTTTAGGGTATAATTTAATCAGAATTAAAAAGGAGTTATAAAAATGTATGCAGTCTTTGCGAGCGGAGGGAAACAGCATCGGGTGGAGGTAGGCAGCCTAATTGATGTTGAAAAACTTGATGCAGCGGTCGGTGACAGGGTCACCTTCTCATCCGTTCTGGCTGTCGCCGACGATGAGGGACAGCTACAAGCCGGCTCGCCCTATCTTGACAATACTTCAGTTACAGCCGAAGTGGTTCAACAGGCACGCGGGAAGAAGATGGTTGTATTCAAATCGAAACGCCGTAAAGGATACAAACGCAAGTTAGGGCATCGTCAATCATTTACACGCGTGAAAATTACCGCTATTGGCGCGGTGGAGGAACAATCTGATGGCTCATAAGAAAGGCGGCGGAAGCACCCGGAACGGACGCGACAGTATCGGAAAGCGACTCGGTGTCAAAAGATTTTCCGGAAATTATGTCACCGCGGGGAGCATTCTCACCCGACAGCGTGGAACGCACATCCACCCCGGAAACAACGTTGGGGTCGGAAGAGACTATACGCTCTTCTCAAAAATTGATGGATATGTATGGTTTGAGCGGAAAGACAAATATCGCCGAAAGGTGAGCGTCTATACAGAGCGTCCTGAATTTTAGCGGATTTATCCGTCTCAGGAATCAACGACCAGAAGCCTCGCCTTAGGGTGTTGCAGTCCGCACCACCCCAAGCGAGGCTTTTTTACTCCAAAGCGTCGGTGGTGTTTTTTGTGTTGCGGATTTAAATTCAAACCCACGATGTTTAACCGCAAGGGAAATTTAAAAAATGAAACGGGCAATCTGGTTCATAATGCTGATAGTAGTATGCGGGTGTGGTGGACAATTACAGCAACTCGCCCTCGAAACGATGGAAAACGCTCAGGTCGCTCTAACTTCTGCCAACGCGATGGGAGCACAGGAGGCTGCCAATACACCCTTACGCACCGCTCAAGAGATGCTTGTCACGGCTGAAAACGCAATGAATGCTGGTGATGTAGAGCAGGCGTATCGACTCGCACTCCGCTCATATCTTCACGCGCGAATCGCAACTGAGATCGCCATCGCAATTCGCGAGGAAGCAAACGTTCAAGAGGTACAAGCGCAACTCACGCTTACCCAGCAGAACGTCGACGAAGTGCTCCAGAGACTTGAGGCGATGAAAGTTGAACTTGAAGCCTTAAAGAAATTCTAAGAGAATCAAGTATTGTAACTGTAGAACGACTCGATGGATATGCCATCAGGAATCTTAGGTGTGCGCGACACGAGGGAAACCGATGAAATATTACGGATTGCTACTTTTGGTTACATGCTTTATCGCATCTGGATGTCCTGCACCAGAGATCGATGAAGTCATACTTGCGACACAATTCCAAGACGCGCAGCAGGCGATCAATGATGCAGCCGCATTGGATGCTGAACCTTTGGTGCCAGAGGAATTCGGACGGGCAGTGAAACTCCTGAATTTCGCTCGGAACTCGCGAGAAGAGGGAGACATCCCCCAAAGTGCTGAATTTGCGTATCAGGCGGAATTGGTTGCACAGATCGCCAGCGCAAAGGCACGACAGCATCACGCTCGACAAAAAGTCGTTGCCATCCGAGAACAGATATACCAACAAATTATAAAGGCACACGAGCACGAACTCGAAATCGCCCGTATCGGTGAGGCGATCCTTGAAGAACAACTCGCCCGTGCGTTGAGCGATCGCGACAAAGGGCAACTGCAAACAGAGCGACTTTCGACGGAACTCGCGCATTTAAAAACATCGCTACGTCAGACGGAACTTCGCCTGTCGCTCGCGGGCGTAGAATCACTCGTTAATGTTTCAAAATACACCTATCCAGCGATCGAAACAACTGCAGGCTACGAACGTGTCCAAGCATCAATCGCTTCGATAATGAACCTTATTGAGCAAGAGGCGTTCGTTGAAGCAGCGGATGCTATCTCGGATGCACAGAAACTCGCCGATAACCTTTACCAGTTAGCGCAGGAAAAACAGGAGGGAGACGCAGTGGCGAGGACAGGTGCGCACATCGCAATCACGAAGGCGGAAGTAATCATTCAGCGTGCGCAATATCTCAATGCCAACCAACACGCAACAGAGCAATTCCAAAAGGCAACAGCACAATTGAAACGTGCAAAGCAGGAATTAGCCACCCATCGCTACGAGCAAGCACAACAATTTGCGCAACAGGCACAACAAAACGCCGATGAAACAGTCGTAATCGCGGAAGCGGCGGAATTTAGACAACGCGCACAGAGAGAGTTAGATCGGCGGGCAGCGGAAGCACAACAAGCGGTTGATACACTGAAACGAAATCTCGCAGCACAAGCAAAGACACAGGTCCCACAGTTAGAAGCACGCCTCTATGAACTTGCCAATACGGCGTATACAAAGGCAAGAACCGCATTAGCAGGCGAGGAATATGAGACGGCTGTCGCAGCCTCCGCGGAGGGTGGTGATTATCTGGAACGCGCCGTTGCGAACGCACAACGAATAACATCGGCGAAGTCAGATTTACTAAACGCAGCAAGGCAGATCCCTAAAGCGACCGTTATAGAACAGAGCGATAGTGTCCTCATTCGTATCAGAGGAAACGTATTTGCCCACGGCAGCATCCAACTTCAAAAAGAATTTTTCGCAACGTTTGAGCAACTCGCAAAAGTCTTACGTCGGGAGAGTTTCAGCAGTTATCCGATTCGAATCGAGGTACACACAAGTGCCTTGGGAAATGCGAACGTCAATCGAAATGTAAGTATGGGGCGGGCAGACGCAATCAAGAGGTCCCTCGTTGAAGAACGAGTCAACCCAGAACGCCTCACCGCTGTAGGCTTGGGAGAAACCGTACCTCTTATCGAAGCCGGTCCCAATAAAGAGGAACAGAACCGTAGAATTGATATAATTGTCAAGACAAATTAAAAACCCGTGCAACACAAAGACCCTTATCTCGTCAATCAGGTCGCGATGAGCCTGTTTGGAGATAGATATATTATCATTTATGGGAATACGATTCAGTTCCACAACCACTGTTACCATCTGCGGTCCATCAATACGCCGGGACATCCGCACTGCGGGTGCTACTACTTAGAAGACGCGAACACCGGGTTGGCTATGTCAACCGATGTTGATTTCGCGCCCCCTGGCGCATACGGCGCGATTTTCGAGCCGCAGACAGGGGACATTATTGATTGCGAAACCGTCCCTTATTTTCAGTGAAAGTCGCAAGTCTATGACGAACACCAACGACACAAACACAGCATCCACACAGCAAGAGACTATCCTCATTTTGGATTTCGGGTCGCAGTACACGCAGCTTATTGCCCGACGCATCCGTGAGCAAAACATCTACTGCGAAATTTATCCACATACGCTACCCCTTTCGCAGATAGAAGCCATTGCCCCAAAGGGAATTATTCTCAGCGGGGGACCCGCAAGCGTCTACGAGGCTGATGCCCCAAAAATTGATCCAAAACTCTTTGAGTTGGAAACACCTATATTGGGTATCTGTTATGGTATGCAACTCATGGCGGCCCTGTTAGCAGGTGGAAAGGTCCATCCAGCGACACAACGAGAATACGGACACGCGCCCCTCCAAGTGCTTGACGCCACCGATCCACTCTTCGCCGGACTTTCCTCACGGTTTTCTGCTTGGATGAGCCACGGCGATCGTATCGAGGCACCCCCGGTTGGATTCCAGACAATCGCACAAACACAGAACGCTCCGATCGCTGCTATGGCGGATCCCGCACGCGCGTTTTACGGGTTGCAATTCCATCCTGAGGTTGAACATACTGAGGATGCCGATCAGATTTTGGGGAATTTCACACGGCGCATCTGTGGATGTCGTAACGCTTGGACAATGCGTGCCTTCATCGCCCGTGCCACAACACAAATACAGGAGCGGGTCGGAAATGAGCGCGTCCTATGTGCTGTTAGCGGGGGTATTGATTCAATGGTGCTGGCGACGCTTTTACATCAGGCGATCGGAGACGCGCTTGTACCTGTATTTGTTGACAATGGTCTCCTCCGGAAAAACGAAGTCGCTGAAGTGCTCAAAACCTGTGAGCAACTCGGAATCCCTCTCGTCACTGTTGATGCGGTGGAGCCGTTTCTTAACGGTTTGGCGGGAGTGACGGATCCAGAAAAGAAGCGAAAGGTGATTGGGGCACAGTTCATCGAAACTTTCAAAGCAACGGTGCAAGAATTAGGACACAGCTTCCGATTTCTCGCGCAAGGCACTCTCTATCCCGATGTTATAGAGAGTGTCTCCGTGAAGGGACCCTCCGCTACGATTAAAACCCACCATAATGTCGGCGGGCTTCCATCCGACATGCCGTTTGAATTGCTTGAACCTTTCAGGGAGCTTTTCAAGGACGAGGTGCGGGCGGTTGGAGCAGAACTAAACGTGCCAGCGCACGTCCTTGGGCGACACCCATTTCCCGGACCAGGACTTGCTGTCCGCATTCTGGGCGAGGTTACGCACGAACGTTTAGAAGTGCTCCGTTCAGCAGATGCTATCTTTATCGCTGAAATCAAGAAAGCGGGATTGTACGACGAAATTTGGCAGGCTTTGGTTGTTCTGCTGCCCGTCAAAAGTGTTGGCGTGATGGGGGACGCGCGGACGTATGAAAACGCAGTCGCACTCCGCGCCGTCACGAGTAGCGATGCGATGACAGCGGATTGGGCACGCATACCGACCGATGTGCTCGCCACAATTTCCAACCGTATCATCAATGAAGTGCAGGGCATCAACCGTGTCGTCTACGATATTAGTTCAAAACCACCGAGCACGATTGAATGGGAATAGTTATCCTGAATAGATTTGCGACGCGGCGTGAACAGCTGCACCACGCTCTACGTTATGTCCCCACTCAATGAGAAGTTTCTCTAACGCACTCAGGACGAGCATAACATTCCGTTCGTTTGAAGATTCACCCATCAGCCCAATTCGCCACGCCTTTCCAGCAAAGACACCCAAGCCCGCACCGATTTCTATGCCGTAGTCCGAGATGAGGCGTTTCCGAATCGTCACATCGTCAATACCGTCAGGAATGCTTAAGGTAGTGAGCATCGGGGCGCGGTAGCCCTCTTCGGCTGCGGGTTGCAGACCGATCGCTTTTGCCCCCGCGAGAAGTGCACGGGCATTGTACACATGCCGTTTATAGCGGACATCCAACCCTTCTTCCAAGACAACGCGCAATGCTTCCCGCAAGGCATAGATAAGGGATATCGAAACAGTGTGATGATAACTCCGCTGCTTGCCGTGCCAATAGTTTTCGAGGAGCGTCATATCGAGATAGAAACTCTGGATAGGTGTTTTTCGGTTCCGAATGACCTCAACGGCACGATCACTGAAACTGATAGGTGAGAGTCCGGGCGGACCGGCGAGACATTTTTGGGTACAACTATACGCAATGTCAATACCGAGCGCATCTATATCTACGGGTTGTCCTCCGAGACTGGTCACGCAGTCTGCGAGGAAAAGGGCACCGCTTTGGTGAGCAATCTCAACGGCATCTTTCAGGGGTTGCAGGATACCGGTAGAGGTCTCCCCGTGTACCAACGCAACCAGTTTTGGGGTAGACCCTTTCGCAACGGCTTCAGCGATTTTTTCGGCAGGGATGTGTGTGCCCCATTCCGATTCTACTCTTGTCACCACGCCGCCGCACCGAGCGGCGATATCGGCGATTCGCTCGCCGAAATACCCTTTGACACCAACAACGACCCTATCACCGGGTTCAACAACGTTAGCAAGTGCGGCTTCCATTCCGGCGGTACCCGTGCCGGAGACCGGGAGTGTCAACCTATTTTCAGTTCCAAAGACTCGGCGGAGTAATCCTACCGTGTCATCCATCACTTGGACAAATTCGGCATCTAAATACCCCAACATCGGGGTTGTCATCGCTTTAAGAACCCGCGCATTGGCTTCACTCGGTCCCGGACCGAGCAGCACGCGCGGCGACACTATTAATTCATCATACACTGTTTTCGCAGGCTCCTTAGACATCGTCTAAATCGCAATTTCTCAGAGTTAGGGGAATAAGTCATGAAAAGGGGAGGGTGCTATACCGCACCCTCCTTTCAGGGAAGCCCCGCTCAGGCGAACAAGGCTATAGGAACAGGATGTAGTGATTACTCACCACCACCACCGCCAGCACCAGCACCAGCACCACCACGAATTTCCAGATTATTCGACTGCATGTAGCTTATAATCGTCTGGACTTGGCTGATTGCATACGTGAGTGCCTGGTTGACCTTCGTGTCCACAGGCGGGGTTGTTTCATATTTTGCCCACAACCGGTTGAAGTAATCCAACGCATCGTTGAAATACGCATCGTCGCTATCGGCTAACACCATGTATGCCTCACCAATCTGCACGAGACCGAGGTCCGCATACTTGGTTCCCGGATATGCTTCAATGATCTTCTGATACTCAGCAATGGCGGCTTCGACAGCAGGTTTCTGCTCCTCACCCCTTGCGAGTTTCGATTCATTCAGCAGATCCGTTGCGACTTCATACTCGTAGAAAGCAAGCGCGTTCGCAGTGTCGTTGAGATAACCTTGGGCAGTCGATTTTGACTCCCCGCCGATACCGGGCGTATTGATCGCTTTCTGATAGTTCTCTATCGCCATCTGATAGAGACGGATCCGTTCCGCTTGCTCCAGCTCAGATTCGGAGCCTGCGTTGTAGTACTTATTGCCGATATTAATAAGCGCATCAGCAGTGTACTGACTGTTCGGATACTCAGCGGCGAGAACTTCGTTCGCCTCAAAGAGTCGATCATACCAGCGCTGTTTCGCATCCTCATCGCCAGACTTTTCAGCGGCTTCACTGAGAAGCTGCGCACATGTCGAGATAGCATACAACGATTCAGGAGCACTCTTGTGGGTCTTATTCACAGTGCGCACCTTCTCGTATTCGGTAATCGCTTTCTCAAACTGTTGCGCGGCGTAGTAGGATTCACCGACGTGATACTGCCAGAAGGCGGCATCGTTAGCACTCGGATAACGACGCACCATATCACGGAAGACATCACCAGCGGCAGTGAAGTAGCTTACCGCTTTTTCAGACATCTCGCCGTCCATGCCTACTTGCATCCGTCCGAGTTCAAAGTTCGAAGCGGCTGTATAATTCAGTGCGGTTTCCGTGTTCTTACGGAGTGCATCCGATTTCGGGAAGAGTCCCTTATCGACGTAACTCACGAACGTCGTGAGCGGGCTCAGCGCACTGACGAGGTCTTGCGGAAGTTTCACACCAATACCGACAGAATAGTAAATCTGACCGGATTGGAACAGTGAATTCTGAACATACGGGATGACCGTCTGCTTATCCGCCTTTTCAACCGGAGCTGCAATCGAAGCGACTTCGAAAAATGTACTTGCCGCGTTGCGACTGGCATCAATGTAGGGTTTCAGGTCTGTGCCTGCCTCTGTGGAGAAGAGAGAACGCGCTTTGTCGGAGTAGAGGAAACCGAGGTTGTATTGCGCAGCGGCTTTCTCTGCCACACTCGCGTTCGGATTCCCTTTCGTCCGATCAAGGGCTTCAACCGCTTCGGTGATTGCTTCATCTAAGCGTCCTAATTCAACGTAGAGGGTTGAACGGCGAATACCAGCGTCTGCTACCATTGAGGCGACATTCGTGTTGGCTGAACCGCTATATTCTCCGATAAGGGTTTGGAAGGTGTCCAACGCCTTAGACGGTTGTTTCAACTGGTCTTGGTAAATCAGGCCAATCCGATAGTAGGATTGCGCTTTGACGAGATCGTCTTCTACTAACTCAATGGCGTTCTGGTAACTCATCAATGCGTCCTGATAAGTTTTCAGTTGCTCCTCTTGTGCAAATGCCATTGCGAAGTAGGAACGTCCCTTCATGTCTGCCTCTTCGGTGTTCTCAATAATGTATTGATACTCTTGCACCGCGCCGGCGTGGTCGCCGAGGGTTCCGTTGAGTTCAGCAAGACGGGAGTGTGCTTGGAAGATAAGCGACTTGCGCGCCTCGTCTTCGGTCTGTCCCTCTAATGCTGTAACCGCTTTAAATGCGTCTGCAGCACCTTTGTTGTCCTCGAGGCCGAGCAACGCTAAACCCGCAGTGTAGTTAGCACTGATGAGGTTGTTCGCATCCTCTGTCAGCGTTGATACTTTTTCCGCGGCACTTACAGCATTCTGCAGGCTCAACTGCTTGCTGCCTGCATCCGTCGCAGATTGCGCGATCTGATAATGACAGACTGCTGCTTGATACTGCGCGTTCGGTGCGAGTTCACTGTTCGGGAAAGTTTGCACAAAGAGGAGATACTCCGCCAGTGCTTCATCATAGCGTTTCGCACTATAGTAAGTATGCCCGATCTTCAGTTGCGAACGGCTGCGTGCCTCTTCTGGTGCACCTGTGTTATCAACAATTCGCTTCAGCGAAGCCACGAGCGCATCGACATCGACCTCTTCACCGGTGTTTTCAATAGCGGTGGCTTTAATCAAGTCGATATGTCCGAGTGTCTTGAGAACGAGCTCATTGTCACTGGAGGCATATTTATCGTTTGCTTCGTCGGCGAGTTGCAGGATAAGGGGCCATTTTTCCGTATCGTCCTGCTTCTGTGCCGCATCGCGATAGGCGAGTGCCAAGCCGTAATACGCCTCAACAGCGTTGGGGCTATCGGCATAATCGGCGATTACCCGTTTGAACGCCGCTTCGGAGGATTCCAAGAGTGCCGGATTTTCAGAAGCAGCTTGGTAATAGCAAAGTCCGACGAGGTAGAGCGCATCGTCTGCGTATTCACCAGTCGGATTCCCATCAACCACAGCTTGATACTGAACGGCGGCTTCTTCAAACCGCTCCTCTGCCCGGAGCAGATCAGCGAGTTTAATCTCTGCCAACGAACGGTTATCAGCGTCGGCAAGCTTGTCTAAAATACTGTTGTAGTAGCTAATCGCACCCTCTTTATCGCCTTCCTTGACATGACTGTTTGCAACGAGAAGGAGTGCGCGTTCGTAGTATTCACTCGTTTCAGGGATAGATGCGTAGCGGTCGCGTGCTTGCGTCCAGTCACCAAGCATTTCATGGGAAAGTGCTTCGTTCATGATACACGCTTCCACCTGAGCAATACGCTCACCGAAGTCATCGTAACGTTCCTGGGCAACCCCTGGGAGGAAGGCATCGTCATTAAACATGGCGATCGCTTCCTGATACGCCGAAACAGACTTTCCGAGGTAATCCGCATTGAAGTTCGCGCCCGCATCGCCTTCTTGATAGCCTTCGGGTTTGGCAGCTTCGTAGTAGGAGCGTCCTTCAAAGAATTTACCCATCAACTTGACGAGATGGAACTTCGGTAGTGGACGGTAATCCCACAATTTCGCATATTCTTCCGCCGCTTCAACGTACTGTTTAAATTCAGTCCGCTTGATATCGGCGAAACGGAGTTGAACCTCAGCTGCGAGGATGTCGAACTCGTTATCGTTTTTGTTCTTTTCGATAAACTCGCGGGCGATTGTTTCCAACTCATCTTTGCGTCCAAGATCGTTGAGTGCCCAAATTGCGCCGTAGAGCGCGTGCGGAGCAACTGGATCCTGCGGATAGTCGTCAACCGTTTTTTGATACCATTGGAGCGCGAGTTCAAGCGTTGCCATTCCGGTTTCAGCGTCCCCAGCCTTTACTTGATCGCTGCCGAGTTTGTAGTAGGCTTCCCCAATCTGATAGGAGCAGTAGGGAATAAAATCGGTGGCTTCTTCGTGTTCATTAATGACACGTTGATACGCTAAGGTTGCCTCACTCCAATTCTCTAAGCGGAAATGGCTATCGGCAATACCAAGTTTCGCTTCCGCGATGAAGTCGCTCTCCGGGTATTCTTCAAGGAGTGTCTGATAGGAAACGATGGCGTTTTCATAGTCTCCTTGATCGAAGTAGGTACGTCCGATGGCAGACTGAATTTCCGATTGAAGTGTGCGGTCTGCAGTGTTTTGGAGTGCCAACTCATAGTTCACACGCGCGTTGTCATAGTCCTTCTGACGGGCGTAAATCGCACCTTGGTCGAAGTATGCCGCCGTGACGTACTGGCTTTCCGGGAACTGCGTGATGAAGTTCGTATATCGACCGATCGATTCATCATCTCTACCGAGTTGGTTCAAGCTATAAGCCGCTTTATACATCGCTTCGGCTTGCAGATCCGGGTAGTTCTTGAATTCCTCTGTAGCAATTTTATCGAATTCCTGATACGCCTGCTCGTAGTTGGATTCGTTAAGGAACGATTGTGCGATCAGGTGCTGTGCGTCATCTTTAAAATCGGAATTTGGGAAACCATCAAGAACCGCTTTAAATGCCTGTCGGGAGTCCTCGTAGTTCTGCAGTTTATAGTTCAACTGCCCGATAGCGTACCAAGCGTTTTCGACGAAAAGGCTGTTCGGGAAGTTCTCAATGAGTTGTGTGAACTTCGGTTCCGCCAACTCAAATTGCTCTGTCCGATAGAGGATGTGTCCCCAGAGGTAGGTTAACCCCTCTTGATGTTTCGGAATGGTTGCCGTCGGAGCAACCTTTTCAATGTATTCGATCGCAGTGTCGTAGTGATTTACATCGCCTGATTGTTCGGCGAGACGCGAGTAGCTAACCGCGATCTTATAATTGGCGAGGGTGGGGAAATCCTTGTCAATGACTTCGGTTTTCACACCCCGCTTTGTTGATTCTTCGAGTGCCTCGGTATACTTTCCAATTGCGCCTTCATAATCCGCCTGTCCATACAGATCTTCAGCGGATTGGAAGAGTTGCTCCACCTTTTTGGAACTCCCCATCATAAAAGGTGAAAGGAGCGCAACTATTAAGGCGAGACCACCAATAATGCCCAAAATCCTTGGGTTCATTCGTATTCTCCTTGTTTACATCGTGCACGCTCGGGACGCGCCCACGAGATTAAATGCTAAACTAACTTCAAACGCTTTCGATAAGATATTTAATTATCGACTTTAAACTATACTATAATAACGCCTATCTACAACTCTCTGGAATCGTAGACTTCTGAAATAGACAATGTTTCCAACGGCACATCCAACAATTTCTGTGAAAAACCTTTGGATCCGTTCCACTTCCGTTCATACTGTTGGAGGGCGTGCTGTTCATCCATACCTTGTAATAAGAGCAGGGCATACCTACTTTCAGTTAATACATCGCGACTCGTGAGACGTGCCCAGAACGCACCCTGCGCCGGAATTTCGGCATAAGCAAGCAATTCCGAGTCAATGTCTAACGCGACACTCGGTATAGTATCAGAATCATCTTCTTGAAGTGTAGTGAAGATGTATCCTTCTGTCATCGGTTCATCGGTGAATACCCAGACATCGGAACCTGAATCGATAGCAGGGGGTTCTGTCGGACGCCCGCTGCTGACGTTGCGACGAATGCCAGTCGGTTGAGTACCAGTCGTATCCTGTTTGATAGCAAGTGCTGCGGTAGGTTGGACGGAGATAGGTGAATCCCCAGAGAAGAACCGAATTTTCGCCCCCGCATATAGGCGGCTAAGCACATGGCTACCGTCATCGTGTGTTGATACTTGGATAAGCAGAAGCGGCGCAACAACTAACATCGTCAGTGTTAACCCGAAAATGTAATACGGAAAAACGTGTTGCTTTATGGAGAAAAGCCCACCTAAACGCGAATGATCAATACCACGATGAAGTTGGGTGAGTAGATGCCACCCCAGCCGCGTAGCAACTGCGAAGATACGTTGATGGAAAGCAGTTGGCGCGCTCTGTTCAATACGATGCTGGAGTTGCGTTGTAAACCGGGCGTAATAGGCATCGGATGCCTCCGGTTCAACGTAAAAGTTTTCGAGGAGGTGGTTCGTTTTCTTCAGAGCTACGACTTCTCGTTTACACGATCCGCAGGCGCGGAGATGCAATGCAACGCTGCTGTTCTGCCGTTCGGAAAGCGTTCCATCTATATAGTCGGATAAAAGGCGTCCTATTTTTTCACACTTCGATCTCATTGATATTCTCCTCGAGAGAGTGTGTTTCACACGTCTATAAACCCACGACGCTCAACTAATTTCGGTTACCGAAATTTTCCTTTAAATCGAAACCTAAATATTGCTTGCATCTACGTAGGGTTTGAGCAAGGTTCGGAGCTTTTTGCGCGCATAATGCAAGCGGGAGCGGACTGTGCCTTCGGAGCAATTGAGGATCGCAGCGATCTCCGCGTGCGTTAACCCTTCAAATTCATGAAGAATAACAACTGTCCGATGCTTCAGTGAGAGACTATTGACTGCCTTTGTGACGTGATGTCGCAGTTCAGCTTTTTCAGCATGGGCATGCGGGTCATTGGCGACCTGGGCACGGTATCGCGTGACCGCCTCATATTCCGATTCCGATGCTGTCTCAAGTGTAGACACTCGCTGCCGCTCTCTACGTTTGACAAAGTTCAGTGCTTCATTGACCGTTATTCGGTAGAGCCACGTCTCAAAAGCTGCATCTTTCCGAAATGTCCGAATTGAACGGTACACCTTAATAAAGGTCTCTTGCATAACATCATCGGCATCCGCGTGGTTCTTGGTGATCTGCATCGCGAGACGGTAGACCATCCGCTTATATTTTTCCACCAGCGGTGCCAATGCTGTCTCGTCGCCTTCACAAAGATCGGCAATGAGCAAGGCTTCAGTTCTTTCCACTGAACTTTCTCCTTCAGGTTTCTAACGGATTAATGGGTTAGACAGCGCCTTTTTGAAAACCGTTCAAAAAAATGTGTTATCAGTTTTCTTCCAGATGTATTATAGCATTATTCCAAAAATTGTGTAAATAAAAAAATATTTAGCAGTCAGCCATTAAAAAAAGGGCAACGTATTGAAAATACGCCGCCCTCTTTGTCGAAATAGCCTCAAATTTACTCTTTACCCTTGGTTACAAAGGTTACGCTGACATCAGTCTCGTTGCCAGCAGCGTCTGAGACTTTACCTGCGATAACATAAGTCGTCTCGTTGCCAATCTCTTTACCTTTGACAAGTTCGAGCGTCGCTTTGTTGCCTTCGACTTTGCCAAGCCAACCGACATCATCGCCACCTTCGGTCTGAAGTGCGACGTTACCAGAGACATCTTCGCTGAACTCGATTTCAATCGCTGCGGCGGTGTTGATGGCTTCGGGATCAACATCTTTGTCGCCATCTGAGACGGTGCCACCCGTGACTGTCGGCGCATCGGTATCCGGTGCGGTGACCGTATAGTTGAGTGCCTGGGTTCCATCAGCCCAAGTGATCGTCAATGCGAGTGGACCAGGGGTGAAAGGACCCGCGATAGTCGCTGTTTTACCTGCGACTGTGACAGTACCGGCACTTACTGTGACATCCGCGGGTGCGTTGTCAAAGGTAACCGTAATACTTCCATTCGCGGCAATCTCACCACCCGGAGGGGCTGCGCTTACGAAGGCAGCTGGTGCAGCTGTATCATCGCCACCATCATCATCGCCACCACAGCCGACTATCAGCGAAAGGGCGAACAAGCCTGCCAGCAATAAAGCGAAGGTTCTAAACTGTTTTGTCATTAGAGTTAACTCCTTAAATTGTAAAGTTTATCAAAATACACCCTTCGGATAGGGTGTCCTAACAACTTTCGGTCCTTTCCCATAGACACTCGCGAAAGCGTCGGGGAAAGTCGGTTTCGATGTCGCTGCTGCTTGTACAATTCAGCAACGCTTCAAAACCTATGATCATATTCTCGTTAAGTCAAGTAACGTAAGGCTATTTCGTTTGTTGCCCTCTCCGCAGTGCGTAAAGAACAAACCGACACGTTGAGAACAGAATTCCGCGAGGACAGTTAACAAAGTAAAACACCATTGGATTGTTGCACCCCTCGCCCGAAAGTCAATATCTAAACGAGTACCTTAAAGTTTAGCAAAAATTGCAAACTTTGTAAAGGTAAATTACGGATTTTCTCAAAATTATATGAAAATTAGTCTCTTTTGTCAAGAGAAAACTTCATTTTTTCGTAAATTTACCATAAATTTTAACGGTGTCAAGAAAAAATTGATACATGTACTCGCATCATCAAGTTTAAGGACATTATATAGTATATCACACATTGAAAAAAAAAGCAATTTTTTTCTTCACGGAACTCCGGTTCCCAACTTCTGACCGCTACTCTTCAAACAATCCCATCTGTTCGCTGGTTGTTCCACTCACATATGTTTCAAGCCGTTCTGGATGCGTTAGCACATCAATCACCTTGTCAACCTCGGTCGGTGCGAAAGGAAACGCGCCTGTCCCTATCAACTCTTGGGGACCTTCCCGTTGCGCGTGCCCTGTGTCCCAGCGACATGCGAGAACCGATCTGTCCTGACGCTGGGCATATCGTGCTGTATGCATCGCGCCTCCGGTCTTTCGCGCTTCAATTACAATGGTTGCTATAGAAAGTCCGCTGATAATACGGTTTCTCTGCACAAGATTGCCCGGTGACGGGGCAGTCGGGAATGGATGCTCTGAAAACAGACAACCATGCTCATAAATCTTCATTGCGAGTGGATTGTTCCTTCCGGGATAGATAGAAGACAGATCCGTTCCGACAACGCCAATCGTCTTTCCCATACCCGCGAGTGCACCCGAGTGGGCATACGTATCGATACCCATTGCTAATCCACTGGCAACCGTGAATCCGGCAAGCGCGAGTTGTGTCGCCAGCGAAAGCGTCAGTTCAATTCCTTCTATGCTCGGTTTCTGACTCCCCACAATCGAAACACATCGATCACCGATGTCTGTTAACGTCCCGACCCTACAGAGAATTCCTGGGGCATCAGGCAGATTTTTGAGCGGGGCTGGATAGTCTGGATCTTCAAGGCACATGACCCTGACATCCTGATTTTCGAGAGCATCGAGTCTCTCACGAAAGGTCGGAAAGTTACCGGATACTGTGAGTATCCGAGAGGCGAGAACGGGATTGAAGGAGGGCAATCGCGCAATTTCGGGGAGTTCCGCTTCAAAAATTGCCTGCACACTACCGAAGCGTGCTATCAGCCGTCTAATCCGCACGCTACCGAGTCCCTCAACGGAGGCAAGTGCTAACCAGTATTCAAGAGCGGTGTTCTTTTTTGAATGCGTCATATCCATTTATAGTTCGAGAAAGTCTTTTCTTTATACCTTAATATATAAGAAAGTATAACATAGTCTGAGGATGGATGTCAAATCTGTGTTGTGCTGCGCCTACAGAAATCAGTCCGAAAAACAAATTGACATTTCCTTTCACTTAAAGGTATACTTTAAGCGCAGACAATCGAACGAGGAGAGAAAAATGCAAAATACCTCCATACGCTTGCTCTCAACAAATGGACTCAGTCGACATTATGGTGGTGTCATCGCGTTGTCCGAAGTGACAATGGCTGTACACCCCGGACAAATCTTCAGTTTAATTGGGCCGAATGGTGCAGGAAAAACGACACTCTTCAACTGTGTTACGGGCTTGGATAAACCAACATTTGGCACCGTTGATTTCTTAGGGGAATCCATTACAGCTCTCCGTCCAGACCAAGTTACGAAACTCGGTATTGGCAGGACCTTTCAGAACATAAGACTCTTCGCAGAACTCACAGTTCTTGATAATGTTAAAATCGGGAGACATCCCCGCACAATCAGCACGTTTGTTGGCGCAGTCTTCCGCACAAATCGGCAGAAAAGTGAGGAGGAGGAGATCGCCGCACGCGCACGCGATATGCTTGAATTTGTCGGGTTAGAAGACATCAGCGACCAGACAGCAGGAAACCTCTCCTACGGCGATCAACGCCGCGTTGAAATCGCCAGAGCTTTAGCCACTGAACCGAGACTCCTGCTCCTCGACGAACCCGCCGCCGGAATGAACCCTCAAGAGACGCAGGAACTTATTGACCTGATCTACGCCATACGAGAGCAGGGAATCACTGTGCTTCTCATCGAACACGACGTAAAGTTGGTGATGCAAATCTCCGATTGGGTTACCGTATTAGACCATGGAGAAAAAATCAGCGAGGGGATACCCACGGACGTACAAAACGACCAACGCGTCATTGAGGCATATTTGGGGGCTTCTGACGATGCTTGAACTTCAAAATATTCATACCTATTACGGAAACATACGCGCCGTTCGAGGCATATCTATCACTATCAATGAGGGCGAGATGGTCTGTTTGATCGGTGCCAACGGTGCCGGAAAATCCACAACACTCATGACGACATCCGGGATACATACCCCTGTTGAAGGCAGTGTACACTTTGATGGCAACGACATCACAACAACATCCGCAGAAGAACGCGTCATCCTCGGTATCTCACAGGTCCCAGAGGGACGACTCATCTTTCCGGATATGAGTGTCCTTGAAAACCTCGAACTCGGTGCTTATTCAAGGAACGACAAAAGTGCCATCAAAGACGATTTAGACAGAATCTTTCAGTTTTTTCCCGTCCTACAGAACCGGCAGAAACAGCGTGGTGGCAGTCTCAGCGGTGGCGAACAACAGATGCTCGCAATCGGACGCGCCCTGATGTCTAGACCGAAACTTCTCTTATTAGACGAACCCTCCTTAGGACTTGCACCTCTGATCGTAAAACAGATTTTCGAGATCATCCAGCAGATTAACGCCGATGGCACAACTATCCTCCTCGTCGAGCAGAACGCACAAATCGCACTGCAAGTAACCGATAGAGGCTACGTCATGGAAACCGGTGAAATTACAATTGAAGGCACCTCTGCCGACCTGTTAGCCGACGAACGCGTGCGACAGGCTTATCTCGGAGAATAAATATTAATGTATCCAACGATCATTGATTTCGGTCCCGTAGGTATCCATTCTTACGGGTTGATGTTGGCCACCGCGTTTATTACTGTCGTCTTTGTTATACAATCCGAGTTGAAGCAAAGGGGTTTTGTCCCAGAACTCGCCTCGACGATCGTCATGGCTGCAGCAATTGGCGGCATTGTCGGCGCAAAACTCTATTCTGCATTACTCGACGGTCAGATCTCTTTCGGGGAACTCTTTTCAACGAGTGGATTAGTCTGGTATGGCGGTTTCATCGGTGGATGTCTCGGCGTTATTATTGTCGTCCTCCGCTCCCCGAACCCATTCCTACCTACAATCGACATCGTTGGTCCGACAGTTGTTCTCGGATACGGCATTGGTCGAATCGGATGTCTCCTCGCTGGTGATGGTGACTATGGACCCCCGTCGGATCTACCGTGGGCGATGGCGTTCCCTAACGGCACTGTTCCAACCGATGTTCCTGTCCATCCAACCCCTATATACGAGACGCTAATGGCATTCGCATTTTTCGGTATTCTCTGGTCGCAACGCCGTAGACTTGAGGGGACACCTGGTGTTCTGTTCGGGGCGAGTCTTGTCGCACTGGGGGTGGAGCGGTTTATTGCCGAGTTTTGGCGGATCACACCGCGTGTACTTGGGTGGATGTCCGCAGCGCAACTTTTCAGTATCGCGGCGTTCATTATCGGCATTGGGCTCATTTTTTGGATGCACAACCGTTCTCACATAGCGAAAGTTGAGGTGAGTGACTTCGCCGGCGAAACAGGAGAAGGCGAAGGTAGGAAGGCGCGTCGGCGAAATAGGCGAGGTAGACACCGCCGTTGATGGGTAATTAATCTAATATACGATATACCTTTATATACTTTCTTTTTATATAAAGGTATAAAGGACATACAACTTGGACACAAAACGTATCTGTCTCTGGTCGGGACCGCGGAATGTCTCGACCGCACTGATGTACGCCTTTGCACAACGCAGCGATACTCAGGTCATTGACGAACCCCTCTACGCACACTATCTCTACACAAAATACGGCGCACAGGCTTTCAAGAGTACGCATCCCGGCACAGCAGAGGTGATGGCATCTATGTCAACAGATGGCGCACAGGTGATCGAACAGGTGATCCTTGGGGCCTGTGAGAAACCTGTGCTTTTCATGAAACAGATGGCGCACCACCTCCTCAACATTGACTTCAGTTTCCTTCAGCGCACCCACAACGTTCTACTCATCCGCGACCCACGAGAGATGCTTCCCTCTCTTGCTAAGGTCATCGGGATACCAACACTCGCCGACACCGGACTCAAAACACAGTACGATCTCTTAAACGACCTGCGCGCCGCGGGACAAACCCTTCCGATTCTCGATGCGCGACTCCTATTAGAAAACCCATCCAATGTTTTATCGCAGCTATGTGAGCGGCTTGAGTTGCAATTTGAGCGTTCAATGCTGTCTTGGGAGATAGGTGGGAATCCTGCGGATGGCGTATGGGCACCGTATTGGTATCAGAACGTCCATCGGAGCACAGGGTTTGCGCCGTACCGTCCGAAATCGGAACCGTTTCCTACAGAATTGGAGGCGGTGTTAGCGGTGTGTGTGGAATATTACAGTGCCCTGCGTAAAGAGGCGATTGGTCATTAGCAATTGCTGATTGTTGACGGCTAATTGTTATTCCACCATCTTCTCAAGGATCTGCTCAAGAAGCTGATCGCTATCGGCTTCCCGCTCCCGATATTGTTGGACCAACTCCGCTAACGTTGACGGTTTCTCACCTTTTGTGAGTGTTTCACCATTCGCTGGGATTCCCAACAGCAGCATATTCAGTGCCTCATCAAATGTCTGCGCCTGCACCGCCTCAAGTTCATTTGATCCTGCCTTCAGTACCACCATCTCTAACTTCGGACGTCGCGGCTTGTCGTCATCTTCACCCTCCGGCTTTTTCGCTTGCAGGTAAATCGCCTCAAGATAGAACAGCGCGTCCTCAATCGGAATAATCAGTAGATTGCCCCGAATCACATCGTTTGCCGCTTGCCAACCGCGTTGTTGATCACCGGTTTTCTTGTTAATATCGTCTTCCACCTGGGTCGGTCCGGCGATCCCTGCGTTCTCAGGGAGCACGTAAACGATCCGCTCACCGTAATGCGGTTGATCGCAGCGTGCCACCATCCATGCCTTCAACTGTTTCTCGCGATCTCGCGGCGCGAATGGAATCACATTCACAAACTCAACTTTTTCCTCACCCGGCAACTTCAACATAGCGTAATAGGGCATCATTTCCTGATCCGCTTGTGAGGAGTAGTATGCCTCTTTCGGTATCGACCAAGGGTTCGTATTATCATAAAACCCGCTCGCTTGCCGGTAATAATCGCCGTAAAGTCTCGCTTGAATCCGGGTTAGATAATCCGGGTACCGCAAGTGCGCCGCCAACCCGTCCGGCATCTCCGAGAGTGATTTAAAGAGATTCGGGAACGCTTTCTGATAAGTCCGCATCACGGTTTCGTCTTCTTCATCTTTCTTGATGGCATAGAAATCCACCGCACCGGTATAAGCGTTAACGACAGCGACACCGGCATTTCGGATGTAGTTGAACGTATCAAAATCCGGCTCCTCATATAGTTCACTGTCTGTGAGTTGCGTCTTATCGTCCACATACATCTGTGCGTTCGGATAATACCGGCTCGTCACATAGAAGTCGATGATCCAATATAACTGTTTATTGTGAATCACAATATACGGATCGGGGTCGTAATTCAGGAAGGGTGCTATGTATGAAACCCGGTCTTTGACGAGGCGGTCATTTCGACGGGTGCCGATCCTTCTCCGGAACATGATTCGGCTCTCCGGTGTCAGTTTCTCTGAGATGAGGATGGGGATGAAATCGAAGCGAAGCGCGAAACAGAGTCGACGGAACCAACCGCCTAAAGACACACCTCCATCCCCGGCGTATGTATGCTGCATCCATTCAGGTATTTCTGGGGTTTCCGTAACACCCGCGTCACTTTCGGGGTCCAGTCTGCGTTCAGCACTATTTGCATCGCGATCGGTGTTCACAATCATGTAGTTGCGGATCATCTCACCGTAGTAAATCTGCGGATATTCTACTGTCAGTTCCTTGTAAGCACTATCGATCGGTGTATCCTTGACCCAGAGTTTCGGTAAACCCTCGCCAACGAACTCGTTCACCGGGGCGACACACACGCCGTAGCCGTGCGTAAAAGAACGTAGATCCGTTTTCAGGCGATCCCACCCCGTAATCTCGGTACCGGGATCAATTTCACGGGCGGCTATTAGGACCTGCCGATATTCACCATCTACTGTATATCTGTCGACATCAGTATACGGATGGAAGTTGTAATGCGGTTTAATCTGTGTCTCTCGGAGAGCCTCATACAGGACCCGTCGATCCCAAATCTGGATATTCTTCTTGACCTCGGCGTTTTCCGTTATCATTTCCAGTGTTGCGGTCCCAGGCTCGCGGTCAACCCTCACGATCTCATCGAGATCAAAGGCGCGGCGTGTCTCTTCGATGTGCCTCTGCAAGTACCGCCCCTCCTTGAGAAAAGGTTCCACACGCATACGTGCTACGTGGAGACCCAACGGGTATGCTTGAATCAACAGTACGTAACTCAATCCCCATATCGCCCCAGACACATACCACAACAGTCGTTTCCGCCAGAAGATGTTAATTACGATAACGATTGCGATGCTGATCAGCGCGCCGCAATAAATGTTCGTGGCACCTGCAAGGTGAAAGTCCACGTAAAATAACCCGTGGAGGGTCTGCAGCCCGTTCGTCAGGGGCTTTGTATATACCTTGTCCCAGAGGTTCACATAGCTTCGCCACCCGCTGACGATCAGTAGCAATATCCATAAAGCCGAGCCGTGAAAGATAATATGTCGTTTCACACGTGCCATTGTGTGGGCGTCCCGCCGGTAATAGAAATTATATAACAACCCAACAACAATACACGTTACCCATAGGGTTATCTCTACCCAGAGACTCACCCATCGGTGGAGCGGGAAACTAAAGAGGTAGAAATTCCGATCCATTCCGAAATGGAGAGAACTCTCTACCGCTACCACATCCGATTGATTCAGGTACCGAAGCATTATATCGTCCAATAGAAGCATCGGTCCTGCGAGCAGAAGTGCCGCGATCAACGTGATGTAGATGACCATCCGATGGAAAGAGAAGGTCTGCGTATGTGTCCAGCGCCGAAACTCGCGGGATTCTGGACACAATATGTTAGCGATTGCCGTGTTGGCATTCATAAATCCAGCAGCGACAATGAAACAGACACCGAAAATGCCCCACCGGACCTTCTGGAGCCCCCAGAAGACAGCAGCGTATCCAACGTGTTCAAACCAGAGGTGTTCTGTATAGAGATGTGCCAAGGGGAAGAAGCAGCTCATCGTAATCAGCACGCTCAACGTCCAGAGCAGATACGCCTGCAATTTATTATGAACGCCGCGCCGCCAGTAACCGCTCCGTCGATACCGAAGGATACCCCATATTAAGGTAACACCGACAAGGAGTATGCTTAAAAGTAACTGTGCGATAGCAAGATCTGCTGTCATGATGAATGCCTCCTGCAAGACATTATAGCATAGGTGTAGAGACTTCGCAAATTCTGCCGTCAGCGAATTCGTCAGAATCAGGATTTTCAGGACAGGAGATTGCTGACGGCTGCCTGCTGATTGCTAACTTGTGGCAACGAACTGTGCTCACGATCATCCGCGTAATCCACGATTCAGACAAAAAATTTGACAAAAAACATCCATTACGCTATAATTAATATCAATTCAACCCTAAAAGCACCGAAATACGCGTTTTTCGCACCCTGTTGAAAAAAATACTTGACAAAAACACCCAATTTCTGTAGAATTTCAAATGTACGAAAAATAGTGTTGACTTTTTTTCGTAACTATTTTATAATTATGGGTGTTAATAGAGGACATAGGAGGCATGGAGACCGAATCCTCGCCAAAACCGAGAATCGGGACGCTCCACCTCTGAAAACATTTTTTCAAAAAAATTTGACAAAAAATACAGCCTACGGTATAATTAACGTATAACGTAGGTTGGGTAGGGCGTCAGCGAAACCCGACAAAAACCCACTACACATTTTTTTGAAGAAAAATTTGACACTGCATTACAAATGTAGTATAATAATTACATAACTGCGGTAGAACGGATTTCCTGAATTCTAATTTGAGCGATTTCCGATCCCGCTAAAAAAGGCTTGACTTTTTTCGTAACTCGTTTACAATTAACAACGTTTATACAAGTGGTTTGGCATAATCTATAAAGGATACTCCAAACCCAAATTTTCAAGCGTGTTCCGAAGACACCTACCTTTACTGGTAGACGAGGCTCCCTAACCTCACAGCCTTCAATAACGCGCACCAAAGGTTAGTTCAGAATAGATTTCATCCCTGAAAATCTGTTCTTGCTGTTTGACAAGAAAGCACACGATGTGAAGTGTGCAGGGGCACATATCCCTACTGCCCCACGGTGTTTGATACGAACGTTTTTTAGTTTGATTTAAATGGAGGAAAATTAGTAATGTTGTCTAATAAGTGGACATTTTCCTGACCAAGTTCGATTGTAATCTTGGCACTCGCTTGTGCCGCCCCTTAATTACCGCTCCTGCTGATGCTACCGCTCCTGAAATAGCAAGAGTTTTGATTCTTATACCGATGCCGACATCATCGAGATTACGGCTCCGGGTGGCTTTGCTTAAGACACTGGGTTATTTGCCACTTTTGGAAGGTCCTCCCAATTCTGCTTCAGACAATTATCCGATTGACCGTATCTCCGAAACGTGTTATATTAAAAACCAGAAAAACAACAATCGGAGGTCTGTATGAAGCCGTATCTACTAACGCTTTTTCTTATCCTTGTACTTCCCTTCTCAGGACACGCCGCGTCCGAATACAAAATCGCAAAAAAACATCGCGTTATCCAAGAGGCATCCTTACAACCGAGCAATGTTCCCATCGGCACAAAAATTTCGCGTCTCACCTTCACGACACTCCACAGCGAGACACATAATTTAGAGACTCTCACCGCACAGGGACCCGTTGTCTTCGCGTTCCTCGCAACCGAATGCCCAGTTGCACAACGCTATACGATGCGTCTGAAACGGTTACATGCTGAATTCGCACCTCGAAATACCACTTTCGTTGCAGTCTATGCCAATGAAAACGATTCCGAAGACGATGTAAAGAACTACATCACCAAAGCAGATTATCCCTTTTTTGTTGTGAAGGACACAACTGGCAAAATCACACGGGCTCTCGGTGCAACCATGACACCGCAGGCTGTTCTCGTTGATACAACCCGTAGGATCACCTACCGCGGTGCCATTGATGATAACCGCTACGAGCCACGCGTCAAGCACCACTACCTACAAGATGCCCTTCTCGCGACGCACACCGATACGCTTATCCTCGTGCAAGAGACACCGGCGTTCGGATGCACGATCCATCTCCGTGAAGCCGATCTCCCCCCAGAGATTACCTATAGTCAGCACATCGCACCGATCCTCCAGAAGGATTGCCAGACGTGCCATCGGCACGGCGAAGTCGCTCCCTTCACACTCACCGATTACAGCGATGCAAAGGCGTGGGCAACCGAAATCGCTGAATACACACAGGCACGTCTCATGCCACCGTGGAAACCCGCACCCGGCTACGGCGACTTCAAAAACGAACGGCAACTCACAGACACCGAGATCCAGATGATCGCACACTGGGTGGAAGCCGGGGCACCCGCAGGCGATCTTGATTCTGTCCCACCGGCACCGGAGTTCCCTGACAGTTGGGCACTCGGTGAACCCGATTGGATCGCTGAAATGCCGGTCGAATATGAAATTGAACCCGAAGGCGAAGACGAATATCGGCAGTTCATTATACCCACTAACTTCGAGACGGACATGTACGTCCAAGCCGTTGATGTCCAACCCGGCAACCGCAAAACCGTCCATCACGTCATCGCCTACTTAGACGTGAACGGCGAAGCGCGTAAACTCGACGCGCAGGACCCCAAACCGGGCTATGTTACAGAGGGAACGGGACCTGGATTTGATAGTGCAGGGACAGTCGGCGGTTGGGCACCGGGTGTTACACCGTTGGTCTTACCGGAGGGGGTCGGTTATCTCCTACCGAAAGGAGCCGACATCGTCATGCAAGTGCATTACTATCGCACGGGGCATCTTGAACGCGATCGTTCGCGGTTGGGGTTATACTTCTCCAAAACCCCAGAAACCACCAAATTGCATATCGGAGACGCAATTAACAGCGATTTCGTGATCCCTGCCGGTGAAAATTGGTATGAGGTTTTGGCATCGGAAACGTTTAAAAGAGACGTTTACCTCTTAGCAACGATGCCGCATATGCACCTCCTCGGACGCGACATGCGGCTTGTTGCCGTAACGCCATCCGGAGATAAACATGACCTCATCTGGATCCAGGATTGGGATTTCAATTGGCAGGATGTCTACCACTATCGCGAGCCGATTTTCTTACCTGCTGGCACCCGTGTTGATCTCGTCGCACATTTCGATAATTCCGCAGAGAACCCAGTCAATCCCCATGATCCACCGATCCCTGTTGGTTGGGGTGAAAAAACGACAGACGAGATGTGTATCGGATTTCTATATTACGTCAAAGCCAGCGAATTTTCACCGGATCTCACAACAACGACGCTACCGTAACCTGATCCAAACACTCACGCTGAGACTCCTGAAGCCGCCCCAACACACGGGCACCCGACTCAGACGACATTCCGCGCACAAAATGCGTCGTCATCTCACCTTCAACTGCCTCCACAAGTGTTGCCACCGTAATACTCTCTAACGCACGCGCTGGGAGATACCCGTTCGTGTCCCCTTCAATCTCATAGATTAACCCCGCTGCCTTAAACCGTTCAAAACTCTGGTGCACAACCTCCTCGGAAACACCCGAACGCGCAACAATCTCTTCTGCCAAACACGCTCCCCCACCTTTAGCAAAACGCTCCGCTACAATCAGAAACAACGTAATAACACCCGAAGCGTTCAAATAACCGTTGGCCGCATAGCGAAACTGACCGCTCTTGGTGTCCTGCTGACGGAAATGCTGAACAGAATTCGAGACCTCCGCACCAAGCAAAATCACCACCCACGCCACGTATGTCCAGATAGCAAAGGTAATCAACATCGCCATCGCGCCATAGATGTCGCTATAATTCTGCCACAGCAACTCAAGATAACGCCCAAAGGCGATCCGGGCGATCTGGAAAAACGTTCCAGCAACAAGTGTACCCAGCAGTGCCGCACTCCACTTCACAAACGTATTCGGCATGGCAATATACATCAGGAAAAACAGACAGTAGACCAACACCCATGGGAACACATGACCAAACACCCAGTTGGTAGCTGTCGAAAAGAAGAGCCAAATCAACAGCGGTCCCACGGAGAGCAGTGTATAGAAAACGGCGTATTTCTGGAACGCTTGCACCACCGGCAACCGCCGCCGCGCCCCCCAAATATCGTTAAAATGCTGCTCCACCGACATGAATAGCATCGTCGAGACCAGTAGGAACAGGAGAAACCCGCCAACACTCAGTCCACCAAGATTTCTATTGGCAAATCCTGAAAGTTCTGATACAATTTCCTCAGCACTATAGCGCGGCAGGAAGTTATCACGGATCACCGCAATTAACGGCGAATTGCCGTCTTCCACAACACCAAATGTTTTCAGTAAAAACAGCGCAACCGCCGACAACGGCACAAGACATAACAACGTATTAAACGCCAACGACGATGCCTGCTGGAGACATTTATGCGCCATGAATTGATGCCAGACGTTCACGCCGAGACGCAAAGCAGACACCCGAGCATCGCGGAAATATCCCTTGTATGTTTCGGAAAGGTTATGTATCATCGTATCTTATGCCAGACTCGAAACCGGATTTGATTTCACGCATAAAACGCAAACTTAGACAAAATCCGTTCTTATCTTACCTCATCGGATGCCCGTATCCCGCCCCACGCTGGAATCGATGTGTCAAAAAACAACTCCAGCGACTCGGTCCCGACGCGAAAATCTTGGATCTCGGTGCCGGGAACCGCCGCCGCGCTCCGAACGTCATCAATCTCGAAATCGAAGTAACGCCTGAAGTCGATATTGTCGCAGATGGACACTTTTTACCGTTCAGCGACCGGACCTTCGACGCCGTGGTCTCTGAAGCCGTCCTTGAACACGTCCAATCGCCGAATCTCGTTGTTGAGGAGATCTATCGTGTTCTGAAACCCGGTGGTTATATTTGCCTCGCTGTCCCGTTCCTACAAGGCTACCACGCCTCTCCTCATGATTATCAACGATGGACAGTTCCGGGCGTTGTTCAACTGTGTGCCGCCTTCTCCGAACTTGAGAGTGGTCCCTGCGCAGGTCCAACGACCTCTTTGCACTGGATCTTCCGAGAATATATCGGGCTGGTTTGTTCGTTCGGCAGTCTGCTCCTCGCGAAAACAATCTCTCTTGTTGTCGGGTGGCTGACATTTCCAATCCTGCTCTTAGATGTGCCCCTCTCCCTACATAAAGATGCCCATATTTTGGCATCAGCCGTCTATTTCGTCGGGAGGAAACCGTGAGCCTATATGTTTTTCGTATTGTGATAGACCCCCGAATGAATTCGGCGGTTTTACACCGAATACTGATAAAAAAAGGCGAGGTTAAGAAACCTCGCCAGCGAAAAAGGTACAATCGGAGTCTTGCTCTATTGGAACGTAATCTTATCCGCTTTCGCTTTCTCAAACAAACTCCGAACAATCTCTAACGTCAATTTGGAGAGTTTTTGCGAAAATTCGGCATCTGTAAGCGTCCGGTACCGTGAAGGTTGCGATGCGGTAAGCCGTTCGTTGGCGATCGTCAGTGCGCTTGACACGAGAGGTACCGGTACTTCAAGAGGGATAGATGTATCTGGAACAGGTTCCGAAATTGGCGCGGGGGGTGTATCTACTGTATCACCTGCTAAAAAACTTTCGCGCCGCGAATTAATTTCGTCTAACACTTGTTGTGCGGCTACTTGGTGCGCAAATCTTTTTGAACCAGGAATCGGCTCCGGTGTCTCATGGACCCAATCTCCGTAAGACACAGTTACCTGCCATTGTGGAGAATCCGCCGGTCCGTGCTGCGCCTCAGTGTAAGTCGGGTGGCGTAGCCCGCGTTCCTGGCAATATTGAATCAAAAGCCCTTTATAATTTTCCACAGCCTCGCCAGTCGCCAAATCTGTCATGTATCCCTCCTCAAGCGATTTACCGAGTATTACCACCGCCGCCATTGTAAAACTGTGGACGTTCACCGCCCATTCTACGAGGTTTCACCTTCCGCTGCCGCTTCATCTCAATTCTGCGCCGTTTTTCGCTCGGCTTCTCGTAGAAACTCCGTTTTTTTATTTCTGTGACGATACCGGCTTTTCCACACATCTTCTTAAAACGTGCCAGGGCGCGGTCAAACGCCTCACCTGAATCGACACTCACTTCTACTTGAACCATTTTTTTAGCCTCCATTGGAATAATTTAAAGTTACAAAAACACTTCATAAATTATATCATATCTCGCACTGGATGTCAAGTATTTCTTGCCAATCCCAATAACCCTTTGACAATTTGCTGACAACCTGCTATACTTACTTCACCAAGAAGGAGGCCGCACCATCTACGAAATCATCATCCTCTGCTTTGGGGCATGGCTCACTGGGGTCAGCAAAGCCGGTTTCGGCGGTGGCATTGGGATGATCGTCGTCCCTATGTTCACGCATTTCCGTAGCGCTCGAAACGTCATCGGATTGATGCTTCCGCTCCTGTTTTCAACAGACATTTTCTCGCTTTTTCACTACTGGAAGCAGTGGCATCGCCAAAGTGTCACACGACTGATCCTCGGCTCTCTGCTCGGTATTACCGTCGCCAGCCTGATTTTGAAAGACATCTCTGATGTCCATCTAAAAAAGGTCATCGGTGGTATCGCCTGTCTATTTGCGATATTAGAATTTCTGCGTCCGTATTGGCAGCCCCTCCTCGGAAATTCTGGGCAATCCGTCCAAACAGCACTCCAATTCAAAACGTGGCATGGGCTCCTTGCCGGAATATTCGCTGGGGCATTCTCAACCCTCGCTCACATGGGCGGACTTGTTGTCGTCATGTACTTACTCCCACAACGTTTGGGTAACAACGCCTTTGTCGCAACCACAACCGCCACCTATTTCCTGCTCAACTTCATCAAAATTCCGTTCTATTTCCAGTTGCAACTTTTCTCTTTCGAGATTCTGATTGAAGCCCTCGCGCTGCTTCCGTTCATCGGATTAGGTGTGCTAATAGGTATCTCGCTCAACAATCGCGTGCCGGAACTCCTCTTTTCAAGGATCGTCCTTTTCTTCCTGTTCGCGACCGGTGTGCATCTCTTGTTCAGTTGACATATCCTTCCCTCTGTAGGAACGAGCTGTGCTCGCGATACGCTAAAGCTGAAAGCCAACTTGAAATATGTCCAAATATCCCCTATAATATACAGGGCAACAAAACAAACGAGGTCTAAAAACAAAGGGACCAGTTTCCCACCGTTGGCGAGGTGTGTAACCTCGTCTATCTTCTAAATAACAAAAAACAGATGAGGTTTTAATACAATGAGTTTAAAATGGGGGGTATTAGGCGCAGGCAGCGTCGCACAACGCAGAGCAATGCCAGCTATTAACAAAGCAGAAGGGGCAGAGCTCCATGCTCTACTCTCACGCGACGCGACGCGAGCAGAACGATTGGCTCGAGAATACGGCGCAACCCATGCCTACACGACCGTCGAGGCACTCCTTGCGGATGATACACTTAACGCAATCTACGTCTCAACGCCCGTTCACCTACACTGTCGGCAGGTAATCGCCGCCGCAGAACGCGGCTTGCATGTGCTTTGCGACAAACCGATGGCGCTCACACCACAAGAATGTACAGAAATGATCGCAGCCTGCAAAGCAAACGGCGTCCATCTGCAAGTCTGCTTCCTCTTCCGATTTCACTCCTGTTTCCAACGGATCCGAATGTGGGTAGAGGAAGGACGTTTCGGGACCATCGTCCATGGACGTATGCCATTTCTCAAACAGTATCAACTCACGCCAAACGAATGGCGCGCCCAACCCGAAAAGGGGGGCGGCGGATGCTTCATGGACCTCGGTCCGCATAGTGTAGATCTACTTCGCTACCTCATCGGCGAGGTGAGTGCCGTCAGCGCGTTTTACAACACCACTCCGGAAGACACCACTGTTGAAGAAACCGGGGGCATCCTCATGCGCTTTGAGAACGGGGCACAAGCTTTCACTGACCTCAGTTTTTCAGTGCCCAGCTGCGATATCGTTTTGGAACTCTACGGCACAGAGGGCACAGTTTGGGTCTACAACGACGAGGGTTGGAAAATCAAAACCTACTTTGATGGCGAACAGCAATTGATCCCCTCACAGTACGAGGACCTGTATCAATATCAATTTGAGCATTTCGCAGCATGTGTACACGAAGGTGTCACACCCATCACAATCGGAAATGATGGATTAAGAGCAAACGAGATTCTTGCCGCCGCATATCGCGCAGGGGAAACAGGACAGTTGATTCCGTGTCCCGCTAACATAGGATGACTAATGTGTGCCAAAATGGCACAGTATCCCCCGTGTCTGTTTTTCTATATGACAAATTGTTACGACAAAAAGCCTGTCAAAATGTCACGTTCTTCCGTCCAACCCTGATAATATGGCAGTTTTAGGGATTGGCACGAAAATTGCTAAACATATTCTGAAAACACGATGGCGTTTCCACGCCGTCTGATGATATAGAGGAACTGAGTGAAGGCATAGAACCCTTCCCTCACAATTTTCACGCCATACTCAGGAGGAATTCAGCGACATGGCACTTGTACCCCTTGGCGATAGGATTCTCGTCAAACGTTCAGATAACGATGAACAAACAACGAGCGGCGGAATTATCATCCCCGACACCGCCAAAGAGAAACCGCAGGAAGGCGAAGTTGTTGCCGTTGGAAACGGTCGACTTCTTGATAGCGGGGACCGACAGCCCGTTGACGTGGCAGTAGGCGACCTCGTCCTATTCGCCAAATACGGCGGCACCGAAGTTACGTATGACAACACTGAATATCTCATCTTGCGCGAAGATGATATCTTAGCCAAGGTTAACTAAGAAAAGGAGTTAAACACATGGCAGCAAAACAACTAGCGTTTGATGAAGAAGCACGGAGCGCCATTAAACAAGGCGTTGACAAGCTCGCGGACGCAGTAAAAGTCACGTTAGGTCCCAAAGGACGGAACGTCGTGCTCGATAAGAAATTCGGCGCACCGACAATCACCAAAGATGGTGTTACCGTCGCAAAAGAGGTGGAACTCGAAGACGCCTACGAAAATATGGGCGCACAGATGGTCAAAGAGGTCGCATCTAAAACCAGTGATGTCGCCGGAGACGGAACCACCACCGCAACCATCCTCGCACAGTCTATCTATCGCGAAGGTTTGAAAAACGTCGCCGCAGGGCATAACCCCATGGCACTCAAACGCGGCATTGAAAAAGCCGTCGATGCAGTCGTCAACGCAATTCACGACTTGAGCAAAGAGGTTTCCGAGAAAACCGAGATCGCACAGGTCGCCGCTATTTCCGCAAACAACGACAACGCTATCGGTGATCTCATCGCTGATGCTATGGAAAAAGTCGGAAAAGATGGCGTTATCACTGTCGAAGAAGCGAAAAGCCTCGAAACGACGCTCGATGTCGTCGAAGGTATGCAGTTTGACCGCGGTTATCTATCCCCCTATTTCGTCACCGATGCCGATCGGATGGAAGCCGTTTTAGAAGACGCCGCAATCCTCATCCACGAGAAGAAAATCAGCAGCCTCAAAGACCTCGTTCCGGTCTTAGAGCGGACCGCACAGCAGGGCAAACCGCTGTTGATCATCGCCGAGGAAGTCGAAGGCGAAGCACTCGCAACCGTTGTCGTCAACAAAATTCGTGGAACACTCCGTTGTGCCGCCGTTAAGGCACCCGGCTACGGGGACCGTCGAAAAGCGATGCTCGAAGACATTGCCGTCTTGACAAACGGGCGCGTCATCTCCGAAGATCTCGGAATTAACCTCGAAAATATCACATTGAACGACCTCGGCAGTGCCAAACGTATTGTTATTGACAAGGATAACACAACTGTCGTCGAAGGTGAAGGCACAACCGAAGCCATCCAAGGACGTATCGACCAGATTCGTAGACAGATCGAAGACACAACATCTGACTACGACCGCGAGAAATTGCAGGAACGCCTCGCAAAACTCGCCGGGGGTGTTGCCGTCATTAACGTCGGGGCCGCTACAGAAGTTGAGATGAAAGAGAAGAAAGCACGCGTTGAAGACGCTATGCACGCCACACGCGCCGCCGTTGAGGAAGGTGTTGTTGTCGGTGGAGGGGTCGCACTTGTGAGATCCCAAGAGGCTCTCGATTCACTCGAACTCAGTGATCCGACGGAAGAAGTTGGTCTTTCTATTGTTCGTCGTGCACTCGAAGATCCGCTGCGTCAGATCGCGAAGAACGCCGGACAAGAGGACTCCGTCATCATCGCAAAAGTCAAGGACGAAGGCGGAAACGTTGGCTACGATGCCCATCAAGAACGCTTCATTGACATGTTTGAAGCGGGTATTCCCGATCCGACCAAGGTCGTGCGGGTGGCGTTGCAAAACGCAGCCAGTATCGCAGCGTTGATGATTACCACCGAAACGCTCATCGCAGAACTGCCTGAAGCGGAAGCACCGGCACCGCCGATGCCACCGGGTGGTGACATGTACTAAACCGTCAGTACGGCAGAAGGCGAGGTTTCTATACCTCGCCTTCTGACAACCCATAGCCGGCGACTGACAACTATTCCCCCAACAACCGTTCACACTCCCGAAGCACAGCTACAACCGAAACCGTATGCATGCACGGCGAGGTCCCATCGGCAAGTGCTTGACACCCATATTCAAACCCCAAATTGAGACAGGGACTACACGGTATCCGCGCACGCACGATACTCGAATTACGATTCCAAGGACCCCATTGTGCAAAATTTGTAGGACCATGCAACCCTATAACCGGCGTTCCGGTTGCCGCCGCGAGGTGCATCGGACCACAATTGCCGCTCACCACCAACGTCGCATCCGCGAAAAGCGCCGCGAGTTGGTTGACATCTGTCCGTCCTGCGAGTACGACGGCTCGATGTTTCGTCCGATCTGCGATCTCTTTAGAGACCGCCGCCTCACCGGGTGTTCCTGTCAAAAGGATCTGAGCACCATATTTTGCGGTGAGAGCATTTGCCAGTGCCACATAGCGTCCCTGTGGCCACCGCCTGCGAGGTTCGCCGCGTCTACCCGCCTCCGGATGTAGTACAATAAGTGGTTTCTCCAGCGAGATGTTTTCTTTTGCCAAAACTTCGCGCACCCACGTGCGTTCCTTTTCACGCCACCAAACCTCAAGCCCAAATTCTTGGACTGAACAGTTCAGTTGCGCCGCAAGGCTCAAAAAATTGCGGATCTCATGCCGTCCTTGAATGTGTGGCACCGTCTCCGTGAAAAGGAAATGACGATATTGTCCCTTCGTCGAAAACCCGACTCGCATCGGGGCACCCGTTGCGTAAGCGAGCAGCGCGCTCAATCGGGGCCAATGCTCTAAGTCGATTGCCCAATCAAATTTCTCGCGACGCAGCAGCGAAATCAATCGACCTCTTGGTTTATGGAAGGAAATACGTCTGTCAATATAAGGACACGCCGCTAAATAATTGAGATTTGTTGGGGACGCTAACATTGAGACTTCGGCATCTGGAAAGGCATATCGGATCGCCCGAATGGTAGGGATCGCCAAAATTGTGTCACCCAAGGCAGAGAGTTGGATGAAGATAATCTTTTTTGGGATGGGTTTTGTCGGTGCCCGCTTAGAAAATAGACGCAGCAGCACACAAAGCGGGATACCCAAGTATCGGTCTAAGTGCTGTTGAAGCCGAGTCGACTGCATGAATCTCAAATCAAGAAGTGTTGCTAATCTTGTAAATCCTGCCTCAGACAATTACTGACAACTAATTCGCGTACCCGTACAACTCAATCTCCGCAATCTTCGCGAGTGCCGTTGTCGGTCCTGTTATACGATATAATAAACGTCCACGCCGCACCTGTCCCTCTTTGATTTCCACATTCTCGCGTCGTATCTGAACGTTCTCCCGTCTTCGAGCGGCATCATCCGTCGTCCGATGCACGATCAATTTGATGCCCGTTGTTCTAACCACTTTGTTAAGACGGACATCGATGATCGGATCCTTGTTACTCCGTTTGTCATAAATTTTGTCCCACTCACCACGCGAGTTATATGCCATCAACTCGAACTCCTCCAAATTCGTTGAGTGAATCACAATCCGATAGACGGATTTCTGTTCCGGCAGATAAATGATCGCTTCCGATGGAATATCAAGATCGGTTACAACACTACCCGAACTCTTTTTGCGTTGGGATTGTCCGATAGTCTCAGGTTTTCCATCAATGATTGCTGGGTCGCTGGCGGTTACACCCGGCAAGAGGGCGTAGTTCTCACTCCACTGCTGTGCGAGATTACAACCGTAGTATAGGCACATCAACCCCAATAACACGGCTACATGCCCTCTGCATGATCTGAATTTAACACGCATTATTGCCTCCAACGGACATGATTCACCTCAATCTGATACACGATTCGCCTCAATCTGATTGAGAATATCCTCTTTCGTCAATTTACGCACCTTGAAATGCAATTTCCTAAAGAACGGCACCAGATCCTCACCCGCCGCTTCGCTAAAGTAATAAACCAAAAAACTCGTCTTCATGGTCCCCTCCAGTTTTTGGTGCAGACCATCTCGCTCCATCAACCTAAAAACCCGGATATAAAAGTCTTTGCCGTATCGCTTCCATAACTCAGCAACGAGCGTATACGCATATCTATAGCGCCAATGCGTCAGCGGATTGTTTTCAGTATGCCCCGTCCAACTCTCCAATTGATTCACGCCATCGAGATCGACTCGCAGATCCCCCTCAAGACTGTCAAACTTAGGATGTGTGCCACCTTTCGCATATTCCGTCTGAATCAGGACAGCAATACCCTCTGAGAACCATACCGGTAAAAAATAGATATTCGTAAAGGCATGTGTCAGTTCATGGACGCGCACGCCATGTTTTTCATACATCCGTATTGGGAAATCCATCTGAATACTGTTAATAAACTTCACATAGCGTCCGTCCAGAACCCCGGAACGGTAATCGGTGCGCGTAACCGCTGAGAGGTTAGTGCCTCTATAGAGGTGATGCAGCGTCACGTGAATCTTATGCTCCGGCTGGAAACCGAAGAGTCGATTCATCGCGTCGTAAAGACTTTCCATATAACCGAGCGCGCTTTCCGTGAATATTTTCCGTTCCGCGACTTCGTCAAAGTCTTCAAGTGCTCGCAGATCGTCAGCAAATTTGAGGGTATAGTGATCGCTCTCACCCCGTAGCGCGTCCGGTGTAATTTTAATCGTTGCCTTTGAGGGGCTGAGCATGAGCGATGTGGCATTGCGTTCTTCGAGTATCCGTTTCTCGCGTCGTTGCTGTGCTTCTTCTAACGCAGTTAAAGCACGACAACCGTTAAAAACAAACATCAACGCAAGCAGTACAAACACCGCTTGCATTCGTATCAGGCTTTTATAGACGGAGCGACTGAATACAGCATGAATAAGATACAATTTACCTCTATATTTCACGATATTCCCCTCTAAAGCGGCACTGCCTTAGACGTATCACCGATGCGTCGCATGGTAATCTCCTGTTCAATCGTTGGATCGGGCAGTCCTGTTTCGGCAAGTCGACGTTGCAAAAAAGCCTCCATATCTGCTTTCAGACGTGCAACGACATCGTCTGCCTCTTCAGCCAGATTATAAACCTCGTCGGGATCCTCTTCAAGATCGTAGAGTTCCAAATCCGGAGTCTTGTAAACGGCAGGCGTGCCACCGGTTTCAACAATCAATTTCCATTTCCGGGTTTGCCACCCACGCTTTTTCATCCACCCGCACTCGGTAAGATAGACCGCTTCCGTCGTCCCATCGTGCGAGTTGTTTTCCATCAAGGCTCGTAGACTGGTGCCTTCCATCTTTTCACGCGCCGCCACAGCTGTCAATCCGGCATAATCAAGGAGTGTCGGGGCAATGTCAGTAAGACGGACAAGACCCTCAAGCCGTTGTCCTTCAGGAATGAGTGCCGGACAATGAACGATTAACGGAACGTGGCAATTAGTTTCGTAGAGGCCATGATGATCATACCAGAGTTCGTGTTCGTCAAGTTCCTCACCGTGATCGGCGGTAATAATCAGGAGCGTCTCCTCGAATTGCCCGCAATCCTTCAAATATTGGAACAATTGTGCCAGGCACGCATCCATGTAAGCGATTGAGGCATCGTATTGCGCGTTCACATACTGTCTATCCGTCCAAAGTCGCTTCTTTGCAATGTTGTCCGGATCCGATGGGTCTGGCGTACACATCCACTGCCGAAAATAGTCGGTAAAAGGTTCGCATGCGTAGACAGCATCCATGCTTCGATTGTTCGGATCACACTCGTCCCCACTATAAAACATCCGTTCAAATGGCAACGGCGGAAGATACGGGGTATGTGGATCCCAATAGTGAAGAAAGGCGAACCAGGGTTTATCTTGTGCCTGCGCGAGGTCCAAAAGTTCAATCGCCGTTTCGTTAACCGCCTCCGCCTTCCGAGCCTTGCGGTAACCCGTTTCCCATTGGTAGCCGCGATAGTGCGCTTCAGGGAAACCACGCTGAAACCAGCGTCCCAAATTGTCCGCAGCAACGGTAAAGTAGTCCGCCTCACTTAACAGTTCCGGAGTCGTCTTTATGTCCGTTGCTAAGTTTAACGTTCCGCCCTGCGTAATAATTTGGTGAGATAAGACATCCTTGCCCGTAAACATCGTCGTATGGGCGGGATGTGTCGGAATATGCGGGCTGATACACTTCTCAAAAAGCGTCGCCTTCTCTGTGAGAGCATCGAGGTGTGGCGTTGTCAGGTTACGATGTCCGTAACAACTCATACTCGATGCCCGTAGCGTATCTAACGAGATAAGGATAATATTACGCAAAAATTCGACTCCTTTCCGCTAATCCCCTGCTGCAACATCCGCTGAGGTCACCTGTGCTGCGCGAATCGCCTCACACAGATAGGTAATCCCTTCGGGAATATCATCCACATGGCAGTAAGCATACGCCAATCGGATTGCTTTTACCGACTCGCTCGCGTAATGGAAAGCACTTCCGTTACTATATCCCACCCCTTTTGTCGAGGCAAGTTCCTGCAATTTGTTGAGATCCGTAGTCTCCGGTAGATCTATCCACAGAAAGAGTCCACCACGGGGGCGTGTCCATGTACAGAGGTCACTGACGTGCTGCTCAAGCGTCTCCACCACTGCGCGACATTTCGCTCCCACCGCCGCATTCGTTTTCACGAGGTGTGCTTCCAAGTGCTCCATGAAAAATTCAGCAACGATTGCACTCGCCAACGCACTCGTCCCACCGTCCCAGCGGTTCTGGTGAATTTGTCCCCAATAGGGTTCTCTCGCAACAAAATATCCTTGACGAACACCCGCCCCTAAAATCTTAGAGAAAGTCGCAATAAAGATCACCCGATTGGAGGTATCTAACTTAAAAAGCGAAGCCGGTGTCGGCGTCGATGTAAAATCAATATCGCCGTAGCAATCATCTTCGACGATGAGTGTGTCGTATTCTTCCGCTAAGGCTAACATCCGATGACGACGCTCAAGTGAAAGAATCGCACCTGTTGGGTTCTGGTGGTTCGATGTCGTATAGATGAACGATGGACGGATATTCTGGCGTTTGAGTTCCGCGAGTTTCGCTTCCAAGGCATCCATATTCATGCCGTCGATATAGTCCATCGGCACACCGACGATATTCGCTTTGAAGTGCCGCATAATACCCAAGGTGCCACTATAAGTATATTCTTCTGTTAATACCGTGTCACCAGGATTAATCAACGTCCCTAATACTAATTCCAATGCCTGCATGGAGCCTGAGGTAATTGAGATATTATCTATCGGCAGTGGGATACCTTCACGTCTCTCAAATCGCATTGATGCCAGTTCTCGCAATCCCTGATAGCCTGATTCGCCCGGATAGTTGACCAGATCGCCGCCCAACTTACGGAGAGCCTTTTCACTCGCGGCAATTAATCCTTCCGTCGGGAATGTATATGGATCCGGACGCCCGCCTGTAAAACCAAAATCTTTCATGATACGCTCCTTGTTCTTAGCAGATTCCATATAAATGAATTATAACAGACTCCGTGAAAAAAGGCAACACCCAAAAACGCACAAGTGAGAACCATTCAATTCGCCTGTAGGAGGGATCTCCGAATCCCGACCCTGACTGCTAATCGTTAACCGCCGATTGCTGAAGGCTGAAAACCATCTCAATTGACATCACATTCCACATCGTGCTATACTTTGGTATCTTGATAAGGGTGACACAAACTATGATAATCTTCCGTTTTCCTACACGCATTAGCACAGATGAGAACCCAAAACCCGCTTTCAAACCTCACCTTTGAACCAATGCGCTCGTGCGATCTACAGGAGGTCCTAAAAATCGAAAACGAGTGCTTTGAGAATCCGTGGAGTGAAACCTACTACACGCTATCTCTGAAGCGACCTCGGTCGTATGAACACTTTTACGTGGCTCGTCACGAGAACATCATCGTCGGTTACATCGTGTTCAGTATCCTTCATGAAGAGGCACATATCCTGAACCTTGCAGTGCCAATTGTCTATCGGCGACAGGGCATCGCCAAATACTTGCTCACTTCAGCCCTAAAAATGATACAGGCACAAGATGGGCACGAAGTCTTTCTGGAGGTCGCTGTTAGCAATCTACCCGCTCAGTATCTCTACCGGCAGTTCGGGTTCCGCATCTGTGGCATCCGAAAAAACTACTACGGACGCTATAAAGACGCTTATGTTTTCCGAAAAGGAGTAGAAATTCATGTTGTTTAATGTATTAAGCCAAACCTTTTCAGCAACGACAAACCTATCGCTCTCAACCCGCCGACAGGAAGCACGGACAGTCGGCAGAAACGGTTGGCGTGTCATTGAAGAAGAGGTCAACTGGAATACCGCTGAAACCTCTATTGTTGTCGTTGATATGTGGAACGAACACTGGTCATGGGGCGCGACAGAACGGGTGAACGTGATGGCACCGCGGATGAACATCGTTCTGGGTCGAGCGCGAGAACGCGGCATACAAATTATTCATGCGCCGTCTGACACAATGGACTTCTACGAGGCACATCCAGCACGCCGTGCCGTTTTAGAACTACCGCACGCTGATACACCCGCCGAACGTGAACTCCCCGATCCACCCTTACCCGTTGATGCCTCGGATGGCGGCTCAGATACCGGCGAAACCGATGGCTACAAAGCGTGGCACCGTCAGCATCCAGCCATTGAAATCTCTGATATAGATGCCATCAGTGACGACGGGCAGGAGGTCTACAACCTACTGGATCACAAGGGTATTAAAAATATTATCTTCATGGGCGTTCACACCAATATGTGCGTTCTCGGACGTTCCTTCGCTATTAAACAGATGGTCCGTTGGGGCTGTAACGCCGTTCTGGCACGCGACCTCACCGATGCGATGTACAACCCGTTCAAGCCGCCTTACGTCAGCCATGAAGCGGGCACGCAGCTCATTATTGAATATATTGAGAAATTCTGGTGTCCCACAATCCTGAGCGGCGATTTGACGACTCCTAAGGCTTGATATACCCTACGCACAAAAAATGCCCACGGTAACAAGAGTACCGCGGGCATTTTAATTTCCCTATGTTCTTTACTGACGGTTGCCTTTCAGCGCCCCCCACGTTGTCGTCAGTTTCGCCTTCGGATCTACAGCAGTGCTCGCGGCAGGCACAACCTCCAAAGCACTGAACATCGCATTCAGATCGCCTGCCCCCGTCTCCGCGTTTCCTGCAAAATGGAGATCCAGCGTGCCGTCACTGACTTCAATCCCCGAGTACGTTTTAATGTCAATCTCATCTTTACCCGGTGTCACGTAAAGCGGTTCAACGTTGTCCTCTTCAATAAAAATATCGAAACCGCGGTTGTTCGGAGACCAGTGTTCACCGACAAGATAGGTAACATCGAAAACACCATCGCCGGTCTTAAACTGATATTTAACGGTGTCGGGGAATTGCGCCCAACTCACAGCGTAGAAGAGTTCCACATCGTAGCCAGCGGCTTCCGCCTGCGCTTGCGCATCTGCTGTCAAGGTCGCGACTTCAGCCGTGCGGGGAAGTTTTTCAATCCATCCACCCCAGGGTTGGTTCTCCAGCTGCGCACCGTGCCAAACCCGTCCTTGTGAATCCGTGAAGTCATCTGTCTTGCCACCCCACACCCGAAATTCTTCAGCCGGTAGCAACGCCGGGACTGCGAGAACTCCGAGAAAAATAACAACCATCGAAACACTTAGTGATCTCATTAAGATACCTCCATTTGTTCGTTAATCCCGCTCCGCTTTCAAAGTTCCCCAGGTCGTAGCGAGTTTCTGTTTCGGGTCAACGGCTAATGCAGGAATCACTTCTATCCCACTAAACATAGCATTGAGGTCTCCAGCACCAGTTTTCGGGTTACCAGCAAATTCAAAGCTCATCACCTTATCTTTAACTTCAATGCCTTCGTATCGTATAATATCTATCTCATTCTGCCCCGGTGTCACATACTCCTCTTCAACAATCTCGTCTTCAATGATAATATCGAAACCGCGATTGTTCGGAGACCAGTGTTCGCCGACGAGATAGGTAACGGTGAACATGCCCTTGCCGGTGTTCAGTTCCATCTTAACCGTATCAGGGAACTGTGCCCAACTCACAGCATAGAAGAGTTCCTTATCGTACCCTTCTGCCTTCGCCAATTTTTCTGCGTCCTTCGTAAGTGCTACGACTTCAGCGGTGCGTGGCAACTTTTCAATCCAACCGCCCCATGCTTCCTTCTCGTTCTGTCCACCGTGCCAGATACGGCCCTCGGAATCTTTAAAATCTTCCAATTTGCCGCCCCATACCCGAATCTCTTCGGCTGAACCCGCATCGTGGACGATCGTTACCGCAAGGTATGCGGCAATCAAAGCAACAAAAAATAAACTGTATCGCATGTTTTCCTCCTTATTTTAATTGAGAAACGTGAAGATACTGAATTAAGAATAACACATCGGTGTCGCAATTGCAAAATTTTCGTATTACTCCGTGCTTTCAACCACGACAATTCGCTGATTCGCTTGCACATCGGTCAAGGTTTGCACAATGCCGCTCGGCCACTGAATAACAATGCGATCCACTGTTTCGTAATGCCCAAGTCCAAACTCGACATCAATACTGCTCTGAGAAAGGTAGCTGTCGCCCGCTGTCACCTGCTGAATCTGATGAAGGTCGCCAGCACTCACCTTCACAAGTGCCCCAACACCGTCCCAGTTGCTCACTGTGCCGACCGTGCGAATCTGAAGCCACTGCTGTTGGTTTCCCCCATCGTTTCGGAGCAACATCGGCTTCCCACCACTATTGACGATAAATAGATCTAAATCGCCATCGGCATCGTAATCCGCAACGGCGACCCCTCTACCAACCCCGTATGCGTTGAATTCCCGAAGTCCGACAGCGTCAGAGATGTCAGTGAAGGTGCCGTCCCCATTGTTCTGGAGAAAAACATCCGCTTGCCCGTGTGCCTCCCACGAAGCTGGATCGATGTGTCCCGCCGAGAAGAAGATATCCAGATCCCCATCGTTATCCGCGTCGAACAACGCAGTCCCCCAACATGTTTTACCGAGCCCTGACTCAAAAACACCACTCTTCGCCGAAACATCGGTAAAGGTGCCGTCCCCCTTATTTTTATAGAGGACATTGTTTTCATCCAACCAGTTCGTAACAAAGAGATCCAAATCACCATCAACATCGTAATCGCCCCAACTGATGCCCATTCCACTCCGTATATCACCGGTGCGACTTCTGGCATCTGGACGGTTCGTGTTCGTGAACGTTAACTCACCATCGTTGCGATAGAGGATATTCTGGTCGGTATCATTGGCGAGATACAGATCCAGATCGCCATCAGCATCGTAATCCGCCGCGGCAACACCAAGCGTCAAGTGAAATCCGCCATTTACTTTGGCGGCATCCGTAATGTTGATGAAACCGCCGTCACCCTTATTTAGATAAAGAACGTTTGCCTGTCCGAAGAAATCATACGGGAAGAAGACCTCATCGCCTTGCGGAACTTTGGTATATTCAATATAGTTGCCGATATAAAGGTCGAGGTAACCATCGCTATCGTAATCCCCCCAAGCGATTCCCGCTCCAAAACCATCGTGACCAATACCACCAGCACCAGACGAGAAGCGTTTGAAAGTCCCGTCGCCGTTGTTCCGATAGAACAGGTTGGTCTTATAGTTTGTAACATAGAGATCAGCATCACCATCATTGTCATAATCTGCGAAGGCACACCCCATCCCCCAACCGGTGTCGCCGACGCCAGCAGTATCCGTTACATCGCTGAAAGT
>JAJEIP010000056.1 GCA_022827885.1 Candidatus Poribacteria bacterium
GTTTTTACCCCCTTATTCACCTGATTATAATCCGGTTGAACATGATTTCGCCAATATTAAACGAAAGCGTGAATATCACCCAGAAAAGTCCATTGAGGATATTATTCACATGTATAAGTAATTCTAAAATCTACCATAAAACACACAGGCGGATATGAGCAACGTCCGTCAAAGTCCAAACGTACGCTGTGTCTCTGCAAGGTAAAATTAAAAAATGATTTCGATTCGGGATGTTACAAAAAATTTTGGCGGCAAAAACGTTCTAAATGGGTTAAGCCTCGAAATTCCACGCGGTGAGACACTCGTGATTATGGGCCCAAGTGGATGTGGTAAGAGTGTACTCCTCAAAATTATTACCGGATTGATCTCTGCAGATTCCGGTGAAATTTGGTTCGATGGCACGGAAATATCAAGTCTGAAGGGAAAAAAGATAAATAACCTCCGCCGAAAAATTGGAATGCTATTCCAGTCGGCTGCCCTCTTTGATTCGATGACCGTGGCGGAGAACGTCGCTTTTATGCTCGACCAGCATACAGATCTTGATAAGCGAGAGATGCGTAAAATTGTTGACGAAAAGCTCAGCCTTGTTGATTTAGAGGGCGTCCAAGACTTGCGACCCGCTGAATTGAGTGGCGGTATGCGAAAACGCGTTGGACTCGCACGCGCCCTCGCATTTGATCCAGAGGTTATTCTCTACGATGAACCCACAACGGGACTTGATCCGGTTACCTGTACCGAAATCAATCAACTTATTAAAGACCTCCATGAGAGGTTGCAAGTCACCTCCGTTGTGGTTACACATGATATGCATAGTGCCTTCAGTGTCGCGACCCGAATGGCGATGATTCATGAAGGTAAGCAGGTCGCTTATGGCAGACCCGATGAAATTATCAACATCGACGATCCCATTTTGCAACAGTTCATCCTATTTGGGGCACCAGATCAGATTCTTAACATGGAAAATCCCATTTTGAAAAAATATTTGGGGAGGTAGTATGAACTTCTGGACGGCTTCGGTAAAAGTTGGTGTAATGGTTCTAATCGGAATTGTTTTGCTGACAATTCTTCTGACGAATGCTGAGAATTGGCCGTGGGCAGCTGCTGGGGATGAACTGACCTTTCACTTTCGTTCTGTCAACGGACTTTATGTCGGCGCAGGCGTTTACTTATATGGGGTGCAAATCGGCAAAGTAACGGCTATCGAACTCCGTCCTGACACGGATAATGTGCGCATCAAAGCGAGAGTCAAAAACGCTTTTGAATGGTTACGGGAGGACTGTAGTGCCAGAATTTCTATGAATGGATTTGTCGGTGAAATTTATATCGCACTTGACAATGGACCAGTTGGGAACCCCGTATTAAAGCCAGCGAACTTGCCGATTGTTGGAAAAGACCCCGTCAATGCTTTGGAACTCCTTGAGCAGACAAGTGCTGGTATGACACAGGCTATTGAACTGACAACGGCTGCGAATGAAGTGCTACAGGCGAACCAAGAAGCGATTCAACTCGCCATTAAAGAGATTCGCGAGGTTGTCTCACTTACTGGAAAGACGATTGAGAAGTTAAGTCTTGACTCTGAAGAGACCGTAAAAACGCTGACACAACTCGCCTTAGAAAATGATAGACGGTTTCAGGATACCCTCGTAAAGGTGAATAACCTTCTAACACAGTTAGAAGGCGATTCCCTGATGGTGAGTAGTCAAATTAGTGACATCACGCGTGAACTCTTGAGACTTCTGAATCAAAATTCACCGAAGTTGAACACTATTTTTACCGATATTCACGCAACAACATCAGAATTTCGACAGATCACACAGGATTTTCGATCGGATTTCGAGGCGTTAGCGACACAGGTTTCTGCCCTCGTTTCGCAAAGTAGTCGTGCAATTGAAACGGGAGAGGTCAATATCGCACCCATATTAGAAAATCTGAAGGCAACGACGGCTTCGGTCGCTACGGTGGAAGCGAGTGTCAATCGGTTTCTTACCACGCTTAACGAGGGGGAAGGGACCGTCTCCCAATTGTTGAACACACCGGAACCGCTTGAGGATGTCCGCCGAACCTTGAAAAATGTCGACGAAACGATGAATGCGGTAACGGAACTCTCGCAAAGAACTGAAACGCAGTTGGAGCAATTTAATTTACCACAGTTTGGCTGGGACTATGAACTCCGTTATCTGAGTCTTGAAGAGCGACTCCACAACGAGTTGGCATTTTTACTCTCTCAAGGACCTGAGGCGCACTACAGACTCGGGGTCGGGGTTCGAGACGAGAAGATTCGGTTTGAACTTCAGTATGGGTATAACGTAACAGATTTCCTTCGGGCACGTGCTGGGTTTATGCGTTCCAGAGTCGGCGCGGGGCTCGATTTGTGGTTGTGGTCCCGCCGTTTCGGCATCAGCGTTGAAGGGGTAGGGTTGACAAGCAGAGAACCCGAGTTGAACGCGGAAGTGGGATTTCGGTTCTTCCGATATGGACAATTCCTACTTGGCGTGGAGAATGTGACCCGTGAGCGGCGTTGGACAACAGGATTCCGCTTTTTTGGTTTTTAATGTGCGCAGGCGGATTGACGGGAAAGAACGTTAAAAACGCAAACTCGCTTCACCGAACCGCAAGGTAAAATTAAAGAATGGCACGAGAGAGACGCAAATTTGTCTGTCAAGAATGTGGATATACAACCCCAAAGACGCTGGGACGGTGTCCGAGTTGTCGGAGTTGGCAGAGCTTCGCCGAGGAAGTAGAAACCCTCACCACACTCTCGAAACATCGGGATATCGGACAAGTGTCGCGCGAACCCGAACCCATTTCGCAGGTTACAGCCAACGAAGTAGAGCGACATCTAACGGGGATGTTAGAGTTTGACAGAGTACTGGGGGGCGGGATTGTGCCGGGCTCTGTGGTCCTTATCGGCGGCGATCCTGGGATAGGCAAATCTACGTTGTTACTACAAGCCGGTGATGCTTTGAGTCGCAACTATGGGGATGTGCTTTACGTTTCCGGTGAAGAATCTGTAAGCCAGACGAAACTCCGGGCGACGCGACTCGGCGTTGCCTCTGATACGCTCTATGTGCTCTGTGAAAACAATTTGGAGCAGATTGAAAAGTATATTGAAGCGCGAGCCCCGAAGGTCGTCATTGTCGATTCTATACAGACGGTTTATCTATCGAGCATCCCATCTGCCCCTGGGAGTGTCACGCAAATTCGGGAGTGTGCAGGGCATCTCCTAATTTGTGCGAAGAATCGGAATATCCCCGTATTTCTCGTTGGACATGTGACAAAGGAAGGGGCACTCGCGGGACCTCGCGTTTTAGAGCACATGGTGGATACTGTTCTCTATTTTGAAGGTGAACAACACCAAATTTACCGCGTCCTTCGAGCAATCAAAAATCGGTTCGGTTCCACGAATGAAATCGGAATCTTTGAAATGCAAAGCGCAGGACTCGTGGATGTGATGAACCCGTCAGAACTCTTTTTAAGCAACAGGGAGGCAGAAGTTTCGGGATCCGTCGTGGTTTCAAGTATAGAGGGGACCCGCCCTCTACTCATGGAAGTGCAGGCACTCGTCGTGCCTACACATTACGGAAACCCACGCAATACAGCAGCTGGGGTGGACAGACATCGGATTGCATTACTCATTGCGGTTCTGAATAAAAGGGTGGGGATTAACGTCGGGGATTCTGATGTTTTCGTTAATGTTACCGGTGGGTTGCGCATTGCTGAACCTGGGATAGACCTCGGTGTTCTGATGGCAATATCCTCAAGTCATCGCGATCTCCCTGTGGATCGGAAGACTGTTGTGATCGGTGAGGTCGGGCTTGGGGGTGAAATTCGGCCTGTAACGCATGTGGAGAGACGCATCCGGGAAGCCGCGAAGTTAGGCTTTAGACGTGTGATTTTCCCTGAATATAATCGGAAAGGCTTGGAAATTGACGAGGATATTGAACTTGTGGGGGTTAGCGACGTATATGACAGTCTGGGGGCTTTGCTGTAATACGATTCGCTATGTGTTGATGGTAATAAAGCCTGAATGTGAGCGTTGTTAAGTCGGTTTGTTTACAAAATAAATCACTAATTTATTTGGGCGCAGATACTGGTAGACAGAGGTATCTTGTGAGCGTAAATAGAATCCGCGCCCGTGAGAGGCAGCACTGTTTTTCGAGTTACACGTTGCGTACAATGGAGTACAAAAAATGAAAGTTTGGGGTATCCGTCTCTTTTTTATACTTGCAAGTGCAGCAAGCTGCTATATCATTTACAGGGACCCAATTACAACGGTTGTCGGATGTGTCGTTGCCCTTCTTCTGATTGGGGCAGAAATGTGTTTGCGTACACCGAGCATGCGTAGCATCATTGCAAGTCTGATAGGGCTTGCTGTAGGTCTATTAATTTCTATCGCTATACTACCTTTGCTTTCGCAACTCGATGGTAACCTCAAGATAGTGATGGTTCTCAGTCTGGGTTACCTTGGCATGATGGTCGGTTATCATCTCTCTACGACATGGGATTTAAGTCAACTGTCCGGATCAAACACATCTACCCGCCTTGGCGAGTCACGTTCGGCTCAAGCCGCAAGTAACTTCAAAATTTTAGACACAAGTGTTATTATTGATGGGAGAATTCTTGAGATCTGTCAAACCAGATTTATCGAGGGGACGCTTGTCATTCCGCGGTTTGTTCTCAATGAGTTGCAACATATTGCGGATTCAACCGAACCCCTCCGCAGAAATAAAGGACGGCGCGGTTTCGATATTCTCCGAGCACTTCAGAACAACCCAGCGATTGATGTTGAGATCTCAGAGGAGGAAGTCCCGCATTTGCCCGAAGTCGATGCAAAGTTAGTGCATCTCGCACAGAAGCGCGGGGCAACGATTATCACAAATGATTTAAACCTCAACAAAGTCGCTGAATTGCAGAGTGTGAAGGTCCTCAATATCAACGAATTGTCAAACGCTGTCCGGCCCGTCGTCATTGCCGGTGAGGCCATTCAAGTACTCCTCCTCAAGGAGGGAAAGGAACCGAATCAGGGCGTTGGCTATCTTGATGATGGAACGATGGTAATTGTTGAGGATGGCAAGCCTTACATCGGAAGCACGCTTAACGTTGAAGTTACACAGATGTTACGGACGAGTGCAGGTCAGATGATTTTCACGCGAATCAAAGAACATGAACTGGACATTGATGAACAGCAAGGTGTGCGCTCTTATCCCCGCAGCTGGTAAAGGCAGCCGAATGATGCATTCGGTGAAAAAGCCTTACTTAAAATTGGCACAGAAGCCGATTTTGGCACATACGGTTCAGCGGTTTGAGCAGAATAGTGCTGTGGATGCGATTTTCGTCATTGTTGACCGAGATGATTTTCGTGAGTGTCACGCTGCTGTGTTACATCCTAACCGATTTACAAAGGTCCAGGCACTGGTTGAGGGGGGAGAAACTCGTCAGAGGTCTGTCTATAATGGTATCCGTGCCCTGTCTGCAGACGTTGATTTCGTGATTGTCCATGATGGGGTGCGCCCTTTTGTGACGGATGAGATCATCTTTGAGTGCCTCGCCGCGGCAGACGAGTATGGCGCGGCTATTGCAGCGGTGCCCGTCAAGGATACAATTAAAGTCGCCAACGCAGACAGTTTCATTGTGGAAACACCCGAGCGTGATCAATTGTGGGCGGTGCAAACCCCACAGGTCTTTCGAAAATCTCTTTTGGAGGCGGCACATCAAGCCGCGCAAGCACGTCAACTGACAGCGACTGACGATGCCTCGCTTGTTGAACAACTCGGTTTTCCTGTTAAGCTCGTGAAAGGGAGTTACGTGAATCTAAAGATAACGACCCCCATTGATTTGAAAGTCGCTGAAGTGTTGATCTCAGATGCTACCCTTTGGTAAGAGAGTTTTCAGGTGTCGGAAGATATAAGAAAAAATGCGAATAGGTATTGGTTACGACGTTCATCGGTTGGTTTCTGATAGGAAATTGATTCTCGGCGGCGTTGAGATCTCGTATCATTTGGGATTGTTGGGGCATTCGGATGCGGATGTCCTGACCCACGCAATCGTAGATGCAATTTTAGGAGCCGCCGCACTCGGCGATATTGGCACACATTTTCCCGATACGGATGATCGTTATGAAGGGATGGACAGCCTTATTTTTCTCGCAGCGGCCGCCGCAAAGGTGAGACAATGTGGCTACCAGATTGAAAATGTGGATAGCACGGTTATCGCACAGCGTCCGAAATTGGCGCCCTACATTTCGGAGATGCGCGCGAGACTTGCCAAAACACTTGATATTGCTGTCGTACAGGTGAACGTGAAGGCTACCACAGCGGAAGAATTGGGCGTTGTCGGCGAAGGGAAAGCGATTGTCGCACACGCTACCGCCTGTCTTTCTCGGATATAAATGTTTTTTGTCTTTCTAACTATGGGAGCACGGTTAATTCCAACTCGACCTTCAGGCGCAAAGGTTTCTGAATTCACCCAGACACCCTCGTGAAACGAAGTGGAACGAGATACAGGTGTCCAATTATTAAAAAATTAGAAAAATGAAGATCTATAACTCACTGAGCCGACAATTGGAGGATTTTGTCCCGCTAAATCCCGAACAGATATCTATCTACAGTTGTGGTCCAACTGTTTACGATTACATTCACATGGGAAATGCACGCTCTTTTTTGGTGACAGATATTGTTCGGCGTTATTTGGTGTATAGCGGGTACAAAGTCAAACTGGTTCAAAATTTGACGGATATTGATGATAAGATTATTAATCGTGCGGCAGAATTAGGGGTGCCGGCAAAGCAACTTGCCCATCAGAACGGGGAAGCATTCTTTGAGGATTCCCAACGCCTCGGTATCCATTCTGCGGATGTCCACCCGAAAGCAACCGAACACATTCCAGAGATGATAAGTCTAATTCAGACCCTGATTGATAAAGGGGCGGCTTACGTTATTGATGGGAGTGTTTATTACCGCGTGAATCAATTTGCTGAATATGGGAAACTTTCTGGTCGAAAACCAGAGGATCTCCTCGCAGGGGCGCGGGTTGAAATTGATGAACGGAAGGAGGACCCGCGGGATTTTGATATGTGGAAAGCCGCGAAACCGGGTGAACCTTCTTGGGAAAGTCCGTGGGGTAAGGGCAGACCGGGATGGCATATAGAATGTTCTGCCATGGCGATGAAACATCTCGGTGAGACGATTGATATTCACGCAGGGGGTGAAGATTTACAATTCCCGCACCACGAAAATGAGATAGCACAGAGCGAATTGGCGACCGGACACACCTTCGCACGTTACTGGATACACGTCGCTTTTTTGAAGATTGATGGCAGACGAATGGGCAAATCGGAACACAATTTTATCCTGCTACGAGACGCGCTTGACCATTATCCCACCGAAGTGATTCGTCATTTCCTGATTTCCGCACATTACCGGCACCCCCTTGACTACAATCCGGAGAGTTTAGCGAAATCGGAAGGGGCACTCAGACGTTTGAACAACTGTTTGGACGCCTTGAAAAAATATGAGGGGTGTAAGGACGAGGTACCCTTGTCTGATCGGGACACGGAAACCCTGCCCCTACACGAGGCCATCCAAACGATGAAATCGCGATTTACCGAGGCGATGGATACAGACTTCAACACCGCACAAGCACTCGGTGCTATTTTCACGCTTGTTGGCGAAGTCAACAGATCGCTTGCGACTTCTAATGGCGCAGCTGCCCCTGTTTTCGCACAAGCCTATCAGGCGTTGACTGAAACCTGTGAGGTGCTCGGGATTTACAATATGGATGCCGAAGATGGCAGCAATGTGGAGCAACGCGACCAACTCATTGCTCTACTATTGGAGGTCCGACAGGAGGCACGAAGTCGCAAAGATTGGGATACATCCGATAAAATTCGGGACAGGCTTAAAGAACTCAACATTGAAATCCAGGACACCCGTGAGGGGGCGACTTGGAAAATTATATCATAAGGAGTAAGAAGATGATTTATCGATCCATTGCGTTATTTTCAGTGTTCTGCTTGGTTTCCGTTATTTTCACAGGGTGCGCCGCACTCTTCTCAGAACAGGAGTGGAGCGAAAATTATGCCCTCATGGAAGGCGTATCGGCGACAAGTCCACAGATGATTGATGGCAAATTGAACACGATCGGGGAAACCACCTTCCCCGCAGGATCACAGGGATTCATTGGTGCGAATCCTGCTTCACAGGTCATAATTACCTTGCCGGAAAAAAAGACGATCCGTCGGATTGTCGTGCATTCGGACAATTTAAGTGAGTTTGATATTTACGCCGATAAAGGCAGCATCGCCGTTGATGCGGATTGGCAGTTAATTAAGGACGTCCGGAGCGTCAAACAGAATCCGATTAAGATCGCGCTGCTGATTCCGTTTCCGACAGATCGTATTCGGTTACGCGTTTTAGGCACGAAAGATGACGCCCTCTTGAGCCGACAGGAACGGGCACGTTCTGGTGGTAGAGGCTGGAATATCGGAAGTCGGCGCGCTGTCGGAAAAATTCGAGAGATTGAACTTTACGGTTATAAAACCGCTGAACAGGTTGAAGAGGAACAGGCTACCGATAAGCGTGAAAAAGAACTTGATGAATTGCTCGATTTGTAGTAACATAAGATAGGACAACAAGGTGGTTGTTTCTACAATACCGCCTCAATTTCATACGATAGGAAACGGCATCTGTGCCGTTCTGGGCAACAAGGAGGTAATACATGCGTTTTGGATTATTGATACTAACCCTCTGCGTGGTGGTTGGGATGTCGGGCTGTATTCTCGCGTCGAATCCAGCTCTTAATTTGAGCAAGAACATCGCACTTGATGCGACGAGCGAGGATACAAAGTACCATGACGACAATATCTACTCGATAGGAGAGACAGGTCCGATTCTCGAAGACGGCAAGGATGAGGCGTCCCAAATGGAGTCGGATAAATACACGGAGGCTGTTTTGAGATGGCGGCAACCCCAGACGATTCAGCAGGTCGTGGTGAAAGCCGAACCGGGGCAACTTGAGTTCTTCGCCGTTCAATACATGAATGATGAGGAAGAATGGATTACGGTAAAAGAGGTCCGCGACAATATGCGTCCGGTGTACAGGTTCACTTTGAAGGATCCGATTGTGACGACGAAGTTTCGGCTCAAAGTGCCGCGCCGTTGGGACTCGCGCCGCGTCGGGGGGGCGAAACGCTCAACCCGTGGTGAAACTGGAGCACCCACTGCGCAAGAATATAAAAAGATTCAGGAAATTGAAATCTATTACGTGCTCCCACCGGATCCGATGGAAGCTGGCACAGCAGAACAGTAATACCTTTTTCAGGGTTATTGGTTATCAGTTAAAGAGGGTTGGGTTCAATCAGACCCTCTCTTAACTGACAACTGATGACTGACAACTATTAAAAATGCTGTCTAACGAGACAATCAGTCTAATTCATTTAAATCTAATTCAAGGTGTAGGTCTCAAAACCGTTCAATGCTTACGGGACGTTTTTGGTAGCACAGAGCGGGCCCTTCGGGCAGCACCGGACGAAATCAGAAAAATAGAGCAGCTGTCGCCAGCAATCCGTGACCTCTTAATTCACAAGCCCGTTTTGTATCCAATAGAACGTGAACTTGAATTGATACATACATACGGTTGTCAGGTTGTAACACTCTATGATGCCGCATATCCACCCCACTTGAAACAGATTGACACGCCGCCGTTTGTGTTGTATGTAAGGGGGGAACTGGTCCCAGAAGACGCGATAAGCGTCTCCGTCGTCGGTTCCCGAAACGCCAAGGATTACGGGCGAAAGGTGAGTTACCGCTTGAGCTACCAGATCGCGCAGCGCGGTTTAACAGTGGTAAGCGGTTTCGCAAAGGGGATTGATACCGCAGCCCATCGCGGCGCACTTGAAGCCGGCGGTAGGACAATCGCAGTGATGGGAAATGGATTAAGTCTTATCTATCCTGCAGCGAACAGGGACCTCGCTGAGAAAATTGAAACATCGGGGGCGTTAGTTTCCGAATTCCCGATGGCAGCCAGACCGAAGCCGAGAAACTTCCCACGTCGGAACCGTATCATTAGTGGATTGACGCTTGGAACTGTTGTGGTGGAGGCATCAAACCGTAGTGGCGCATTGATTACTGCCCGTCTCGCCGCTGAGCAAAATAGAGAGGTGTTCGCCGTCCCAGGTGAGATTTTTTCTCAACTCTCAGCGGGTACCCACAAGTTAATTAATGAGGGTGCGAAACTCATTAACACTGTAGACGATCTGCTCAACGAGTTACCCCCTTATGTATTAAGCCAAATTCAGCCCCACACATCACCATCACCGGTGCCAGATATGGCGGCAGTGCCTACACACGCATCCTCTGCTGGGCAGAATGATACGGAACCTATCCCTGAAACACCGCCACCTCCACCTGATTTAACACCTGATGAGAAAACGATTTTTGAGGCTATCGAAGTGCCGTCCTCACATATTGATACCATTGTTCGGACGACCCAACTCCCGATCAGTCAGGTGTCAAGTGTGCTTCTAATGTTGGAACTCAAGGGCATCGTTCAACAGTTGCCGGGCAAACAATTTACGAAGACTAATCAATAACTTATTTCACGATGGAAATCAACTTTCCGCCCGTTTGCAGTTAAACCAGGAATCTTAAAGAAAAACACTTTTCATAACCGTGGGCAGTTGGAATTAACCAAAAACCCGTTCGTAATGGAATAGTGAACGGCCCAAGAGCCCATAATTAAAAAAATGAAAATACTCGGTATAGATACCTCATGTGATGAAACCGCTGCTGCAGTTGTTGCTGATGGTAGAGACGTGCTTTCCAACGTCGTTGCTTCACAGATTGAAGTCCACCAAGAATACGGGGGCGTTGTCCCGGAACTCGCATCGCGTAAACATATTGAAGCGATAAACTACATCGTGAGTCGGTCGTTGACAGAGGCGGATGTCACATTTAAGGACTTGGAAGCGATAGCCGTAACGAATCGTCCCGGCTTAATCGGAGCATTGCTCGTTGGAGTTGCCGCGGCGAAAAGTCTTGCCTATTGCCACAATCTGCCCCTACTCGGCATCAATCACGTTGAGGGACATATCTATGCGAATTTTATGGTACATGATGCTCTGACATTCCCGCATATCTGCCTCACGGTTTCTGGTGGGCATACGTTGCTCGTTGAAGTTCACGAAGGCTGGCAGTATAAGGTGTTGGGAGGGACGCAAGACGATGCCGCCGGTGAAGTCTACGATAAAGTCGCGAAGTATCTCGGACTGGGTTTCCCCGGCGGAAAAATAATTGATGACCTCGCACAGAAAGGAGACCCCGCAGCGATAAAATTTCCGAGACCGATGCGGAATACGGACGATTATCAATTCAGTTTTAGCGGTATCAAGACCTCGGTGCGCTATTTTGTGGAGAAGGCACGACGCGCAGGTCTACTTGTGGATAGTGGACAAGCGGATGTAAAACCGACGAACCCTGATATGGTAACGATTGAAGATATTGCTGCCAGTTTCCAAGCCGCTGTCGTGGATGTGCTTGTTTACAAGTCGATTCGCGCCGCGAAAGCCACTGGTGCCAAGGCGATAACCTTGACAGGGGGCGTTGCCGCAAATAGCCAGCTGCGTGCTTCACTCAAGATCGCTGCTACGGAGATTGGGGCGGAAGTCTACTATCCGCCGATGAACCTGTGTACGGATAACGGCGCAATGATCGCGGGAATCGCTTACCAGAAATATCAGCAAGGACTCCGAGATGCGCTCTCTCTGAATGCGACGCCGAACGGATCCCTTGTCTGATCCGCCACGAGACGTAAACCCGTAATGAAATTAGGTTCTCCTTTGGAGGGGTTTTTGCTTGGGGGTTTCTTCAGTTCTATATGAAAAGACATCAACCTACAAATCACCTGACCGAACCGCAAGGAAAAATTAAAAAGGCCGTCCAATGTCTAAAGTCGGGGGGTATTGTCGCTATCCCGACCGATACAGTCTATGGATTAGGTGCCGACCCGTTTAATCCAAGTGCTGTCCAGAAACTCTATACAGTCAAAGGGCGGCCCGATGGGAATCCGATTCCGCTTGTTCTCAGTTCCGTTTCGGATATCCACCGCTTCTCTCGAAACCTGCCCGATTTCTTCTTCCACCTCACAGATCGGTTTTGGCCCGGCGGTTTGACGATTGTGATTGAAAGCAAAGGGCTGCTGCCCGTATTAACGGCTGGCGGGAAGACTGTCGGGGTCCGAATTCCAGACAACCCGCTGCTTCTGGAAATCCTTCAAGCGTTTGGTGGACCGATGGCAATAACAAGCGCGAATCTCTCTGGAGAACCGCCAGCCACCGCTGTCGAAGAAATTGGTAAAGAACTCGGTTCACGAATTGATATGATTGTCGATGGCGGGCGGACACCGGGCCCCATCCCCTCTACAGTTTATGATATTTCCGTCTCGCCGCCACTCGTTCGACGACCCGGCGTGATTTCAGAAGAAACACTCGCCAAGGAGTTCGCGTGCTACAACAAGCGTTAAAGCAACTGCTTCAATTCTTAGCCACTCCCACGGGACAGTGGGTGCTCCTCGGCTGCGTCAGTTTTATAGCGTTAGCAATCGTCTATAACAGGAAAAAACAGATTCCGGGGTTGACGGTAGCGGTTATCCCGGAGGATACGTGGTTTATCAACCGTGATGACAACCATCGCCTCGCCATTGTTGTCTCTTTGCACCTGATTAACAAATCAAGCGCGCCTATCCGGATTCGCAGATGTAAACTGAGTGGATATTCACCCAAACCCCCGCCTGAAAAGTTGTTCTTACAGGGGCATGATACGAGTGTTGAGCTGGCGTATCCAAAACACGACCTCTTTGTTGACGTAGACGCGCATCCTTCAGAACATACTTCAGAGTACGTTCTGAACCCTTACACCGAGCAGCGTCTGTGGGTTTTTTATCACTCCGGCATTGTTACAATGACAAATATGCTTCGGGCCCCGATTGTACTCAGAGATGTGAATCGGAAACGCAAGTCTATCCAGATAGCGGTGCCTCGCAATATGGAGCAGATTCAACTCTATCGCGAGGCAGCAATGCGATGGTAATTAATCGAGTTCGGACAGTTTAACGGTTCTGCCGCCTGCTTCTGCCGACATGTCGGAGGCGAAGACAACGCGGTGTGTTTCATAAGCCGTATCAAAATCGGTCAATGGCATCGGTTCATTGCGTCTGATGCTATCTATGAACGCTTGGAATTGCGGCTCGTATGGATGATCGCTGACATCGCCAGAATCAATGAGCGAGGTCTCAAGTGTACTCCATCTGCTCTTATCCATACCGTGAAGTTTCGCGGAATAGATACGGTTGTCGAGAAGACTGCCCTCACTTCCAACGAGGTGGATATGGAAGTAGTAAGGCTGTAAGCAATCGACACAGGAGGTGACTTTCCCGATTTTTCCGCCACCTTCAAACTTAAGGAGGCTGACGCTCGTCGTTTTGTATTCGTAGGGTTGAAAAGCCGCACCTGTGGATTGCGTGTGGTAACTCGTTACTTCTTCAACGTTTCCATCCATGAAAAAGAGGAGGGCATCGAGCGCATGACATCCAGCGGTGAGCAGCGTACTACCGCCAAAGTCTTTTTTGATGTTCCATTCGTATTGTCCGTACCAGGGTCCAATGCCGTGGTAGTAATCGACTTCGGCATAGTGGAGTTCCCCGAGCAATCCGTTGTTGATGACGGAGCGAATCATTGTAAAATGTGCACTGTATCGACACTCGAAACAGACACAGACGTTGACACCTGTGCTTTTGACAGCATCACGGATAGCTTTCGCATCTGCGTGTGTAAGGCAGATCGGTTTTTCTATGATGAGATGTTTTCCCGCTTCGGCAGCAGCGATGGCTTGTTCGGCATGAAAGGGATGTGGCGTGCAGATATCGATGATGTGGACATCCGGATCCGCAAGCATTTTTTCAAAATCGGTATAGGCTTTAAGGGGTGTTCCATAAGTTTCTGCCAGTGCAGATTCATCGTGTTCTCGACGTGAACAGATGGCGGTAACATCCGAACCTGTAACGGCTTTGAAGGCTTCGATATGAGCACCGGCTACCCAACCGAGCCCGACAATTCCAACGTTTAAATTATCCATTTTACGGCTCCTTTGTGTCCCGCAGGCGATGTCGAGTGTAGCTTCTCAAGCATATGTTAATAGAATCCAAACGCTCACGGGTAATTGGAAATATTATATCATGAATGGAGATTTTTAAAGTGAAAAATTGCAGATTCATTCAGTTCTTCTATACGGACAATCTCCATATCAAAGACCCTTCAATACAACTAACAGAAACTGATGCCGAATGGATGAAAAAATGGGTTGATATAATTTTGAGTTTCTTATATAATTACTATAGTTTGGACAATTGCTACGCGGTTCATGATCCGTTTTCAAAACATTTCTGATTTTTCTAAAAGTTGTTCACGCAAACCCAACTCACAGAAAAATAGACGTTGATGTACCAAAGCACAGCCCCAGCGGGCCGGCTGGTGGAAAAATAAATGTTATAGTCCAGTCTAAGGTCTGAAACCGATAATCACAGGAGGGAATCATTAGCAGAATGAAAGTTAACGAAGAAATGTCTTTTTGGGATAGACTCTATATCCCTGCGTTGATTAAGGGGATGTTTACGACCCTGAAACATATCCCAAAGAAAAAGTTGACCTATCAGTATCCTGAAGATCCTCGGAGTGTGGATGAACGCAACGATAGGTATCGCGGCATTCACAAACTGACGGTGACAGAAAAAGACGAAATCAAATGCGTAGCATGTTTCTTGTGCGCGACTGCCTGTCCTGCAGATTGTATCACAATTCAGGCGGCACCAGCCCCGGAAGGTTGGCAAACCAAGGAAGGTTATCCGCGCGAGAAATACCCGGATGTCTTTGAAATCAATATGCTCCGTTGCATATTTTGTGGGTATTGCATTGAGGCTTGCCCGGAAGATGCTATCCGGATGACAGGATTAACGCTCCCTCAATACTTCCGTGAGCGTCAGAAAGAGGGAGAGAGTCTTGGAAGTGCCCGCAGTGACTTCATCTTTGATCGGGACATGCTCGTCGCAAACAATGACATCCCGCAGCAAGGGCTGAGTGTTGAGGCGAAGTAGGTGAACCGATCCGGACAATTGATGGCAGCATACGCTCCGTTCCCCCATAAGAAGTACAGCATCATATACGCCGATCCGCCGTGGGATTACAAAGGACAACTTCAGCACACGGGAAGTGGAGGTAAGGAGAGTGGTGGCGCAATTCGACACTATCCGACTGTGCCGGTGTCAGAAATGAAGACATGGGACATTGCCTCAATTAGCGAAGAGAATTGTCTGCTTTTTATGTGGACCTCTTCTCCACATCTCGATCAGGCGATTCAGCTCGGCACGGCGTGGGGGTTTCGGTGGGCGACAGTCGCTTTCGTCTGGGATAAGCAACGCTTGAACCCCGGTTTCTACACGATGAGCCAATGTGAGTTATGCCTTGTTTTCAGACGTGGGAACATCCCACAACCGCGAGGCGCGAGGAATATGAGACAACTCGTGCAGGCTAAACGAACACGTCACTCTGAAAAACCGGAGGCAGTGCGTAAACGGATTGAGAAAATGTTTCCCCACCAGTGTAAGATTGAACTATTCGCGCGAAAACAGTATCAAGGCTGGGACGCATGGGGACTCGAAATTCACTAATCTCGTTAAAGCCTATTGGACCTTTAGCACATGCGCTGAGCCGATAAGGCGGGAGCAGCAATATTAATTTTTTAGTTATTAACGGACCGGGCGTAATGGTTTTGATTAACAGTGAACCGTTGTGTTTTCACTGGTCCTTCACACATTTATTTGCCTAAATTTATTTGAAAGGCGTACAATCGAATCGACCCAATGCAAGGATTATCACTTAATTTTCGTTCGGAAACGCTTTTGGCGCTAACTGATAAAATCAAATCCAGTATTGAGGGGCGGATGAGTTGGGGAGATACCTTTGGCTTAGGGCTTGGTGTGAAGTCAGATAAGCATCTGATCGTTTGGACACCCAAAGAGAGCTCAGAGGGCGACATTCTACCCGGTTTTGACTCAGAAGATGGTAAGCTTACAGTAAAGATGCGACCGCGTCCAGGCGCATGGGTTTCCTGGATTGACGAGGCGAAGATCACAGCCGGGACACAGGATGACTATGACCGGGTCCACAGAAGCATACAAGAATTGGAGCGGAACGCGCGCCAAATCACAGATTTCGCCGATGGCAGCGTCTCAGATATTACGATTCAAAACTTGGGAAAATCCCTAACGCTTTCCGAACTCGCTCAGGATGTTCTAAAAACACGGTTGACAATACCCAGTACCGTCAAAACGGGTGGGTACGTACTCGCAAATATGGCGGAGGCTGATACTAAGGTACTGCCCCCGGCGACCGTTATCGTTCCAGAGCAAACCCACATTCATCGCGTGCATCTCAATGAAGACGCACTTTTTGACCAAATACTCGCCCAGGACTACAGGCTGCTGCTTGTGGTCATCAGAACTCATATTAAGCAGTACCCCGATCTCATCGACTTGGGATACGGTTTAACACTTCATACGCGACTGTCTAATGTATTCGAGGAGCCAGACGCAGAGACATCGGAGGCAATTAAAGAAGAGGCTGATCCTATTCAAGTGCTCGCCACAGGGGCGGTTTACGATCCTCTTGAACCCGAGATGCTGCGATTCGTGCCTGTTGCGTTCAGCGCACCCGCTGAGGAAATTGAAACCGCAATTCGCGAGAGTTCAAAGAAAATCGAAACGTACACGGTGAAAGCCAATCAAAACGCCTATCAACTCATGGCGCAATTCCAACAGGGCGTAGAAACCCGTTTGAGAGCCCTTGTCCTTGGACCGGGGCAACGCGTCCATAATAAGGTATGGGACGATCTGGTGATCCGTGAATTACGGAACACTATGCTTACTTTCGTCGAATTCTATGAGGAATATCTCACCGAGCATTTTGAGGCATCAATCGCAGCGGCGAAAACCGAAGAGCTCAGAGAGAATATTGACCCCATGATAGAATTTTGGCAGTTACAGGATAATCAGCAGTTAACCCTGAATCACCTTATTCAATCCTCCTATAAACTGGCGAATCAGGTGCTCGATCGAGCTGCTGGATTGTTTCATGATCTCGTGTTTGAAGAGGACTTCATTGAAATCGGGCTTGTCAGGCAGGTGGATCTCTCAATTTTCGAGAATAACGAACTCTTAAACGAAATTTACTTGCCACAATGGACGCGTGGAACCGTCCGTGAGAAGATGGCAGGTATTACGCTGCGCTCAACTTTACATGCAACGCAAGTTGAACGGTTGACGAGTATCTGGTTGGAATTGCTGGAACTCGCAAACTTCGCAAGTCAGAACGGGCAGGATTTTGAAATCGTTATTCAACCGTTAGTCAATCTCCTATTAGCCGAGAAAGCAGAGAAACCAACGCAGCGCCGAAGTCAGCAGGCACAGCATCGAGGGAGAACTACCAATTTTGCTGGTTTTGAGATTCCTGATAAAACTGTCGACCAAATCCTTGATCATGTAAAACTGCATTTACCAACTATAAAACAATGGTTGCAGAATATGCCTTCAGCTGTTGATGAGCGACAGCATTACGCAACCTTGTGGGCGTTGGTGCTTGATGGGCGGCTCCGTGAGCAACTCTTGGCGGATATTCAACCTACCTGTGATATTAATCTGAGTGTACCCGACCAGACCAAAAGGTTAATCAATCTCATGCTCGGCAGCGCGCTTATTATTCAAGCTGAGAAAGACCGTAAGTCAATAGAGCGTAACCTAAACCGGGCGGTTATCTCAAAGACTGGACACGAATTGGCGAATGTCACAACAGCGGCAATGCTTGCTATACATGGAGATACCCTGCTTGCAATACTTTACGAGGAATTGCTCGGGTATCATGACACTTTGGCAAAGCGGGCAGGGAAGCTCGCACACCCCCCTCAAAAAGGGAAGAAGCGGAAACGTGGGCAATCGCGGAATAACGGTGCCGCGAATGCTGAGGCGATTGAGGCGGAGCAGCAAAAAGTTGAAGAACTCATGGCTTTCCTCAGACCCTACCGCCAAGAAGAAGTTATCACCACTTTAGCGATAGCCGGTATTGATCCTCGGGCCATTAACCTTGAAGAAATTCGGAAGCAGCAGGTCCTCAGTTTCGACGTAAGTGATTTACCCGCCATCGGTGAAACGTGGCTCGGTGATAGTAAAAGCGTCGGGGATTATCCAAATTTGCGGGTGTTCCTCCTGCAAAATCAACTCCCGATATCGACAACGGGACGGTTGCTTATGGAATTGCGACAGCAATTTCCGGATGAGCTTTTCAATCATGTCTTAGGGCTCATCCAAGAGGTGAAGGCACTCCAAGGCGATGATTTTAAGGGTCATCTGCTCAATCAGTTTGTTACGTATATTTCCGAGAAGGTGTGGCGGTGGGAGTTGACACAGATTACGGAGGCTGAACTGCCACTTTTGCTGAAGGAAAAGGTACTCGCATCGGCGATCTGTTATGAAAAAGAGGTCGATAGTTTACTCGAATACGTTGAGCGCTATGATGAACTCGTATCTACAAAACTATCAGCAGGTTCAGAAATGGACAACCACCGTCAATATATCGAGGAACAATTTCAAGCAATCGTTGAAACCCTTTTAGTCTAATTTATAACTATTGTAAGGTAATAGATGAAAGTCGCTTTATTGGGCAACAGTCAGTTAGCCGTCTCGACTGCCTGGGGCTTGTGTCAATCAGAGACGGCACGTGAAGTCGCCTTTGTGTCGGATGCAACGTCGAGCAAGAATAGATTTGTTCATCCAAAAGAGGGCACACCAGCATACCTCCGGGATCTTGTGGAAGCGAATGCTTTGAGGGCAAGCGACACCGCGATTTCCGTTTTCAATTCATTAGAGGGGATGGCGAATGCAGACGTAGTTGTGCTGCTGCCACCAGTGGGGCAATCCGGTTTTCGGTCTCCCCAAGCCGCAAAGACGACAAGTATCGCCCTCGTTCGGCGGTTTGTAACCGGAATCCAGCAGTATGCCCCAGATGCCAAAATTCTCGTGGCACTGTCACCCACGAATTACATCTCTGCGTGGATACATCAGACCCTCGGCGACGGGCAGATTCTCGGACTCGGAAACGGGGCTGCTACAGCGCACTTAGCCTCTGAAATTGCGAAACGTGTTGATGTGTCCGTGAAAGACGTGACGGCTCTGGTGATTGGGAGTGATCAAGAGACGTACCCGCTCCCACAATACTGTCGGGTGAACGGTATTCCGCTTGCACAACTCATCTCTGAAACTGACATTGAAAGCCTCTGTGAAGCCGTTGCACGGCGTTCCCCGTATATCGTGAGCGGCGAATGGACATTGGTAAGTCATATTTTGCAAATTGTTTCAGCGATTGCGCTTGATAAAAGACGCGTCATGAGTGTTGGGACACGTGTCTCAGCAGGGACAACATCCGTTTACCTTAATGTTCCTGCACAGATCGGATACGACGGTGTTGCGACTATTGTTCCACTTGAGTTGACCGATCAGCAACGCGAACAGTTTAAAAAATTAGTCGGGCAGAGTGCGGAAGACCAAATTCTATAGAAGGGGCATCGTATAAGGTGCCTTCCCTGTTCGTTTTGTGAGTTGTGTGAAGTTTAATATTTAAATTCGGTGTGCTGGCCGCTAACGGCTTTTCTTCTGACAACTGATAACTACTAAACAATGAGAGAAATATACCAAAAAATTCCAGAACTAATAGAGACCTCCCAAGTCGGAGCGTATTGCACTGTTGTAGAGACGAAAGGGTCAACTCCACAAAAGCCCGGCTCGAAGCTTTTGATTCTCCCGGATTTACGGAATATTGGGACGCTCGGCGGCGGTTGTGTTGAAGCCGAAGCGCGGCGACAGGCGATCGGACTCATGCAAGACGGGATGCCGCGGCTCCTTGAGTTTCAATTGGATAGCGATTACGGTTGGGATGATGGGCTTATCTGCGGCGGAAATATGAAAATCTTTATCGATTTGCCGAAGACCCCCGCCGAAGCCGACATGTTTGAGAGACTTCAAACGTTGAATGCCGAAAAGATACCACTCGTCTGTGCAACGGTTGTGGCGAGTGAAAAGCAGGGCATTGATGTTGGCATGAAGATGATCTTTGCGAACACTGGAGAACATATCGGCACGTTAGGCGATCCGGCTTTGGAAGCAGCAGTGGAGGCAGAGATAGCGAAGGTACTTGCGCGGAACAGTGCTGGCTTGTTTCAGGAGAATGAGACGGCTTCGGTCTTCTTGGAACCGCTACAACCGAGACCGACCTTGCTCATCGCAGGGGCAGGACATGTCGGGCAGGCACTCTGTCATCTTGGGAACTGGTTGGATTTTGACATTGCGATTGTTGATGACCGTGCCGACTTTGCTTCTGCTGAACGCTTGCCGGAGGCGGACGAAATTATCATCGGAGATATCGCAACAGAACTCCAAAACTATCCGATCACGCCACTGACGTATGTCGTGATTGTCACCCGTGGTCATCAACACGATGAATCCGCACTTCATAGTGTTGTTGAATCGGATGCCGGTTACATCGGTTTAATCGGCAGCCGTCGCAAAATTAAACTGATATTTGACGATTTGCTGGAGGCAGGGATTTCTAAGGAGCGACTTCAACGGGTGTACGCACCCATCGGGTTGGATATTAACTCGAAAACAGTACCGGAGATTGCGGTCAGCATCGCATCGCAGCTTATTCAGATCCGCAACGCCGCTGACACTGTTGGCACTTTTGACGCACAACCCGCGCGAATGCCGACCGTTAAAATAGCAGGGTGAAAAAATGAAGAAGATTCAGATAACAGAGGGCAAAGTCTATACGCTTCCCGAAGTGATAGACTTTGTAAAACAGACGTTAGACCGCGTTGGTGAAAAGTCTACTCGGGACCGGCTGCGATATTCGTCCGTCGATGTCTATTGGTTACTTTTTGATATGCTCCAGTATGTGAACAGGAATGTCCCGGGTGAATTTATCCTCCTCCAGACCGAAAAAGACACTTACCGAGTCACTTATGCGACTGAAGATGTTGGAAAGCAGAGATCGGATAAGAAACTCAAAGCAGAGATAAACCGAACGGCAAAGTATCTTGAAGAATTGACCGGCAGGAAGCCATCGTGGGGTGGAGAAGAGTAAGCGTGGACGGGATCTCAAGGGAATAGAGTATTTATGAGATAAGGAGATATTTCGTGAACCAAGAACCTAAAGTAACAGTTGAAGATATTGAGATGTCTGTGGAGGCGTTGGATGTCCAGAAAGCCGCAGACATCTTTGAGGAATATGGGTGTCTTGTCGTGCGCGGGTTGATGGCACCTTATATTCAGGCGATCCATGTGGACATTGAGGCTGCCGCTGCGGAATCCATATCCTTGCTTGACAAAGCAGAACGGATTGTTGAGGGATGGCGCACTCCCAACGGCACACTCTTCCTGCCAGCACCAGAAGGCTACGAACGCGACAAACAGATTATGGTTTTGGCGATAGGCTATCAGACGAGTGCTGCGTTCTTCCAATCCGCTTTCGATGAGACGACAGTCGGTATCGTGGAGGCGATCTTGGGACCGAATGTGGAGATCTTTGGGAACGGACAGTGCCTCTATAAGGAGCCGGTTGGCGGACACCCGAAGCACCTCCATCAAGATTCTGCCTATTTTGAACACCGCTATCAGGGACCCGTCGGAATTTTGAATTACGTCGTGGATACGGACTTGGTAAATGGAGCCTTACACGTCGTGCCGGGTTCACATAAACTCGGCCAACTCAAGCATATTGACACGTTCTCACACCTCGGTCTCGCAGAGGATGAGTGGCCCTGGGAGAGCGCATTGCCCGTCTCTGGCAAAGCCGGGGATTCAATCTTCTTTAACGTCAAGACAGTGCACGGTTCCAAACAGAATATGTCGGATAAGCCGCGTCCGATTTTCATCAATCGCTACCGCCGAACAGACGATTTCGTGATTATCGGTGGGACAACCACGACGAACCGAGCAGAGGCAGAGAAACGAGCAGCAGCCGCTGAAGAAGCAAAGAAATCTAATAGTGATCGAGGTCTGATGTTGCGCGGGTTCCGTCCTTTTGATGCATAGAGACAATCTGTAAGTTTGTGGTAGTGCAATGTATTGCGCGTTGTGACAGGCGATAAATCACCTGACTACGAACCTGAGGACTTGTAGTGGATAAGGATCATACCATCTGTCTCTATAACTGATACAGCATGAGATAGATAATCACACCTGTTATTGAGACGTATAACCAGATCGGAAAAGTGATCTTTGCGATACGACGGTGCTTCTCGAACCGCTCACGCCACGCCAAATAGAGAGTCCGCAACGCCAACGGCACTATCACGAACGCCAAGATAATGTGCGAAATGAGGATAGTGAAGTAGACCGGACGAATCCACCCGTGCTTTGTGAACGGTTTCGATCCGGCGTGATAGTGGTAGATAACGTAGCACACCAGAAAAAGCACAGACACACCAAAAGCCGCGAGCATGCAGTTTTTATGTGCCGTAATTTTCCGCTGTCGGATTTGCACATACCCAATCGTTAGCAGAACGCCGCTGATTGTGTTCAGCGTTGCATTGACCGTCGGCAGATCTGAGATCTCAATCACATTTTCCCCTTTTTTAATTTTACCTTGCGGATAAGTATCGGTTGTCCGTCTTTTAGGTTCTTCGTGTTCGAGTCGCACTCCATTTCATTACGTGCTACGGTTTCGTCACTATTTTCCCTTTCTAACGGGGCCACCGATAGGCTTGTGCTCCCTTCGAATTCTCTAACGCAAATTCCCACCGTTGACACCACGTTTCATATTGAGTATTCCCCGCTTCTGGTCGCAAACGGCTCCGCATCAGGAATGCCGGATAGAAAGGTCTTCCTGTCGGTTGGTAGACATCGTGATACCGCAGATCGAAACTCCATCGGATGCTCTTGGATTCGTTCGGTTTCGCACTATGGAGCGTATAGTTGTGGAACAGAATAACGCCGCCGGCCCGGATCGGCAACGGTTTCATAGTGAGGTTATCGGGTTGATGTTCCGGTGGAACCGCCAGTCCAGCCGCCGACCAATCGTGCTTGTAAAGTCCCCTCTTATGGCTGCCCGGCATAACCTGTAAGCACCCGTTTTCCAACGTCGCATCTACAATCGGAATCCAAACAGTTAGCATGAAGTAGGGATCGGTGTCGGGCCAGCACACCCCCGCGTCCTGATGCCAAGGTGTCGGTGCCCGTTGTGAACTCTTTTTCGGCAGGACGGCACGGATATGTTGGATCGGATTACAGATGATTTCGGAACCCACGAAAGACTCGGCGATGTCGAGGATTTTCGGGTTCTTGAGGAAGTTGAACGTCGCTTCACCGCGCGCCTGCATGATATCCAGATTCGCCGTTATCTCGGGTGCCTCCTGTGAGAGATGGAGTAACCGTTCTGTGAAAGGTTTATCGGCGTGCGTCTCTGTAACCTTCCCTTCCGAGTGCAATTTCTCGGCACGTTCCGCGATAATTCCCTTATATTCGTCAATCACAGGACCCAGGTCGTTTTCATCAAGTGCGTCTTCAAGCAGTAGATATCCGTTGTCGTGAAAGAAGGAAACTTGAGATTCAGTCAAACGCATGAGTGCGTCCTCCTTGCACGGAGGCACGCATGGTAATCGCGGAACCTCCGAGTTGTGTTGTAGGGTGTGGCTTGCAAACCCCTATTTCACTATCCCCATCGCTGTTCGGGTGGATCGAAGACAAATCCATGAAAGAATTTCCGCTGTTCGGGTGAGAGTTGCGTGTTGTAAAAGTCTTTGGGATACCCCCAATGTTCCTCAGAGGCAATCATCCACGGGTGCTCATAGGCGTAATAGAGCATTTCACGAGAACCCTTCGATTTTGTGAAGATGCCGGCGGAATGCCAGACGGCGTTATGGAAGAGAATCGCACTCCCCGGTGGGGCGCATACTTCCAAAGCACCCGGATATTCATAAGGATGCCGCAGGTCTTCATGGCTCGGATCATACAGTGCCGTGTGGCTTCCCGGTATGAGCCACAGATTGCCTTGACCGCCTTCTGTCATATCGGTCAGATAATAGCCGATTTTGAGTTGCAAAAACGGAATCGGACGTAGGTTACGATAGCCTTCATCGTGCCCATCGATATGCCACCCCATCGAACGTTCCATTAAATCGGACGCGTGCTCAACAATGGCATCCGAAGCGTGATGGTGGGGCATTTTATTCAGCAACCCCGTGACGTATGGTAGGATCGGTTGCCAATCCAGGAGTTCCAAAAACGCCGGGTGGTCTCCAAGGATGTAGAAAATGCGGGTGCTTTTCTCGCCATGGATGTGTGTCATTCCGGTTTCGGTGAGGCCTTTCTCCTCGCATTCCCGTCGCTTCTCAATGACTTCAGCGAGGGCACTCCTGAGTGTTTCAACGTGTGAAGGCGCGAGAAAGTTGTCCAAGACGAGATAGCCGTTATTTTCAAAGAAAAACTTTTCAGCATCAGTCAATCCGTATGACATGTCGTAAACCCTCTTCTCTTTCCCTATTTTCAGGGATCTCGCTTCTCAATCTCTCATATTTTACTATAACTTGAACAATTTTATGGCATTTTCACTGAAAATTCGCGCTTTATCTGTTTCCGGGATCGGCATTTCCTCAATTAAACCGACAAATCGCGGCATATCCACCCACGGATGGTCTGTTCCGAACAACAAGCGATCTGCCCCGGAATACGCATAAGCGTACTGTATGGATTCCACCGATGGCGATACAATATCGAGATAGATACGTCGTAGATACGTACTCGGGGGCTGTGTGATATTTTCTCTGGCTCTCCCTAAAACTTCCGTCTGATGGTCAAGCCTACCGCTCATATAGGGGAGGATACCGCCAACGTGCGGCATCACGATTTGCAGGTCAGGGTGGCGTTCGAGAATCCCACTCAAGATGAGTCGTAACAGTGCAAAACTGTTGTCCACCTGTAACCCCATCATACCGATCATCCAGTGGTCTTTGATCGCTTCACCCCACGTTGGAACCGTCGGATGCATCACAATCGGCATACTGAGTGTTTCGGCGTGTGTATAGACGGGTTCGAATTGTGGGGCATCAACAGGTTTCCCGCCGATATGGGAATAGAGCATGATCCCCCGAAAACCGAGTCCTTTTACCCGATCCATTTCTGTAATGGCTTCATCTATGTTCTGCCACGGCAGGCACGCCAGTCCTGCGAATCGGTGTGGATGTGTGTCCACAAGTTCGGCGATGGCATCGTTGATCGCTTGTGCGCCCTTGTTCCCTAATTCGGGTGCGAGCATACAGGGCGGGGGTATATTGGTGCTAAGCAGTGCCATATCGACCCCTGCTGCATCCATATCCTTGAGTTTTCGCTTCGGATCATAGGCTTCGTCTTGGAGGCGAAATGTTTGGACATCGCCGTATGTAACAACAGCCTCGTTCCCACGACGGATAACTTGCGGTGGGTGTGGGTTCTGCGCGAGGATTTCGGTATAGGTGTTTGGAAATATATGGCTCTGACAATCAATTCGCATTTTTTGAGTCAAAAATGTTCTTATAGTGGACTCCAGAATTAATGAGACAGGAGCATTCGCGAGTCAGCATCAGAATGTTGGTGTCTACGCATTTATAACTTTCACCCATAGTATGCCATGTCTAACGCTTTTTTAGCAAGGAATCTTTTTCGGAGACATAGGTCATTCAATTTTCCTCTCCCCGCTGGCGAGGTTTCCTAACCTCGCCGCTACTCCCGAAAAATCCTTGCGATTTGCGACCCCTTGTGCTATCATCTAAAATATGAAAACCACTTGCCAATCAAGTTCATAATGTGTGGAAGGGAGAGCCCATGAAAAGTTGGAAAATCTTTGTTATCTTTACCTGTCTATTGATGCCTATTTTCGGAAGTTATCAAAGTGCCGATGCACAGGAAAATATTGCCCAACAGGCGTATGCGATCTTTGAGCAAAATTGCCTCAACTGCCATGGAGTATACGGCGCGTTTATTGAAGAAATCATCATTGATCATACAGTGCTCATCGAAACAGGCGCAGTTGTTCCAGGGAAACCGATTGAATCCACCGTCTATACGCGGCTCCTTGAAAAAGACCTCACCAAAGGGATGCCGTTGGGTCAACCGCAACTTCCCGCCGCCGCGATTCTAACAATTGGCAACTGGATTCAAGCCGGCGCGCCGGATTGGCAGCCCCCAGAACGAGACACTGCCTTCATCACCCCCGCCGAAATGCTTGAAACGATTGAGCGTCACCTCAACTCGCTTTCGCCATTTGATCGCACCTTCACACGCTATTTCACGCTGACGCATCTCTATAACGCAGGTGAGAGTCCAGAGGCACTCCACGCCTATCAACGGGCACTCTCTAAACTCGTGAACAGTCTCTCTTGGGGACGCGAAGTCATCAGACCCCAACCCATTGACCGAGAAGAAACAATCTTCTACATCGACCTCCGAGACTACGAATGGGAGATCGGAACCCACCGATGGACCCAGATTGAACAGGTGTATCCGTATAGTATTGAGTTCGATGCCCCGACACAAACGACTCTCCGTGAAAAATTAACAAATCTGCGCGAAGCGATGGAGTGTGAGGTGCCGTTCGTTCATGTGGATTGGTTTATCGCTACAGCCTCCTTGCCGCCCCTCTATCACGACATCTTAGATCTTCCACAGACGGATCGGGAGTTAGAGGCACGGCTTGAGGTAAATGTAGTGGAAAATATCCGAAATGCGGCAGGAAAACGCGTCTGGCGGGCGGGTTTCAATGATTCTGGTGTCTCCAATAACAACCGCGTCGTCGAACGGCACCTTTCCCGGTATGGCGCGTATTGGAAAAGTTACGACTTTGCTGGGAATGTGGGGACGCAGAGCGTTTTTACCCATCCACTTTCATTTGAACACGATGGTGGCGAGATTATCTTCAATCTTCCCAACGGTTTGCAGGCATATTATCTGGTAGATGCTGGAGGCAACCGGCTGGACGAAGCCCCGATAGAAATTGTCCGAAACCCCGCTGCGAGTGATCCGACTGTCCGCAATGGACTCTCCTGCATAGGTTGCCACACCGAAGGGATGAAGACGTTTGAAGATCAGGTGCGCGCTGTTGTTGAGAAGAACCCAAATCCGCTGTTTAACAAAGAACAGGCGTTGCGTCTCTATGCAGAGCAGGGGACGATGGATGCTTTTATAGATGAGGATACTGAGCGTTACCGGCAGGCACTTGAAAAAACAGGCGATGTCTTCGGTGGGATTGAACCTGTTCAGCGGTTTCACGAGGCGTTTCAAAGGCCACTTGATGCGGCGCATGCGGCTGCCGCGGTCGGGTTAGAAACGGCGGATTTCCTCCAGAAGGTTCGTGAGAATGCGAGTCTGAGAAACTTAGGTTTGGCGGTGCTAACAGGGCCGAATGGCACTGTGAAACGGGATACATGGACCTCGAATTTCAGTGAAATCGTTACGACGCTGAGCTCTCCCGACAGCGATATAGTTAAGCCTGTTACCCCTCGAACTGAACGTATCCCTGGGGCTACTGTGCATATCCGTGACGTAAACCTTCGTGATGCAATTGCAGAGGCACTTGGTAAAAATCCCAATGTTCCGATTACCGCAGAAGAAATCGCGACATTGGAGAGATTGAGGGCGGAGAACAGGAACATTAGCGATTTGACAGGGCTTGCGTTTGCAAAAAATTTAACAGTATTAGTTATCAGTTACAATCCTTTATCCGATCTCTCAGCACTTGCTTCATTGACAAAATTGCGTGAAATACAATTTCGGGGCACTGAAGTAGCTGACCTTTCACCCCTATCAGGATTGCGCGATCTTGAAGCAATAAATGCCTCAGAGACTCGTATAACAAGTCTAACACCCTTGGCAGGACTCAAAAATCTGCAAAAGTTAGACACCGTACATTCTGATATTACGGACCTCTCACCCCTGGCAGGATTGACAAACCTAACAAGACTCCGTTTATATGACTGCAAAGCAACCGACCTCTCACCCTTAAAGGGCTTAACAAAACTCAGATGGTTTGGTCTTACGCACACCGATAATATCTCGGATCTCTCACCCTTGTCCAGATTAACAGACTTGGAACATCTTGCTCTGTCCGATACTGAGATTTCAGATATTTCCCCGTTGGCAGGATTGGTTAATTTGAAAACGTTGATACTCAATAGGAATCAAATTGTAGATGTCTCGCCACTTGCATCTCTACCTAACTTAAAAAATTTACAGCTTCACGAGAATAACATCTCTGACCTCTCACCATTGGATCGCATACGCGAGAGTATAGAAGTCTTCACTTGGTTTGGTAACCCGGCCTTTCCACAAGGCGGTCCAAATATTGAGGGACCTTGGCTCTGGCTGACCTTGCCCGTAAAATTAGACAAAGATGGACCTCTGACGGATTATTTAGCAAAAGCATCCAACAATAAATCTACAGAACAACAGATTGCTACCCTCGGGGCCTCGGAAGGGACTCTTATAGGGAACAGTGCATGGTCAGGTGGAATGCTTGAGCCTTACGCCCCTAATAACTTCACAGGTAATAAGACGAACCTTAGAAGATTATTAGACTCTCAAGGCACTATTGAACCCAATATTTATGGGCAGTTGTTTGTTGTCTACAGTTCTATCACTTTGTATTCTCCGAGAACACAGCAGACCAAAATATTTATAGGTGCCAGTAATGGTCAGAAAGTCTATCTTAATGGACAATTAGTCCATGAAGACTACGCAAACTATGCCTTTGGAGCACACAATATTGGTTACCGAACATTTTTTCCTATCACGCTACAAAAGGGGAAAAATGTCCTGCTGGTAAGGCTTGACGAGTTGCAGGCACATTATGAGTTATGGTCTCTCTTTTTTGGATTTGAGCCTGGCACCGAATATACGATATCGAACCCCCGTGTCGGGTACACCTTATCTGATCCTAAAGTCCACGTTGGTGATACCTTCACTCTTGATCTGAGTGCTGAAGATGTCCACGATTTAGCGGGATGGCAATTTGATATTGAATTTGATCCTACCGGACTTGAAGTCGTTGAAGTCAAAGAAGGCGATTTCCTGAAAACAGGAGGCGCGACGACCTTCTTTCAGAAAGGAAGAATTGACAATCGCTCTGGGAAGATTACAGGGCTCAGCGCAGCGAGTCTCACCGGAGACGGTGTCAGCGGCACAGGCCTGCTCCTTTCAGTGATCTTCTCCGCAAAGGCAGACAGACAGACGCAATTGGCGTTGCACAACTTCCAATTCGGTTCCAGCACGGGACAGGCGATCCCTGCCGAACCTCATACGTTTACCATTGTTGTCGTGGAATCGCTCACAACTGGCGATATAAATCGAGATGGACAGGTAAGTATTCTGGACATAATCTTAGTCGCCAAACACTTGGGGGAAACCGCACCCTCCAACTCGGAAGTAGATGTAAACGGGGATGGAATCGTCAGCATCCTGGACATTATCCTTGTGGCGGGACATCTCGGTGAGTCAACGGCTCCAGCCGCACCTTCTCTGCTTGCAGAAGCCCTAAATCCTGATCAGGTAGTGGCGTGGATAGCACAAGCACATGTTGAAGGCGACGGCTCCGTTGCTTTCCAACGAGGCATCGCGAGCCTTCAAAGCCTCTTAGCATTGCTAATTCCTGAAGAGACAGCATTGCTGCCGAACTATCCGAATCCGTTCAACCCAGAGACGTGGATACCCTATCGACTTTCCGAACCTGCGGAGGTCACTTTGCGAATCTATACTGTGAATGGTATCTTGGTTCGGACGTTGGCGTTGGGACATACACCTGCTGGTATCTATCAAAGCCGTAGCCGTGCGGCGTATTGGGATGGCAAAAATGATGTCGGTGAACCTGTGGCAAGTGGGGTCTATTTCTACACCTTAACCGCAGGCGATTTCACGGCAACGCGGAAACTGCTAATTCGCAAATAGTATCATATGACCATAGGATAGCTGGGAGGCTGATGTTCATTAGCTTCCCAGTTATCACTCATGAGTGGAAGGATGTGCTTGAAGGCACATTTGCTTCAAGTATAACAATACGGGCAAGGGGTGTCAACCCTATTTTCAAGTCAACGCCTCCTGTTTTGCTAAGTTGGCATCAAGGGTTTGGAGTTGATGCTGTGGAATTAGGTCAAGATATTGCGTGATAACACGTCTCGAAAGTCGTGTAATCTGTGAAATTGTGTCAACATCGGCAGTTGCGGCACGAACGACTTTCACGGACTCATAATCCCGAATGTATCGATCCACGGCCTCCTTGGAATGCTTCATCTTGGCGGCAATAGTCGGGGTAAGATACCCTTGAAGATAGAGCGTGATGATCTCTTTCTTGTGAGTAATCGCCCCCGATAAGTCATGAATATTGCCACGGGTGGGTAAGATTTCGCCTGTGGTTCTTTGCCACTCATTGACATAATCACAGACGACCTGATCACAGACGTTGAGCAAGACTGCCAAGTCAAGTTGTGTCAATAAGGCACCTTGGTCATACGCTTGATGACACCAGCGAACCAAGCGCTTGATCCGCAGTTGTCGGGAAGTGAATCCGTTTCGAAAGGATTCAACATCCTCTGCAGCAACGTAGGTCAGAATGATAGGTTTCATACGGGTCTTGATGATGGATTTGCCTCTTTCGGGGTATTCATCAATCGGCACTGCCATCCAGACGAGTTGCCCATACCGGAGGAGCCGTTCCTCTGGAAGTTGGTCGCCCCTGGCGAGTTTCTCCAAAGGGAGGGTAATGACGAAATATTCCTCAACGGTCTTGAGAATGTCGTCCACAATGGCAGTCGCTGTGACTTCGCCTTTGTCATAGCCGTAGTCATTGAGAAAGCGATGGATCAGCAACTGTCGTAGCGACTTATCGTTGATGCGCCTGACTTTCTTCTCGTTATTCTGCGTGCGCGTCAAAGGTTTGCTCATCAGAGATCCCCCTTTTTTTCATCCATAGGTTCTGGATGAAGGAGATGGGTCATGCGATCGGTGTGTTGGTATTCCTCATACAGTGAGAGATATTCGCGAACCAAACGGTCAGAGAGGTGGGTAATCAGGCGTATCTGGCCCCTCGGAAAGTCTTGAGCATGGAGCGTGGCGACGTGTGTGAAGTCTCTCAAATACCGGTAGACGGCACGTTCGGAGTGGTTCGTCTTTTGCTCAATCTCGGTGAAGGTGTACATCTTGAAATACAACTCGAGGATCTGTGTCTTGTGAGACACCCCTGGGCCCATGTCGAGTTTCGTCCCGCGCGTCATCACGAAATAGCCCTCACGCCTCAAGTGTTGAATGTCGCGTTTCATCGTCGCAGGACTGCTGGTTAATAAAACAGCTAAATCCTCATAAGTCAGCAAAGCGTCTTGGTCATAAGCCTCTTTGGTCAATCGCAGGATCCGATGGCGTCTGAGACCTGCCAGACCGTAATCGGCTAAGACTTCGAGATCGGTGTCGATGTCATTGAGTTTCAGGCGACAGGAGACTTTTTTCGCTAAAGCGATGTGTCTACCTGCTGGTTCCTCCGCAGCCACTGCCTCGTAACAGATTTGCCCTGAAGTGAGTTGAACATCGGCGTGTTGGGCAAAGTAGGTAGAAATCTGTTTATAGTAGGCTTCCGCCACTATAGGCATCAGATTAAAGTCTTCTGAAATCTTCTGAATAATCGCCGATCTGGCATTCTTGGATTCAATGCGTTTGACACCATAGGCGGTGTCCTTCTTACGGTTCATATCGACCTCCATGAAGTGAGTCTCGGTGATGTAAATACATCTACCTGTTAGATGAACTCATACTATGAGTATAACTCATGGGGTCATTTGATACAAACTATAAATAAAAAAAGGATTTTTTATGAAAAGAACACGATTCTCCATTTTTTTGATAACCATTCTATTTTTAATTATGTATCTACCGAGTGGCTTTGCCCAAGATTCTCCACAATGGCATCTGCCTGAAGGTGTCAAAACGCGCCTCGGCAAAGGGTGGAATTCCGAGATGGCATATTCCCCAGATGGAATACGTTTGGCAGTCGCGAGTAGTATCGGCGTTTGGCTCTACGATGCCGGGACAGGCAAAGAACTTAACCTGCTCACAAGGCATACGGGTGAGGTCAGATGCGTCTCGTTCAGTCCAGATGGACAGACGTTAGCGAGTGGAGGTACTGCCATCCAACTGTGGGATGCGAGAACGGGGGTGCCTCTTCAGAGGCTACAGGCGTATATGGGTTGGGTTTTGAGTATCTCGTTCAGTCCAGATGGACAGACGATGGCGAATGGAAGTAGTGACTCGACTGTTCACCTATGGGATGTGAGGACAGGGGCACATCTTCGCACGCTGAACGGACATACGGGTCAGGTTAATAGTGTGATGTTTAGTCCCAATGGTCAAACGCTGGCGAGTGGGAGTTGGGACGAGACCATCCGATTATGGGATGTGAGAACGGGGGCGCATCTTCGGACGTTGAGGGGGCATGCGCGTGGGGTCAACAGTGTTGTGTTCAGTCCAGATGGGCAGACGCTTGTGAGTGGGAGTTGGGACGGGACTATCCGTTTCTGGGATGTGAAGACAGGTGTCCAACTTCGGACGCTGAGGCATGAGTGGACGGTCAACAGTGTCGTGTTAAGTCCAGATGGGCAGACACTCGCAAGTGGGCATTATGGATTCATCCATCTATGGGATGTGGGGACGGGGCATCACCGTCAGACGCTGAGAGGACATCCGAGCTACGTCGAGAGGGTCGTGTTCAGTCCAGATGGGCAGACGCTTGTGAGTGGGAGTTGGGACGGGACTATCCGTTTCTGGGAGACGAGAACAGGGGCATATCTCCGCACACTGACAGGGCATGAGCGTGGGGTCAATAGTGTAGCACTCAGTCCCGATGGACAGACGCTGGCGAGTGGGATCGAAGATGCTACCATCCGTCTGTGGAATATCTCAAGTGGGAGGGATCTGCGGACGCTCGCCGAGGGAACGTCAGGGATCCAGAGTGTCGCGTTCAGTCCCGATGGTCGGACATTGGCGAGTGGGCATTATGATGGCATAGTTCGTCTCTGGGATACGAAAACCGGTGAACATCTTCGCATGCTTGAAGGGCATAAGCGTTGGGTCTATAGCGTAGCCTTTAGCCCGGATAGTTTTACACTTGTGAGTGGTGGAGATAACATTCATCTCTGGGATGTGAGAACCGGCGCACATCTTCGGACCCTTGAGGGGCATACAGGTAGTGTCAAGAGTGTTGTGTTCAATCCCGATGGGCAGACGATCGCAAGTGGGGGTGGGCATCCGGATAATACCATCCGTCTCTGGGATGTGAGAACCGGTGAACATCTTCGCACGCTTGAAGGGCATACGTTTGCAGTTGATAGCGTCGTGTTCAGTCCCGATGGGCAGATGCTGGCAAGTGGAAGTCAGGAGGTAATTCAGTTGTGGAATGCGAGGACCGGGGCGCACCTCCGGACGCTGACAAGACATCTGGCTTGGGTTCACAGTGTCGCGTTCAGTCCCGATGGGCAGACGTTGGCGAGTGGGAGTTTGGACGATATCATTCGCTTATGGGACGTGCCGACTGGTGAGCATCTTCGGACGCTCGAAGGGCATACAGGTAGTGTCAATAGTGTCGTATTCAGTCCAGATGGGCAGACGTTAGTGAGTGGGAGTTCGGACGGCACAGTGCTTCTGTGGGATCTCGCACCTACCGCACAGGAATCGAAAAGAATTGTAGCGGATATCAACGCTGACGGTATCGTGAACATCCAAGATTTGGTGTTGGTTGCTTCCAACTTTGGAAAAACTGGGGAAAATATCGCCGATATCAACGGCGATCACGTTGTGAATATCGTGGATTTGACATTGGTTGCCGGCATGTTAGACAACGTTGCCGGTGCCCCGTCAGTATGGGGGAGCGGTTTGGAGATCAATCCTACAAGAGACCAAGTCGAACAGTGGTTACGTGAGGCACAACAAGTAAATCTCACAAATTCGGACTTTCAGCGTGGGATTCTGGTGTTGGAGCAGCTTCTCGCCGAATTGACTCCTACAGAGACAACACTCCTGCCGAACTACCCGAACCCGTTCAATCCTGAGACGTGGATACCCTACCAGCTCGCAACACCCGCAGATGCAAGTATATCCATCTATACGGCAAGTGGACAATTGGTTAGGAAATTAGATTTAGGACATCAACCTATAGGTATCTATGAATCCCGGAGTCGTGCGGCGTATTGGGATGGCAGAAACACACTCGGTGAACCCGTCGCGAGCGGTGTGTATTTCTATACGCTCACTGCCGGGGATTTCACTGCCACGCGGAAGATGTTGATACAAACTATAAATAAAAGGAGAAACTTTTTTGAACCTCGTTTTTTCATTCCTTTGACAATTATAACCCAAGCCACCTATTGATAAACATAGCACTCCGCTGGAGT
>JAJEIP010000134.1 GCA_022827885.1 Candidatus Poribacteria bacterium
AACTGGTCGAAAAGTGCCTATCACGGATGGGTCTATGGATATGGACTTCATCTCACAACGACGCGACACGGATTTCCTGTGATGTTTGATGTCTTGCCTGCTAACGTCAGTGAACGTAAGGTTCTTGATAAAAAACAGCACCGCATCATCGAAAAACCGATCCGATGTTTGATCGCAGATGCCGGATACAGAGATAAAAAACGTGCCAGAACCTTGGCTGCGGCGAAAGTTATGCTCATCACCGCCGACATCTGTGTCAAACAGGCAGAGACCCTCTTGGGTCCCATGGACCCTATGGCGGTCGCAGTTTTCAACGAGACCAAAGAAGCACGGAAAATAGTCATTGAACCGGTTTTCGATTTACTGAGTAAACTCTTGGGAACCCAAGGTGCGCAAAAACCTTTGCCCGTTAGTGGGCTGGCATCGGTAGCCACCTTTTTGGGACTTGGAGTGATGCTTTTACAACTCGCAATGTTGATGAATCTCCGCTGGGAACTTCCCACTCGGAATGTCACACACATCAAAACTGTGTTTCAATAAAAATGATTTATGAACCACCCTCAATTAGGTTTTACCAACCGATTTTCCCCAAGCGTTTGACTTTCTCTTGGAGACTTTTGACAGATGTCCCGAAGCGGCGCCTCCCGTTTTGTCCCACCTGGGACATAAGATAGAATCAGCCCGTCAATCAATAAATTCCGATCCGCGATAACGCCCGTGCTTTTCTCCGCCGTTACACCTTTGGAAAGGAGTAAGTAAAATGTGTCTTTTGTCCAACCGGGTGTCGTAAAGAAGTTCCCTTGCCCTTTTGAAATAACGAAGTCTGCCTCCAACAGGGCATTGAAAAATTCAGGAGTCCCCCGATAGAGGTTCGTCCCGATCGTCTTCGCGCCTGACGACATGAGTTTCACACTCCCCTCCTGTATCGCTGTCTGGACTTCTCGGAATTGCGGGTACCCCACGATTTCCTGCAGATCTGTGAGTGTCGCATCGTTGCTGGCGTTGTCTGCCTTCCCAACAACAACGATATGGTGTCCACACTTCACGAGTTCCTGGATGAAGGCGATGTCGAAAATCACCTCTCCATCGTTGTCTACCAGCCAAAGGATGTGCTGAGGTGCGGCGTCAATCACCTTTTCACAGAATATTTCATAACAGTCGATAGAAAAAGAGGTGTCAACCGCTGCACGTAGCGATTCAGAAAAGTAGTCAGGATTCGTTTTCAGTTTTTTCACAACCCGTTCACTGCTGTAATCGATAATATTGCCTGCGACGACCAACTTCAACCGGGTTAACCAATTGTCCTTCCAAAACTCGGGGAGGAGTGCGAGTGCCGTCTGTCGGGCTTTCAGTTTATCGTGGTGATAGGGGTTTGGATTGCCGGTGTGGAGGGCAACCATCTCGAAGATACTGCCCCAGAGTTCTTCGGGTGTGAGGGATTCGATGAGGTAATCGCCGTTGGCGCGTCGAAGATCCAAAAGTGTCTTTACGGCATCGCACGCGGCTTGTTGCAATTGCGGATTTCCCGTCGCACGTGGGATCAATTCCGTCGCGCTATGGGACTGGACATGTTGCCGAAGGTTCTCCCAATCTGGCAGCCCTTTTTTCTCTCCGAAGGTGAAAACCCCCGGGATATATTCGACCCTTACAATCTGCTCGAAAAGCGACTTTGGCACAGCCGGTGGAGATTGGGCTGGTGGAACACCGAGTGTCCGATGTGACAAGAACGTGTCGGAGGGGATCACCGTCCCTCGCGCTGCAATGGATGAAAGCTGAACGTTGCGCCCGACATTCACGGCATCGAAAGTGCTATTTTCAATGGTGCTCCCTGTAGCAAGTCCCCGGACAGGTGCCGCTAACCTTTCGGGTATCGGATTCGCTTCAAAGGTTGTATCGTTTGCAGTGACGTTCTGCAGTCCGACCGCATCCCCGACTGTTGTCGCGCCGAGCAGTGTAACGTTTTCAAGCCGACAGTAATCCCCGATCCGAACCTTTTCACCGAGATGCACCCTACCGAGGAGATAGCACGCCGTGCCAATCTCAATATCTTCGCTGTCCACTGTTATCTGTGCTGCAGGGTCAACGCGAACGCCTTTCCGCGCCAGAGATTCTCGGGTTTCAGCAAACAGGGCGGCTTCACCCGATAGCACGTTAGACCATCGGTTAACGCCTGACAACACTTCTCCGCGGTAGATAAAAGCGTTGGTTTTCAATCCGTCCTCATAACAGTGTCGAATCAGATCAACGTGGTGGCGTTCATCGTTTCGGTTTGTGTGGGGTTGCAACCGATGTATCCGTTCCATGAGCACGCTTTTCCGAATGAGTGTGATCCCTGTATTGGTATACGCCTCACCTTGATGCCATCGGTCCCACATCTCCTGTTTTTCCGCCGCTGTCATGTCATACCATTCTTTGGTGCGGGTGAGTCGTCCGTCAGCATCGAAAAAGAGTCCCCCTTTATCTACGACCGTTTCAGGGATTTTGCCGCAGAGCGTGACATCGGCGCCGGAAATGAAGTGGGAGAGCAGGGTCTGTGCGAAAATTTCGCGATCCAAAAAGGGTTCATCGCCGAATGCCACCCCGATCCATTCCGCGTCGGAGGTTTGGAGTGCTGGCAGTGCTGCTTGTAAGGCACCGCCTGTGCCGTTCATCTCTGCTTGGATACACGGGATAGCGTTGGGACCCAGGAGTTGGGCAGGATCTCCGTTTTTCTCAATACGCGCTGCCATCTGTGGGTTAATGACGACAATATCGGGACGCGTGCCGGGGAGGTAACGTCGCGAGCGTTGGAGCGTGTTCTGCGCCCCGAAGGTGATGTCCAATGTTTTGCTCAAGCGTCCGGTAGGGTCAATACGCGTGCCTTTACCGGCTGCAAGGACCACCCATTGCGGGGTGAGGTCGTTTTCAAGTGTGTCTGTGGGAAGTGTATTAAGGAAAGTCTCGAGGGCAGTCGGGTCTGCAGAGATCGCCGCGAGCGTCCCTTCCAATTCGCAACCGAGGAGGTTTTCAAGGAGATGTGTCTTCATTTAATCGTTATCGTCCAATTCGGCTTGGATGGATTGAAATTGCGCTAACGCCGCCTCTAAATTTTGGGTGATTTCCGCTACTAATACGTCTGGCGTCGGAAGATCCGCTGCATCCTCAAGCGAATCCTCTCTTAACCAGAAGAGGTCGAGATTGACATGTTCCCGTTCGATCAATTCATCGTAACTAAAGGCGCGGAACCGCTCAGTCTCAACCCGTGCCTCGCGATTATCTGGATTGTAGGCAGTTATAAAATTTTGCAGATCGGTGTCTTGCAGTGGATTCGTCTTGAGTGTAAAGCGTTTATTCGTCCGTAGATCATAGATCCAGAGTTTCCGGGTCCACGGTTCTTCACGTGCGGTTCTCTTATCGAAAAAGAGAACGTTTGCTTTGACCCCTTGTGCGTAGAAGATGCCCGTAGGCAATCGCAGCAGCGTATGCACATCGAACTGTTTGAGTAATTGCTGGCGAATTGTTTCTCCTGCGCCCCGTTCAAAGAGCACATTATCTGGAAGGACGACAGCAGCGCGTCCATCTGTTTTCAGAATCGTCTTGATGTGTTGGAGAAAATTGAATTGTTTGTTTGAAGTTGTTGCCCAGAAGTCATCGCGTTCATAGGTGAGTGAAGCACTGTTTCTTTTACTGCCATCAGCAGCGATTGTAATACTGCTCCTGTTCCCGAACGGTGGATTTGTAAGTACTATGTCGTAGCGATCTCCAGGGTCTCGACTGAGGCTATCATCGGTTGTAATTGGGCTCTCTGTCCCACCGATACCTCGTAGGTATAGATTCATCACACAGAGACGGACGACATTGTCAACGATGTCTGTGCCAGCGAATGTGTTAAATCTAAGGAAATCCTTCTGTTCGCGATCCATCCGACTGCTATAATTTTCGGAAATGTAGTCGTGTGCAGCGAGAAAGAAACCGCCAGTCCCACACGCCGGGTCACAGATGGTTTGCTTGGGTTCAGGACGCATCACGGCGACCATAGTCTTGATAAGTGGGCGCGGTGTGAAATATTGACCTGCGCCGCTTTTGGTATCTTCGGCGTTTTTCTGTAGAAGTCCTTCATAGATCGTGCCTTTAATGTCGGCAGTCATCCCGCTCCAATTCTCATCGTTGATGAGGTGGATAAGGCGTTGCAAGTTCGCGGGAGTCTGAATGCGATTTTGGGATTTTCGGAAGATCACACCGAGCAAGCCTTGCGCGTGACTCAGTTCTTGCAAGATTTTGACATATTGTGTCTCTAACTCGGCACCGCTTTCGTTGAGAAGGCTCTCCCAATCTAAATCTGTGGGAATTGTTGAGGGTTTGTTGAAAGGCGGTTTCGTTTGTTCGTCAGCGAGTTTGAGGAACAGTAGGTAGGTGAGTTGTTCGACGTAATCGCCGTAACTGACCCCATCATCACGGAGGACGTTACAGAAATTCCAGAGTTTTTGAATAATTGTTGCGGATTCGTTTGACATCAAATAACCTCAGTAAAGTTCTAAAAAGAAAACTATTCAGGTGGGATAGGGATTAATACATTATTGAAAGTATAAGTCCTTTAGGGTTGAAAAAAAATGGACAAGTGAGGCTAAATCGGTTAATAAGCAAGTTCCTTTGACTCTACGCGTGCCTTCTAAAGACGCTCCATAGACAATTTGATTGTCACCATATATGCTAATTGTTGCTATACTTTTGCCATCCCTTGATCGCCATTCAAACCCAATTCCTCCATCCATCAACCAGCCAATGTCGGCCATGGGGGTATCGTAATTGAAAAGAATCTCTAATAACAAATACGCATCACGATAAGCAAAATCTGGGATGGGGTCAATCTCATTATCTAGGGCACAAGCTTTGGCAGCTTCTTGTCGAATCTCGCCTAATTCACGTTGCCCCTGTTTCAGAAACAGCACTTTATCTGCTGGCGATACAGGGAAATTATGTTCCTTTTGCTCGGTTTCCATAATGTTTTCCTACCTAAGAGTGGCTACATTATTTTAAAAGAGGTACAAAGCCCGCTTGTTCAAAGTGATGATCAGTCGCCAAAGCTTCAGTCATGCCGCGATCTTCCATCACAACAAAACTCACAGCGTCAACGAGACTCCATTTTTTATCCAACCGCTTCTCAAGTAATTGCCACGCCTCAGCGTCTAATGATTCGTTTATATGGACAATTTCGACCCAATTGACCAAGCGGATAGTCTTAATATTATTTAGAACAGCTGAGCGATGCTGCCCACGTGAACCGAGTAGAACAATTAATTCGCTTAGAACGTAGTTTGTCGTAACAATGTTTCTGTTTTGTTGCTTCCATTGTGTTATCAATGAAAAAGCTTTCGCATGATGCCGGTCATCCTCAAGAAAAAAACTCGCCCATCCAGATGTATCTGCGAAGACTTCATTCATCCTCATCTCCTCGTAACTCTGCAAGCAAAGCAGCTGCAATGTAATCATCATGGCGTTCACTGATGTCAGTAACATCAGATTGCAGCGTTCCTGCCAAGGCGAGGAGCGGATCCGGGTTGTCTTCGTGTGCTCCTTTAACCACTCGTATTTCTGGCAGCGATGCGGTGTCAGTACCACTTATATTATCCCATTTAAGCGTTCCCGCAAGCGCGAGGAGTGGATCTGTCTCCTGTGTTTCTTCGCTTATACCTACCTCATCTTGTGTTTTATCTAAAGTGAGTTCTGTAGAAGATAAATTTATACCATCTCCAAGTGCTTTTATTTGTTCTGCAATTGGAACGTAATCGCCAAAGGAAAGGTTTGCAACAGAAGGAATGGCATAAAAACAGTTTGCTATTGGCATTTGAACAAAACGGAATTCTTTGATAACTGCTGTTTGTTTCATTTGATTTTCCCTCCCAAAATTTTGCCAAGAGGTTTTTGGCGTATCCATCGAAAACCATCAAACGGAGTCACAAGTGCTATATCAATATCCCCTCCGACAGTGGGAATTGTCTGCGAAAACCGTTGATGGTCGATTGTCGTGGAAATCAAAAACTCAGCGTAATCAATCGCGTCCTGTAAAGAAAACACCTCATAGGGAGGTTGACTTTGGGGATGTGTTTTATACAATCCCCATATCGCCTGAACTATTTCCTGACTTCCTGAGACTGTACAACCTAAATTTTTTATAGGACGACAGTTCACACTTTTACCTACAAAAACTTCAATCGTTTTGGGCTCATTTTCATCATAACCGACAATTTGAAATCCTAGAATGAGTTGATCTTCTGGTAAAGCATCAATAGAAATATTTTCTCGATTTAGCTGCTCCTGTACAAGACTGTGAAAATAATTTCCGATGTGCTCTGCAATTTCGGTAACACCTTTAAAATCTATTTCCGTTTTCTTTAGGGTGCTCTCAAATAAACGCATCGCAAAGTAAACAGATTTATCTGCGACAAGCCCTGCTCCAAAAGTACCGACCCCAAACGCCTGACAAAACGGAAAAACTTTTTGTGCGTATGAAAAAGTCGTTGCAGACATAGGAGGCATCGGGAATTTTTGTTGAATTTCATGATTGTGGTTGCAGTTCGGGCACGTCACACCAATTGTTGCCTCCAATTGCCCTTGCCCCATTAGCGTTGATAAACTATCGCCCGCAATCACAATACCATCTGGGATCCTAAGTGAAACGATAAGCGTCATACCTAATATTTCCTAATTTAAAAAATTTAATAAGTAAGTAGCACAGTTACGCTCCACTTGATTTTAACATAAGTTCCTGGTAAATGCAATACCAATTTCAACCTTGCCGAAAAAGGGCACTGAGCATTGTCAGAAAATTCGGCAATAGAATCGGGTCTGACAATGAACAAATTCCATTGAGCTCCCGTTTATCATTGAAAAAAGCACCATAGATAACGAGTTTGTCGCCATATATCCCGATGGTCACTATACCATCCTCCGGTCACCATTCTAAACTGAGACTGCCATCTTCTGCCCAACCTGGGTCAGGTGCTGGAATGTCTTCAGGAAGTAGGGCTAACAAAGACCACAGATCGTCGTAAGCTGAATCTGGAACAGGATCAATTTCTCTGTCCACCGAATAGGCTTTAGCGGCTTCTCGGCGGACCTCATCTAAGTCGCGTTGTATTTGTTTGTTAAGCGTGACGTGATCTTGTTCATTCATCCGCATCTCCCCATAATTCCGCCAGCAGTGCGTCCGCAATATAGTCATCATGCCGTTCGCCGATGTCTGTGACATCACATTCTAACGTTCCCAGCAACGCGATGAGCGGATCTGGATGGTCTGCGTAGGGGCCTTCGACTACGCGTATCTCTGGACGGATAGCCTCTCTTAAGCGTTTCTTTATCGCTGGGACATCACACGCCAATGTTCCTGCAAGTGCAAGGAGTGGATCGGTATCCTTTCTGTTAAACTCACCTTGATCTTTTTTATTCACTGTTATCACCTCGCTATTCTACCCGCGATGCCTCGCTAATAGAGTCATCATTTTGTTTCGAAGTACCCGCTAATGCAAGAAGCGGATAATCATCGCTGTCCTGCGTTTTTGACTTTGTTGCTCTTTTTCGTCTTTTCGGTTGCTGCTGTTTCTTTTCGTCTTGGATTTTCTCCAATAGGACGCTTGCCGGTTCATCGTGCGGCTCCTGCGGCACGAGTTTACCATAGAACGCTTGTTTTAGGATAGACTGCCGCAGACGTTCCGAGCGTTTAAGTTCTGCTGCAATGGTTGCCTCAACTTCATCTGATATTGAGAAGTAACGTTCAATTTTGGAGACAATGTGTGCTTGCTCAACAAGTGATGGAATTGGAACATTAACTTTCAGTGGAAAATTACGAGAAATCCCACCTACAGTAGCACCTCGAAAATCCGAAAGAATTTGTCCTTGCCCTTCACCACTAAAGAGATAATAAAACACGAATTTCGGGAGAGCAACTTCTGAATCCACCCGGACAATAAAGCAATGTTCATTAACTGCAGCCAATTGATGTGGGAAATTGTTATCAACAAAACTGGTTTTCCCAGTAGTTGCCCCATCTTTCACTACAATAATATCGTTTGGCTCGATACGTCCATTGTTCAGTGATTTGAAAAACTCTTCAGGAATAAATTTTATTTTCTCAAAGTTAAAACCACCGTCTGCATTTAAATGCTCCCCTCCGAGACTCGGTATCCCCTCAAGGATGCCGCGGACTCCGCCGCGTGGACGTGAGCCACTTTCAAGTGTGATAAAATCATTGAGTGTTATATTTTCCCACTTATCCGAATGCTCTGCACGCCCCTCCCTTGTCAACTCCCCGTCAAAAGTAGCCTTGAGGATTGATCGGCGATATCGTTGCAACTGTGCGTGTGCTTTTTTGAGACTATCAACTGCTGTGTCTAATTGTGTAAACAGCACCTCTAATTTGGCTACGATACGACGTTGCTCTGCCAGCGGCGGAAGAGGAACTTCAACTCTTTCAGGAAAACTACGGGAAATTCCTCCTATAGTAGCTCCTCGAAAGTCTAGTCTAATTAAATCTTGCCCTTTATTGCTAAAAAGAAAATAAAAAATAAAGTTTGGTATAGCAATCTCTGGCGTTACTCTTACGATAAAAACGTGTTCATTAACAGCAGCACGAGTGTACTGAAAATTTTCGTCAACAAAGCTTGTTTTTCCAGTAGTTGCTCCATCTTTAACAATAAGAATATCATTCTGAAAAATATGTCCATAGTTTAACGCTTGAAAAAAATCATCCGGGATATATCTCATGTTTTCATAATTAAAACCTCCCAAATCATTTAAGTGTTCTCCCCCGAGACTAGGAACCCCTTCTAAAATACCTCTAACTCCACCACGGGGTCGCAAACCACTTTCAAGCGTAATGAATTCGCTGAGTTTCACATCTACCCAACCTCTTGGAAGTGTTGTATGTTCTTGAACTTCTGTCGCAGTATATGAGGAATATTTCTGTGTTTTTTCACGAGTGTTATTAAATAGTGTGACAGTGGTATAATTGTTTGTTATGTAATCAGGTGCTGGCAGCCCAATATGTTCCATTTCTTCAAGCATTCTTCGTGTGCCTTCACTCAAAGCTCTCACTAGGAATCCATCATTCTCATCTTTTATAAGACGCATCCATTCAACAAGTTTTGGATTGCGTGTTACAGACTCAAGGCTAATGTCAGCAAGGCTGAAGTGCTGCGGAACTTGCTGAAGAATCCCTCCTGGATTTTTCACCACTAATTTATCCTTATAAGCAGTACAGTAAATCGGAATGGTAACTGCATAGTCTCTATGAATAACAGCGTTCACAAGTGCTTCATCAACTGCTATAGAGGGATATTCAGGTTCCTCTAAAATTTGAAAGAGGACAGAATCTTTCAGAAAGGTCCGAAGATTGCGAATGACGTTTGGCAATGCCCCATCAAAATCTTTATCAAGGATTGTATCAGCCTTGCTGACCAAATCTTCATCACAAATATCATATTTTAATACTCTCACGAATGCGTTTGCAAAACGTTTTCGAGGATTAGAAGTAAAAAATAGATAACCGGCATTGGTAAACGCATATTTATCATTTTCTTTTTCTTTAATAAGTGCTCCCGCTTGGTGTAGAACTTCTTCAGTATTATGACCGTACTGGGCTCCTCTCGTTTCAAGAAAAGCTTTCTTAAACTCTTTAACCACTCCTTCGTCCAGTTCGTCAGGGTTGTATGGACAGCAGTAACGCCTTTCAAAATTAACTATCTTTTTGTCTCGTTTAAGCTGTTCTTTTTCTGGATCAGTTAGTGCCAGGCATTGTGATCCAATTCTGACCCATGCTTTCGGGAAATTTCCTAACGTTTCGCAAATTGCATCTGAGGTCCAATCTGTATAAAGCAAATATAATTGGTTCCCATCTGAATCCTGCAAATCCACCGTATCCGGCCATGTTGTGTTGTTTTTTAATATATCCCTAACTTTCAGGATATCTTTCAAGGTCTTCTCATCAACGTGCTGTGTGCCTTTGATAATTCCGTTGTCAGTGATACCAAGAACGAGAAGTCCTCCGTTTTTATTACTGTTAGCGAAGGCAGATATACACTCCGTAATACTCCGTTTCAAGTCTTTAATCTGCTTTTTAGTTTCTACTTGAACCTCTTTTCGTTCAAAATACTGCCCTTCAAAATCAGTGGACTGTAAGAAATCAAGATACTGTAAGGGAGCATCAAAAACATCTTTTGGACTTGGCATTTACGAATTCCTCTCTGTGTATTTTAAAATTGGGATAAAATTATTATACCCGTTGATGAAGTTCCATTAAGAAGTGTAGCACAAATTTGGCTTGGATGCCAGTCGTTTTTCTATCGCGAGCAGATCCGCATCTCACTATAATTTCATAGTTTTCATAGCAAACCGAAAAATCATTAGGTTTCACGAAAGGCTATAAACATACGCCACGATTGGGTTTTAGACGGTTTTCGTCAAGGCTGCTATGAAAGCTGCTATGAAAATTGCTATGAAAATTGCGTGTGTCAATAGAGTCGCCCGAATTCTATCTCGAGCATAGGAATATCCGAAAAAAAATACCCAAGCAAAAACCCTCGCTCCTTAGGACTTACGCAAAATGACCAAATTTCATCTATTTTCACGGGATTCGGTGCGGTTAGAAACCGCACCTACCGGGGGTGCGTAAGTCCTAACTCCTACAAAAAAAGGGAAATTAGGAAACCAATTTCTCTGTGAGGTCCTTTAGAATGTTGTCCAAATCACCCCTGAAAAGGTCATAGACTTTCGCACCGTTTCCGAGTTCAGCAAAAGGCGTATACTCAAAATCATCCATCCGAATGTCAAGTGAAGTCGTAATATGATCGCGTATCAATGTAAGCCAATGGAGTTGTTCTGAAGTAAAGTATCTACCCTCTAACCATTCCTCAAAGTTTCGATTGACAGTCGCACGAAACGGCTCCAGAAACAGATTATATCCCATAGCAAATCGGATCAGAGATATGAGGTCTGTGCGTTGTTCCGTATCTCCTCGGACGCGCTCTGGTGCCCGTCTTTTGTAAGCCAACCATAATGATTCGCGACTTAGACTACTTGAGTGTTGCTGCAGGGTTTTTTCTAATGCTATCAAGTTGTCTTCAGTCAGTGTGTCTTGCGTCCCTTGCACTCTACAAAGAATTTGCAACGCTGATAACTCATCTGTGTTTTGATTAATAAACTGTTTAAAGGCGTGAATGACTGTAGTCACCTGTGTGAAACTTTGATCGTCAAAACCAGTTTCAATAACTTGATCTACACTGACATCATCAATGAGCTGGCTTGGATCTCTTACTCGTAGTCCATTTGGCTCAGTAGGAGTGGATGGCTCGCCCGGAAGGGCTTGTGAATCGGTTTTGACGGATTCATAGACACCGACAGCATCAACAATAATGAAGTGCGTTTTTGCAGTGGCATCACCGGTGACAGCTTGCAGATCGTTAGGACTGATGACACGCACGCCGCGCCCGATCATCTGCTCAAAATAACCACTTGACCGAACAGAACGCATAAAGACTAAACACTCAAGCGGTTTAATATCGGTGCCAGTAGAAATCATGTCAACACTTACAGCAATTCGCGGATTTAATTGTGTACGAAACCTTTTGATGAGATCTTCCGGTCTATCGCTTTGATAGGTAATTTTCTGACAGAATTCGTCTCCTTTGGCAAATACCTCTCGGACAATCTGAACGATATCTTCGGCGTGAGAGTCATCTTTCGCAAAAATAAGCGTTTTCGGAACAATTCTTCTGCTCGGAAAGAGTTCTGTGGAAAGTTTTTCCTTAAATGTCTGAATAACTGTGCGAATCTGGTCTATAGCAACCACATCGCTATCCAGTTGTGCTTCCGTATATTCGACATCAGCGTCTAATTCATCCCAGTTAAGCCTCCGACTGCGCCTGTCACGCCTTGCGATATAATTACCAGCCTCAACCGTGCTGCCACTTTGCGTAATTTCGGTTTGAATCCGATAAACATAATAACCGACATTTACATCGTCTTCAACGGCTTGCTCGTGGCGGTATTCATAGATGAGATTTTGATTAAAAAAATTGCGTGTTTGTCCATACGGCGTTGCGGTGAGTCCGGTAATGAAAGCGTCGAAGTATTCTAATACGTGCCGCCATTTGCCGTAGATAGATCGGTGGCATTCATCAACGATAATAACGTCAAAGGTATCAATGGGGATTGATGGATTATAGATGACTTTTTGTGGCGTTGTATCTTCTGTTTCTTCTTCAAAATCGGAACCTTCCTCATTATGGTCCGATTCATAATCGGGTTCACCTTTTAGCATTGAGTAGAGTCGTTGGATGGTAGTAATACAAACGGTACTTGCGTCGTCAATAATGTTGCTGGAAAGATGTTGAACGTTGTAGAGATCTGTGAATTTCCTACCATCGTCAGGAGTTGTGTAAGCCTGAAACTCGCTAAGTGCCTGCCTACCGAGGTTCCGCCGGTCTACGAGAAAAAGGATCCGTTTGACCTTAGCAAATTTGATGAGTCGGTAAACAGCACTCACGGCAGCATAGGTTTTCCCACTACCCGTCGCCATTTGGATTAAGGCGCGTGGGCGCGCTTCCTTCAAAGATTCCTCAAGGTTGGTGATTGCCTCAAATTGACAATCTCTCAGGTTATCTTTTTCCAAAAATGGCAGATTATCCTTGAGCCTCTGTCGAAGAGGGTGTATAGATTGAAGGACATCTTGGAGCGCATCCGGGGTGTGAAATGTAAAGACAGGACGAGCACTTGAATTGGGATCTCGGGCATCCCGAAAGTATGTCTCGACCCCGGTAGATGTATAGGTGAAAGGACACC
>JAJEIP010000117.1 GCA_022827885.1 Candidatus Poribacteria bacterium
AGATGTTTCACTTCTCCTGGTTGTCCCTCGTGTAAACACGAGTAGCAGGGATTAACCTGCTCGGTTGCCCGATTCGGGAATCTCCGGATCAAAGCCTATTAAGCGGCTCCCCGAAGCTTATCGCAGCCTGTCACGCCCTTCGTCGACTCCTGGCACCAAGGCATCCACCGTAAGCCCTTAGTTGCTTGATAAGTAATATCATTATTCTACCGATTTACCCTCTATATACAATTGTCAAAGAACAACACCTATTTAATTATAGGCGATGGAGTTGAACGGGATCGAACCGTTTTCTGTCAGACTTATGACAGATGCTCACCTAAATGAGCTACTCCTATGTGCGTCAATGGTAAGTATACCACAAAAAATTGGCTTTGTCAAATTTATTTCGCAAAAAATCTGATTTTCGCCGAAATTCGACCGATTATCGTTTTTTTCACCGTGAAAACCGAACCTGTCATTCGGTCTCCGAGTCAGCTCACTTTGTGCCTCTCCTGAGGACAGCTAACCCAGATGGAGATGAGCGGATTTGAACCGCTGACCTTCTGGTTGCAAACCAGATGCTCTCCCAACTGAGCTACACCCCCAAACGATAGTATGTCGTATACTCCAAAAAATTAACGTCGCCACATTTATTTTGCAACAGAGTTAAGTATACCACAGGAAACGCTGAATGTCAAATTTATTTTGCAACAGAGTTAAGTATACTCCAAAAAATGATAAACGTCAAATTTATTTTAGGTGCGTGGGGGGCGTTTTCGTAGTCGTTTCATCCATCTTTGCGCCTTCGCGACGCTGGTGTCAAACGGTTCTTTCATCTCAAAATATTCTGTATGTCCTGCATATATTTGATGCCAATCAACAATACAAGGCATTCGGTTTTGGGTGAGGGTACGCATCAGGAATGCCCGAACTTTGGCACGGGTATCTTGTGGGGCATTTTCTACGGCGTATTGAATATGTTCATCGGTCACAACTCTTTGCATCTGTCCCTGTTCCTGAAGTGCGTAGTAAAGCCCGCTTTCCGTCCGAATATTATGATATTCCAAATCTTGACTTTTAATCCAAGCGTCTTCCCAATCCAATTTTTCTTCATCAATAAAAGCTTCGAGCAGCCATTTCTTTGCCGCCCAATCGACGCGATCAATAACATTTAGCCACCCATCTTCGAGGTCATCAAGGATAGACTCCCATGCCGCAAGCACCCATTCGGTTTCCTCGTCCGGTTCGATAGTCAAAGCCTGAACGAAGTTAAGATACTCTCTCTGTAAATCAACAGCAGAGATCGTTTTCCCCGATTTCAGTTCGACGCGCCACGCGAAGGTATTATCGCGTGAGATGTGCCGAATCGCGTAAACGGGATCCGCGAGTTCGAAACTCGGTAGTGGCAATTTTTCGCCATACATGTCGTGGAATGTTTCAATAGCAGAGAGCAAAAGTGCGGTCGTGCCTACTTTCAAGGCGGTTGCGTACTCTGACATATTGGAATCGCCAACGAGAAGATGGAGGCGCCGGTATTTTGTGTAATCGCTGAGGGGTTCGTCTCGTGTATTGATGATGGCGCGGCTGAACTGAATCCATTCGTATATTTCAGTGACGATGTGATCGGCGCGCTGCGAGATTTGATAGTATTGATGCTCGGCAAGTTCGTCGTGAAAATCACCGAATTCAATCATTTCATCATAAGCCCCGACTCTGCCCGCCCCGGCGTAAATTTGGCGTGTAACGAAGAAGGGCATAAGTGTCGGGATGACAACACGGAAAAAGGGGACGTCCCGACTGATTTGGAAGTTTTCGTGACATCCGAAGGTTGCCCCTGTAAAATGATCAATATTATTTTTGAAGAACGCCGTGGGTAGCCCTGTATCCGTAAGGATATTGTTGATGACATGTTCAATGGCTTTATCGTAAGCGATAAGGTCAAAGAGTGTGCCACATTCGGGAGTCGCGTACTCCAGATGCCCCATATCGATATAGAGCCGTCCGCCATTGTATAGGAATCCACCGTTGCCCGGGGGTTCGCCCCAGTCGCGGTAATGGATATCCCGGAGACCGAGTTCCAACACATCGAAGACATAATCTCGGACGCGCGCAGCAACCCCTTCAGAAGTGCCACGCACCCGTTCGGTATCCGTCATGCATCCAAATTCAGTTTCGATTCCAAAAATTCTTTTTTCCATCTTTTTCACTATTAAATCTGTTAACCATCAACTCGTGTTTTAACACTTATACAGCACTTAGGGAAGGGCATCTTCAATTTCCTGAGAGGTTAGCAGCCGAAATTTACTTGTTCCGCGTTGGGTCGTCTCCAAAACCCCGGCTTCAATTTCACCATCTTCCCGTGCAAGCTTGATAATTTCGTGCATCTGGGAAGTATCTATCTGGGTGTCCTCCGATTCAGTTTCCTCCGGTGCCCGTGAACTCAATTCTCTACCAACTGCCCACGCTTCTAAACCCAACTGGAGCGCAGCGGCTAAATCTCTGTCGGCATCTGTAGAAGCCGTCGCGAGATAGTTTTGCATTCCCGTCTCGATGGTTTCTGTACCGCCGATAACGGTAGCGGTTGTGTCTGTTCGGACATTCCCGTCGTAGTTGATACAGGTAAAACGGTTTTTATCGTCCGTGCTGCCGAGTTCGGCGAGCAACATTTTAATGATATACGCTTCACCGACAATGGACTCAAACGCTTGTTTAAAGGTATGTGCTAAAACAAAGTTCGTGAGTCGGTGTAGGTTGACATCCTCGGTGGCGTTTTGGAAACCTTGGACGCTGGCGGTATCGGTAACAAGCATTCGGAGGCGTTCAATATCGGCGGGATGTCCGATTGCGGAGAGTGCGATTCGGTCGTGCACTTCAAAAATTTTGCGTTGTCCTCTCCCAATCGTGAGTAGCACCATGCCTTGGTTATAGGTAAGTCCTACGACGGGACTTCCGACCCGAAGTTGGTCTTCAATGTAGTCTCGTCGGTCCTGGATCGCTTCTATCCAGCGATACGGTTCATCTCGCATTTTTTAATTATTCCTTACGGTTTTTTAATTATTCCTTGCGGTTAGACGCCGCGGGTTTGCGCTTTGACATCCCGTTCTGAAATCCGCTCTCCATTTCATTACGAGCTACGCGCTTTGGACGATTTTTTAATTTTTCCTTGCGGTTCGGTAAGGTGCGTTTGGAGAATAATGTGCGTTTCCGCGTATTTAGGGGAAATGCCCGAGCAAAAACCCCTTCACTACGTTACGGACTACACGCCTTCTATAACATACCTTAGAAATTAGGTATGGAAGCGAGACTAAACTAAACAGTCTCTCCGTCTGGTTGTGCTTCAGCGTAACAGGTCTCCAATTCATCGTCGGAAATATCTTCAACGCCGGTGCGTGTCACAGTTTTGATATTTGGGAATATTTGTGCCCTTGCGTTGTACCCACTTGTTGCGGCATCATACTCGCTGGCTGTGTCCAAAAGTCGTAAGATCGTGATGGTCGCCTGCTGCTCATCCATCTCCTGCAAGGGTGTGTCCCCGAATCGAGAGAGATAGCGTAAAACGCCGCGGATCCAGATGGAGCCGGAACCGGTCGTGGCAAAATTGACGTTTTCAAAATGTGCACCGAGTGCGTCATAGAAGAAAATCTTGCCGCCATTCTCGTCATCAGCGGCATTCAAATCGTAGAGTGCAAAGATCGGGATAACGCCTCCGATACCTTGAAGTGCCATCGGCAGATTCTCCCGGATGAGCCGCGATAGCATTCGAAGCTTGCCTTCAAGACTCAATTCTTGGAGCTGGCTGCGGCGAAAGTATTGAAACGAATGCTCCAATATTCTGGCGATCTCATAAGCGATTGCGGGTGAACCTGAAATAGCGAGCACAGAGTGCCTATCGATCTGTAAAACTTTCTCTGCGCGATCATAGATGACAGAAGTGCCAGCGGTGGCACGCCGATCGCCTGCGATCATAACGCCATCCCGGTAACGGACAGCAACAACGGTTGTACTATGTGCTATCTCAATGTCAACCCCGTGCTGTGTTGTTTCCGATGGCACATCTATTTTCAAAGGATAGTTTGCTTGTTTTAAAAGGCTTAGGAAGTCCCCTTTATGGTTATCGCTTGATTTAACGCTTTGCGAATTATCAAAAAAAGCGTTCATTACTCCCCCGTTCTTTGGCGATACCGTCTGGACTGATCTTTGTCAACACGGCGCATCCGTTTGAGCAGTTCTTGTGTATCGGGCCTGCTGACTTTCTGTCTTTTGGGTCCCTCGTTATCACCCTCACCATCACCGGGGCCGATGGGTTTGGTGTCCCTTTGCTTACGTTCAAGTTGAGCAATCATTTTGGCTGTCATTTTATGTCTCCTTTTTTTATAGATGCAACTTCTCAATGAGCGTCTCAACGGTTGGCGATTGATCGAGTACCTCGTTATATTGGCGTGCGATCTCTGCATCCGCGAGGGCATTTAGATTGACTTCGCGAGTGCGTCCGTTTACAGTGAAGGTAATACTATCCCACTGTATAGCCTTTATGGCACTGCTGAATCGATCTACGGCGCGTCCGCGGAAGTATGCCCGTGTGTCAGCAGGTGGATTATGGAGGGCGGCATCAATCTGTTCGTCCGTAACGACGCGCCGCATCGGAATCCCATAGTATAACCCTTCATCAAGATCGATGTTATGATATTCTAAATCCAAACTTTGGAGCCATGGGTCATCCCAGGCGACCCCCTCTTCCTCAGCAAACGTTTCAAGCAGCCATTTTTTCGCGACCCAATCCAGTCGATCCGTGAGCGACATTGGATCCGCCTCAAGGGCGTTGAGGGTATCCTCCCACTCCGTGAGCACCCAGTCGGTTTCAGGTAGGCACGAGGTTCCTCCGCTATTGCTAAGATGCTTCTGTGCGAGGGCAAGATACTCACGTTGATGGTCGATAGCGGACATTGTTTTCCCCTCCGCCGTCATTACTATCCAACGATACGTCTGGTCATGCGATACAGTTTTGATGGTATCAATGGGGTTGACGAGTGCTAACCGCTCTGGGACCTGCCGTTGTTCAATCAAGGTAATCACAAGTGCTGTCGTACCGACCTTGAGTGCCGTTGCGTATTCGGACATATTCGCATCTCCCGCAATGCCGTGTAATCTACGATATTTAGAGGCATCCGCATGCGGTTCATCACGCGTATTGACGATAGGGCGGTTATGCATGGTATCCACACTCGCCTCCACGTGAAAGAAATCGGATCTTTGAGATAACTGGTAGTGTCCTGGGGTCGCGAGTCCGGCTTCTGTTTCAATGCCAATTTTTCCTGCGCCTGCGAAGATCTGGCGTGTGATAAAGAAGGGCATGATACCTTGCTTGAGCGTTTCGAACGGGACTTCGCGTGCCATCAGGTAGTTATCGTGGCATCCATAACTATGTCCATGGAAATCGGTATTATTTTTGTATAAAAGCACCCGTTTTCCGAGTTTCTGACTGCGCGTTTCGGCACACCGTTGAAGGATACGTTCGCCGGCTTTATCGTGTGCGACGAGGTCGAAGAGACGACTGCATTCAGGCGTTGAATACTCCGGGTGTGCGTGGTCGTTGTAGAGCCGTGCCCCGTTCGCGAGGATGTGATCACTTTTGATTTCAGCAAAAGAGAGCCGTTCTTTAGTATTACGGTTCCGATCGCGCTCTTCCTCTTCCTTCTCATCAGGGTGATTGGAAAGGGCGCTCGCCCGAAAGCCGCGTTCATCTCGAAACGGGTCCTCGCCGCGGTAATCCCACACGGGTCGAAAATCTTCCTGTCGGTAGCTTTTTATGAGCTCAATAGATTGCTTGACGGCATCAAGGTGCGCTTCATTTTCGAGTGTTATTCCGTATTCAGTTTCGATTCCAAAAAGTCTTTTAATTTTACCTTGCGGTTCGGTGAGGCGAATTATACAAACAACGATCCTCTCCGTAGAACCGCCCTCCACTTCGTTACGGGCTACTGAAACTTAACAAGAACATGAAGAATTGGCAAAACCCCGAAGTGTCCCCTAAATAACGCGGGAGCCGGAGGTTTTGCGTCGCTCCTGTTTCTCCGCCTTGATAGGTGTCACCTTAACAACATTCACTGGATCGTAATCAAGGAGTTTGAGCCAGTCTTCAGTCGCCTCAGTCGGCGGGAATATTTCGCTTTCACCATACTCTGCTGCGAGGGCATTTAACAGGTCGGCGCGCGTGATACCACTTTCCTTCTCTGGGTTCTGAATTGCACGTTTGAGTGCGGACTCCTTCGCCCGCTGCACAATCGACTCAATAATTGCACCGCTGCAGAGATGTCCTTTATAGAGGATATCACGTCTGCCACTCCTGAGAGACACTTCAAGGAATCGGTTATCTTCCTCTTCACGGAACATCTCATCGACGACCTGTGCGATAAGATCAGCAACGGCTTTCTCAGCCGGGATAACTTCGGGGGGTGTTTCACCGTTTCCTGTTTCGGTATCCTTCTCCGCATTCAGGAGTGAAGCGATAGGGAGTTCAGGGGTGAGGTAGATACGGAAGATATCCTTTGCAGCCTCTGCATCTGGACGTGTTACTTTAATCTTTCGATCAATGCGCCCTGGGCGTAAAATGGCAGGGTCAATCAAATCAGGCCGGTTTGTCGCCAAAATAATGACGACATCCTGCAGTGATTCAATACCATCCATCTCTGCACAAAACATCGGAACGAGTGTATTCGAGATACTGTGGGATCTGAGTGCCCGGCGTGTCCCGAGTATTGACTCGGCTTCATCGATAAAGACGAAAGCCAGTTTGCCATCCTCTTTTTTCTCACGGGCGATCTGAAAAATTTCTCGCACTTTCCGCTCAGATTCGCCGAGCCACATGTTGAGAATTTCAGGACCTTTGATATGTAAGAAACAGCCTTCAACATCCTCGCCGCTTTCCCTTCGGAGCCGTTGGGTTAAATTGTAAGCCGTCGCCTTGCCAATGAGCGTTTTTCCACAGCCTGGAGGTCCGTGGAGCAGGAAACCTTTCGGTGCACTGTATTGGAATCGTTCAAAAAGTTCGGGGTGCAGGATCGGCAGTTCAATTGTGTCCTTAATGCGTTGGATAGTGTCCTCAAGCCCACCGACCTTTGACCAGGGTATATTCGGGACCGCCTCAAGTGCGTAAGCGTCTGTCTCTTTGGCGGCGATATGTTCAAGGGCGACACGGAAATTGGAGTCAATCCGCACCTCATCACCGGGCTTCAGTTTTTCATCTGCGAGGTCCGTGGAGCGTTCAAGGATGACAGTTTGCGCGTTCGGTTCTTGACCGATCCGGAGCCGTCCATCTGGCATGACATCGGCGATCTTTGCAATGGGACCTGCATCGTTGTATCCGAGTTCGCCGACAACGACAAAAGCGTCGTTCAATAGGATGCTGAACCCCTTTTTAAGGGTGGACGCTTTCAGTTCTGGATCAATATTCGCATAGTATTCGGAGCCACCGACGATAACGCGGGCAATATCTTCTTTGGGCAATCCGAGCAAGGTTCCGATCCGATTCGCCGGTGCGGTGAGTTTTTCAATCTGCTCCTCCATTTCGGCGTGGATACGGAGTGCCTCCTGCTGAATAGCACGGACCCTCTCCTGAAATTCACCTTCATCACTGAGAATAGAGCGCCGGAGTTCCATGAGCCAGCGACGGCGCCGGTCATCTACCGGGGTCTCGGCAATAATGTGGTGAATTAATTGCAACGAATAGCCAGAACCCATCGCCTCCTCTTCGGGAGCGAGTTCCTCTTCAAGTTCCTCGTCATCTTCAATAAACAGGTCATTCCCATCGGGACCTGGACCCGCAGTTCTACGATTCTTCTTATCGTACATTTGACATCTCCTCAGACAGCGCGGATGACTTTACGATAGAGTTTACCACATTTCCCACAATTTTACGAATATTTCCGCTTAAAGTTGGGCTACTGTGGTAATTTCCAATAGTTTAGCACAATTCGTAACACTAACGCAAGAAAAAAAACAAGTTTCAGTAGAATTTCGTTTGCGCAGGATTAACTTGACTTCTGTCAATTCGTATGTTAGGATAACGTCGGGATTTGGAGATCCCTCCTACAAGAAATCTACGAGGTAAACAGGAGGAGCACTTTATGACACTCATATCTCTGTTAGAACACTCAATCCAACACTATGGCAGTAAACCAGCATTGGCACATAAACCGAAAGGTGGCACCTATCAAGACATCTCTTATACTGAATTTGGCGAATCGGTGGACGCTTTCTGTAAAGGGTTAAACGCTTTAGGGGTGCAAAAGGATGATCGGGTCGCGCTTCTCTCTGAGAACCGTCCCGAATGGGCGATCACGGATTTTGGTAGCCTCAAAGCCGGTGCGGTAACCGTGCCGATGTTCTCAACGCTGACTGCGGCGCAGGTCGGTTATATCCTAAAAGATTCCGGATCAAAAATTATCTGTGTCTCCACGAGTCGGCAGTTGGAGAAGGTAACCGCTATCCGAGATGAAGTGCCGACACTTGAACAGATAATTGTCTTTGATCCGATTGAAGGTGAACTCCCTGAAGGTGTTATCCAATTTGAGGCGGTCTGTGAATTGGACGGACAGGGACAAGAAATCGGGGTTAGAAACCCCTCCCACGCGAGCGAAGACGACATCGGGGTTAGAAACCCCTCCCACGCGAGCGAAGACGACATCGCAACGATTATCTATACTTCGGGGACAACGGGGGATCCGAAGGGGGTCATGCTGACACATGCGAATTTCATTTCAAATTTACAGGCGTGTAAATCGCTGATTGAGGTCAGTGATGTAGACGTGTTGCTGTCGTTCCTACCGCTATCACATGTATTTGAGCGGCTCGGCGGGCATTATGTGCCGTTGTCCTCGGGTGCGAAGGTGGCTTACGCCGAGAGCACGTTCACGGTCGCACAGAATATGCGGGAGGTCGCCCCGACAGTGATGCTCAGCGTGCCGAGACTCTATGAAACCATGCATGACAGAATCCTGCGTGCCGTGCAGGAAGGCTCACCGCTCAAACAGAAGATCTTCCATTGGGGTGTCTCCGTGGGTTCATCCGTCAGTTCAGCGATTCAAAACGGGAAAAAACCGTCTGCAATTTTGCAATTACAACAGAACATTGCGGACAAACTGGTTTTCGCGAAATTGAAGGCGGCAACGGGGGGACGGCTACGTTTCTTCGTCTCAGGTGGCGCGGCGTTACCACAATCGATCGCCGAGTTTTTCCACGCGGCAGGAATATTGATTTTGGAAGGGTACGGTTTAACGGAGACATCGCCCGTCATTAGTATGAACCATCCTGCACAATGGAAGTTTGGAACCGTTGGCGTGCCTGCTCCCGGTGTGGAGGTGCACATCGCTGAAGATGGTGAGATTCTAACCCGCGGTCCACACGTCATGAAGGGGTATTTCAATAACGAAGCCGCGACAGCAGAGGTCATCGATGAAGAGGGTTGGTTTTACACGGGGGACATCGGTATCATTGATGCGGATGGATTCGTTAAGATTACTGACCGGAAGAAGAATATTATTGTGCTTTCCAACGGTAAGAACGTCGCCCCGCAACCGATAGAGAGTGAATTGGTGCAAAGTCCGTTTATTGACCAGATTATGCTGGTCGGCAATGAACGTAAAAATCTCGCGGCACTGATTGTCCCGAATTTCGAGGCGCTCAAGGCGTGGGCAGCGGAGAATAACGTTGCAACGGGAGGGACGGACAGGGAGACTCCGCCCCTACATGAGACGCGTGAGGTGCAGCAACTCATTCAAAGCGAAATCCGAAGTCGTTTAACCGATTTCTCGGACTTTGAACAGGTGCGCCGGTTTAAACTCCTTGAAAAGGAGTTCTCACAAGAAGCGGATGAGATGACCCCCACGCTGAAGTTGAAGCGGAATGTCATTATGGCGCGATACGGAGATGCGATTGCAGAGATGTATCCAGAAGACTCCTAAGCATAAGGAAATACGGAGCATCAACGGGGTGCCATTACCGCAAGTCCATGCTTGATAATCTCGATTGTGGCAGGGGTTTCGCACATCGGCTCGCCATCGGCATACAGCAGCATAGGGGTATCCGTCTCAATTGTTAACCTGCGGGTCTGGTGCATAGATACGGCAGGATGTGAAACGTGTCCCCCCCAGAAAAGTGTCACCAGTAGCCGTAGCACCGTTAGAGAGGACACTGGACGGATAATACAAACATCGAAAAGCCCATCGTCGATGCGAGCCTTCGGCACAATTTGAAATCCACCCCCGTATCGGTTTGTGATGCCGGTCGCAGCGAGGAGGAGCGGTCCCTCGTGGACACCGAAATCGCCTTCAAGACGGACGAACGGCGGGTCGTAATAGAAAAGCGTCTCTACGGCTGCGTAAGCATAGGAGGCAGTGCCTGCAAAGAGGGGGGTTCCCTTCGCCGCCCGGCGACTCACCTCCGTATCGTAACCGCAAGTGGCGATGGTAATGAAGTAGTTTTTAATTTTTCCTTGCGGTTCGGTCGGTGAGGTTTGGACATTGAAGCACCTTTCCGTAGATCCGCCCTCCATTTCATTACGGGCTACATCATTTGGATTAACAGCTGACTGTTGACTGCTATTCTGGTAGCAACATCCTAAATCCACACGGATAGGGGTGCCGGATAAGAGGGTTTCAATCGCGGCTTCCGGTTTCAGTGGGACGCCGATCGCCGCTGCGAAATCGTTGCCACGACCACAGGGAAGCACCCCCAAGGTTACATCGGGAACCGTTGCAATACCATTGACGACTTCGTGGAGTGTCCCATCACCCCCGCACGCAATTACGGATCGGACGCCATCAGAGACGGCTTCTTGTGCGAAACGCTTGGCGTCGCCGGATGCCGAGGTGAAGGTCAATTGTCCCTGCGCCCCGGATTCCGTAAGCGTCGTATACGCCTGTTCAGCAATGCTTTTCGCGTGTCCTTTACCTGAAATGGGGTTTGCAATGAGAATAAAATTCTTCATTTTATGACTGCGATTTTACCTATCCTTTTTTCGGTCTCAAATTCAAGGACATAGATATAGATACCCGTTGATACGTCTGCGGTGTTATTGCTCGTAAGCCACCACTCTTTGCGGTTGTGATCCTGATCGGTCACATCCAATGTTTCAAGTAACTCACCGCCTGCAGTAAAAAGTTGGATGCGGGTGCCGATAGGCAACCTATCGAAAGTGATTGCCCCTTTGTCAGCGACGTTAGGACGGATCGGATTTGGATAGACCCGCACTTGCGTCAGGTCAGACACTGCCACTCCGATAACATCGAGGGGTATTTCAAGCGGTTGTGTAGAAGCGCGGATAGGATTCTCATCAATATCGACCACATTCGAGACGGTAATCTCATATTGGTCTGTTGTATCGGTGAGCGATTGCCCGAAGTGCTCAAGCAGACTGCCTGTATCAAATGCCAAGAGTGCGCGCCTCCCCATCCTGTCTCGGATAGCGGACACCGGACTCACCCCCCCAATCCGCGCCGCGGCTCGTAAGACGTACCGGTTCTCATTCCCAATTCCGGGATCCATCCGCCGGTCAAAGGTGACGAGGACCCAGAAATTTCCACTTGTGGAACCCCCATTAGGTGTCTGAGTTTCAGATTCCGGGAACTGAGTTAGATGTCCACCACCTCCTGGACGATGATAGGTCGCCCCAATCAACTGAGGGGGTTCCCGCGGTGTCGCAGCAACAGGCTCGGTGCGTTCCGTTTCGTTCCCGTCTTCATCCTTCGTGGTGATAGTGTACCAGTAGGTATTATCCTTCGTAACTCGCCTGTCAAGAAACCTTGTGACGGTGAGGTTTTCTGCCACCTTTTCATAAGTGTCGGAGGCGGGTGTCTCCGTCTTTTCCCCTTGTGCGCGGTAGACAGTAAAATAGTGCGTCTGACCTGTCTGTTCCGTATCCGTTTCGTTGTTCTTCTCGGCCTCCCATGTAACGTGCACCACTTTTTGTGTTAGCGGTTTTGCTTCAACGTTCCACGGCTTAAGCGTATCAATGGCATTTGGGTCGGTTGCGTAGATGGATTCAAAGTGGTAGATACCCTCTTCAAGGTTAACGTAAAACTCATCGAACCCGTTTTGGTTGAGTTCCGCGGTCAGGAGCGCGGGGGTTTCCTCCATCTTTCGGTGCCAGAGGGGGACCATCGCCGTGCCATTCCACTGCATCACATAGAGATTTGGATAGGTCGCGATGATCAACCGATTGTGCCCATTACCTTCCAAGTCCGCGATTGCGAGACTATTCCCGCTTCGTCGGTGCGGTGCAATCGCGACAGTCGCGTGACGCGGTCCCTCTGAGAGCAGTGCGTAGCCATTTAGTGTATGCGTGAAGACAAAAAACTTCCAGATGAGGGGTCCCGAAGGGTTCGCTGGAAGCGACAGCAACCCCCCAACAACAAACTCAGGCATGCCATCACCGGTGAGATCCCCAGCAGTGAGTTGCGTGATGTCCGCAAGCGGAAGTTGTGTCTGCCATTCAAGGCGAAACGTGTTGTGGATAGAGGTAGATTCATAAACGAAAAGGTCCCCTTCGCTATCTGCTGCTATGAGTTCCATGCGCCCATCAGCATCAAAATCGTTAATAGCGAAGTTTTGCGCGAATACATTAGAGCCAGCGGACTCGTTCATCAAAACAGCCCGCTCAAGATATGTGCGTGTCGCAGGGTCGTATTCATAAACGAGGAGTCGGTCATTGTTGTTATCGGCACCGATAATTTCCTTTTGTCCATCACCATCCAAATCGGCGATCGTGCCACCGGAGAGAAATGGGGTTTCCCAGATGATCTGGTGCGGGAATTCGGGGTTAGAAACCCCTCCCACACCAAGATTCTCAATAAGGAAGGTTCTTGCATCGTCGGTTGCCAAGACTTCGAGCAAACCATCGTTATCGGTGTCATCTACTGTCCACGTAACGAATTTTTCGAGATTGGAGAGTCCGTCTATACTCTCAAGGGTATGCGCCAGTTCATATCTTCCGTTTGGAAGCCGTTCATAGACGGCGAGGATAGTGGAGGGATTGGGTAACCCAGCCCCTACGGTGTCAAGCGTTTCCGAGGACACCGGACTTCCGACGATTTCAAACTGACCGTCTCTGTCGAAGTCTGCGGTGACGCTTGCGATGTGGAGGGGTGGAATATTGAGAGATTTTTCAGTGAATCCGCTCGGCGAGATATAACCAGCGACAACCTCAGTTGTATAAAACGCGCCGCCGTTATCCTCTCTCGTCTTGAGATTTGTCGTATTCTCTGCTTCAACAAAAAACTGGTAAGTTCCGCGCTCTAAACCCAAAAATAGGAATTGTTCTACGCCGAGATCGGTTGTTTCAATAGGAGCGAAAGGTGCGAGACTCCCCTTTCGTCGGTAGTAGAGTGTATTCAGCGTGACATCATCTGTTGCCCATGTGAAAATTGTAAGGGGTCGCTCGCCGTAAAGTGTATCCGTTGCGGTAAGGGAAATAATTTGCGGAGGGGTCCGGTCTACACTCAACACGACCTGATCGTGTATCTGTTGCCCATCCGTGGCGGTTGTTGTTAAACGGACAGTATAAATCCCCTCTGGGACGGTTGTGGTATCCCAAACAACCAACGTCTCACCGATTTTTTGGACATTGGAAGATTGTGTGAAAGGCGTAAATTGGGTTGGAACTGTGGATTCGCCATAACTGAGCTGCCAAGAACGGAACTTATAGCCACCTGCTGTTCCGAAGATAGTAATTGAATCCGCGCCGCCACTATTGGTTTCAGGTGCGAGGATACGTGCCTGTAGGACACCGCTTGCGAGGAGTGCGCGTTCAGCATTGACAGTGCCCGCCCCTACAAACCTTTCATCCAATGCCTCGCTCTCCTCTTGGAAAACAGGATCGGCGGTGCTAATGAGTATATGTCGCACCTCTTCATGTGTCAGGGTGGGACGTTTGGCGAGTAACAACGCGGCGACACCCGCCACGTGTGGCGATGCCATTGAGGTCCCGGTGAGGAGCCGATATTGGTTATGAATCTGTGTGCTGAGAATCACGTTGCCGGGAGCCCCGATGTCCACGGATGCACCAAAATTAGACTGGTAGAACCGTTGCTGATTCTGTTCAGTAGATGCGACAGCAATGACCTTCCGATAGGCAGCGGGAAAGATCGCGGTAGGCTTCTGCGAATTGCCAGCGGCGGCGACAAGGATTGCCCCCCGTGCATACGCATAATCGATTGCGTCCTGGATAACGAAAGAACGACGCTCACTGCCCCAACTCATATTGACGACGCTCGCGCCGTTGTCAACGGCATAGACAATCGCCGCGGCGGAGTCGTCATCCTGCATCCGAGAACTCCCACCGATCGAGAGTCCAGCGCGTATTGCCATGAGCGGACAGTCCCAAGCCACCCCGGCGATACCGATCCCGTTATCAGGCATAGCACCGGCGATACCTGCGACGTGTGTGCCGTGTCCTTTCTCATCAATCGGCTCGTTATCGCCTTCAAGGTAATCACCCTCTGCTTGTACATTAGGGGCATCGGTAAAATCCCAACCGTAGACATCATCAATGTAACCGTTGCCGTCGTCATCCAACCCATTTTCAGGCATCTCACCTGGATTTATCCACGCCTTGGGTGCCAGATCATCGTGTCTGTAGTCGATGCCGGAATCAATAATGGCAATTACAATGTTCCTGTTGCCTTTTTCGATTGCCCACGCCTGCGGTAGCTTCATCAACGGTAGGCTCCACTGTTCAGGATACTTCGGATCATTGGGAACGACCCCGGTTGCCAGCGTTGGACGGAGATAGTTATACTCGACAGCCTCAACGAGTGGACTCTGTTCGTAAACAGCCCTGAGATCCTCAAGCGGTGCGTCGGGTGCAAATCGCAACAGATAGATACGCTTTAGGTTAGGATTCAGCGCCGGACGCGCGATGTAGGAGAATAGGGGGTGTAGGGATTCAACCTTATGCTGGACGTGCAGGATGGAGATTGGCGCGTTCGCCTGCAACCGATCAAGGTCCGATGCCGAATCAGGCGTTAAGCGGATGAGCAACTCACCCGGAGTTATATCCGAAGCGATGTCCGCGAAAGGCAAGTTCTCCGCTTTCATCTGAGAGAATTCGGAGCAGATTGCCATTATTAAAAGTAGGAGGGTTATTGATAAAACCGAACTGTGTTTCATAATGGATGTTGGCTATCAGCGATTGGCTATCAGTCCTCAGCAAGATACGTGTGTCGGGGTTGTAGCTGACTACTATTTAAACTATACAGGACTTACGCAAAATTGGCTTCTATGCCAAAATTGAGGCAATATTCCCGAAGAATGCGCATTGTCCCGCAAGTCCACACGCGACTTGCGCCATTGCGCTACTACGAACCAAAAACAGCATAAAAACGGAACAACTGCGTAAGTCCTACTATATTAGCATATCACTGAAGAAAAAAACAGCAAAAGCGGAATTGGGATAAAAACAAGAGCCTTGCCATCAGCGAGTGGCTAATGACAAGGCTCTGTTTATATTCATCCAATGATGGGGTTATTCAAAGAGTTGAAGTTCCCCGTCTTTGACCATAAGGACAGTTGGATCATATACCGCTTCACCGTTGGCATCAAACGAAAAATCCCCTAAAATCGTTGGGAAATCCATTGTCTGTGCCAGTGCATCACGAATCGCTGCAGAATCTACCGACTGTGCGTTCGCAATCGCCCCGGCGAGAATATAGAGGGTGGCATACGACTGTGCCGCCCACGGTTCGGGTTCAATTCCGTATTTCGCCTGATACTTTTGGATGAAGTCTTGGTTTCCGGGGATATTAGACAGGCTCGTCCATCCTGTAAAGGCTATCGCACCCTCAGCGGCATCGCCCGCATTTTGGATCTCTTTTGCCGACAAGTCAGGCACAATAAGTTGAACAGTGTCGGGGATACCGATTTCTCCCGCTTGAATGATAACCTGCGTCATCTCTTCTGACAAAGCAGAGACAAAGAGTGCCTCGGGTGCCATGTCCATGATGTTGGTTAGCTGCTCAGTAAAATCGGTATCACCGGTTTGGAAAGTTTCTTGTGTCAGAATCTCGACCCCGCTTGCCTCAAGTGCTTTCGCTATTTCCTCGTTGCTACTCATGGAATAGGTATCCGCGGCATCGTATATCGTTGCGACTTTTGTATAGCCGAGTTTTGCTTGCGTTATCTGCAAACCAGCCGGGTTCAGTATATTGGTGGCGAGACCGGTGCGGAAGACGTAATCGCCAATCGCGCTCAAACCCGCAGCGGAGGAAACCGAGCTAAAAGCGACCACGCCACTTTCTTGTGCGATCGGAAAAGCATCTTCGAGATAATCTGAAATAGCGATCCCGACGATGGCAGGTACGCCTTGATCTACCAATTGCTGGACGGCTGCAATCGCCCCTTCTTCAGAACTCTGATCATCCACAGTAACAAACATGAGGCTCGCATGGCCGGTCGCGTTAAGCTCTTCTCGTGCCAATTCAAAACCGCGTTGCATCGGGAGTCCATACGGCTCGGCATCTTTCCCCGTCAGGGATACGGCCAGACCGATGGGAATTGTCGGGGTCGTATCAGTAGTCATCTCAGGTGCTATCGTTTCAAGGGGCTGAAGTTTCCCGTCTTTCACGACATGTACAATCCGTTCTCTAACCCGATCATACATCGCCTCTCCGTTGGGATCGAAAGAGAAATTGCCTAAAATCGTGGGGAGATCCATCGTCTGTGCCAGGGCATCACGAATCGCAGTGGAATCTGTCGATTGGGCGTTTGCGATCGCATTCGCGAGAATATGGAGCGTTGCATACGCCTGCGCCGCCCACGGACTAGGTTCAACACCGTATGCTGCCTGATAACTCTGGACGAAGGCTTGGCTCCCTGGAGCATCAGACCCAACAGACCATCCAGAAATTGTGATCGTACCCTCGGCAGCATCACCCACTTCCTGAATTTCTGCTGAAGTCAAATCAGGAACAATAAGTGGATTGGAAATACCAACTTCGCGCGCCTGAGTGATAATCTGAACTATCTCTACCGATAGCGCAGCGACAAAGACCGCGTCAGGTTCCATGTCCATGATATTGGTCAGTTGCGTAGAGAAATCGGTATCGCCTGTTTGGAAGGTTTCCTGCGCGAGAATCTCAACACCGCCTGCCTCAAGTGCTTTCACTATTTCCTCGTTGCTACTTGTCGAGTAGGTATCCGCGGCATCGTATATCGTCGCAACCTTTGTATAACCGAGTTTCTCCTGGGTCGTCATCAGACCAACCGGAGTCAGTATATCGACGGCGAGACCGGCGCGGAAGATATGATCTCCAAGTGCGCTCAAACCCGCAGCGGAGGAAATTGGGCTAAAAGCGACCACCCCATTCTCTTGTGCGATTGGGAAAGCCTGTTCGAGATGTGTTGAGATACCAATACCGACGATGGCAGACACGCCTTGATCCACTAATTCCTGGACGGCTGCTTTCGCGCCCTCTACGGTGCTCTGAGCATCCACAGTAACGAAGGTGATGTTCGCATCGGTGAGCATATTAATCTCTTCCCGTGCCAACTCAAGACCTCGTTGCATTGGGAGTCCATACGGTTCAGCGTATTGTCCTGTCAGTGCTAAGGCGACACCGATGGGAATCTCTCCATCTATCATTTTAGGCATTGTCGTTTTGTCGTCAGGCACCATCGGAGCGATCTTCTCGCAACCCGAAAGCCCTACAATCAAAGCAACTACTGCCAATGCAAATGTGAATGTTATGATTCTTCTTACGTTCATGCTAAATCTCCTTTATTTTTACAATTAAAATCTCAGGTGGGTTAATATAAGAAAAACGCCACCTTCAATCAGATTCGTTGTCGTTAGAGCGAACAAGTTTTGTATTAAACCTACAGTTGATACCCAAAATCGTTTTGGAGACCAAACACCGGAAGACAACGTTCTGGTGTGGAAAAAAAATAATCGTTGCTTATTATTTCATAGTTAGAAATTATTGTCAAGAAAAAACGGGAAATTAGGGGCATTGCGTCTTAAGTTGTCAGCATGCTTACCCTGAAAACGGTCAGGAAATTATTCTTTAATTATCGGTTCTTGGATTGTCCTAATATTACCTGACGTTATATTGATGCGGATAGGGGGGAACTGTTGAATATCCTCAAGTATCTCTCCTTGGATAATTTTTTCTCCTTGACATCTATTTGAGAGTCCTCTAAAATTAAAAAAGTGCGCAGCCTGAAACGAAATGGAAAGGTTTTTGCAATGTAATACAAGGAAAATTAAAAAAATGCCACAAAATGATACAAATCAACCGAATGTTATCGTCTTTTTCACCGACCAGCAACGCTGGGACACCTCCGGTTTACACGGCAATCCACTTGACTTAATGCCCAACTTTGACCGGATGGCGCAGCGGGGGACACATGTCCGTCGCTCCTTTACATGCCAACCCGTCTGTGGACCCGCCCGCTCCTGTCTACAAACCGGATTATACGCCACACGCACTGGCTGCTTCCGAAACGGTATCCCACTATCCCCGAATCTTAAGACCCTGGCGCACCACTTCGGTGAATCCGGCTACGCCACCGGATACATCGGCAAATGGCATCTCTATAGCGGCGGCACTGGTCCGGGACCTGTGCCAGCTGAGCATCGCGGCGGGTATGACGAGTGGTTAGCGTCCAATGTCCTCGAATTCACTTCCGATGCGTATCAAACGACGCTCTACGATAACGACAATAATCCTGTAGATCTTCCTGGCTATCGCGTGGACGCGCTCACGGATGCGGTGATCCGTTACGTTGATCGGCATCAGAACGAACCGTTTTATCTCTTTACGTCATACATTGAACCGCACCACCAGAACCATCTGGATGATTATCCGCCACCGGACGGATATCGGGAACGGTATGCTGGGAAATGGATACCCCCAGACCTCGCCGCGCTCGGAGGTTCGACGCATCAACACTTGGGCGGCTACTACGGTATGGTGAAAAGGCTCGACGAGGCACTCGGTAGACTTCTCGATGCCCTCAAGAGCCTCCATTTGCTTGATAACACTGTCATTCTCTTTACCTCTGACCACGGGTGTCATTTCAAGACCCGCAACGGTGAATACAAACGCTCATGCCACGAGAGTTCCATCCGTGTCCCGACGGCGTTCCACGGTCCCGGATTCATCGGGGGTGGGCAGGTCCAGGAACTTGTGAGTCTTGTGGATCTCCCGCCGACGCTCCTGGATGCCGCCGGATTGGACGTTCCAGGTGAGATGCAGGGCAAATCCATTCTGCCCCTGCTCCGTGGCGAAACAGATGACTGGCAAGAGGAGGTCTTCGTCCAAATCAGTGAGGCACAGGTCGGACGTGCCGTCCGGACGCAACGCTGGAAATACGGCGTGGATGCCCCGCATAAAAATGGCGGCGCGGATGCCGGGTCAGACCGGTATGTCGAGCAGTATCTCTATGATCTCCACGCGGATCCCTACGAGTTACGGAACCTTATTGGATTGCAATCGCACGAAATTGTGACAGCGGTCATGCGGGAGCGGCTCATTCGTCGGATGTTAGAGGCGGGTGAAGAGGCACCCACAATCGAACCCGCCCCCACGCAGAGAAGTGGACAACGCAGCGTCTCCGAAGCAGAGGCAAGAAGTTAACAAAGAAGGCTAATTAAGCCCTTTGAGATGCTACGGGGCTTGATTTTAACAAGGAACCGCCTGCAACAATACGCAGAAACACCCCTGCAAAAACACGCAGGCGAGTAAGGTCCATAATTAAAAATATGAAAATTACAGATGTTAAAACCCTGGTCATGGGCACCAGTTGGCGCAACCTAACGTTCGTGAAAGTTGAAACCGACGAAGGCTTAACCGGTATCAGTGAAGTGCGGATGAACAACCGGACGGACGCGCTCGTTGCCTATATTGATGGCGCGAAACGCCGACATGTCATCGGCAGCGATCCGTTCAACACCGAGGACCTCTATCAACGCCTGTTCCGCGACGATTATGGTCGCGCGGGTGAGATCGTTGCAACCGGTATCAGTGTTATTGAGATTGCATGCTGGGATATTATCGGTAAAGCCGTGAACCAGCCCGTCTACCGCTTACTCGGTGGTGCCTGTCGCGATAAGATCAAAGCGTATGCCAACGGCTGGTATCGGGTTGAACGCTCAGCCGAAGAATTTCACGCCGCCGCTAAACGTGTACTCGAAAAAGGCTATCGAGCCCTCAAGTTCGACCCGTTCGGTGCTGGGTATTATGAGCTCTCTTATGAAGAGAAGTGGAAATCCGTTGAACTCGTTGAAGCCGTGCGGGATGCCGTCGGACCGGATGTCGAAATTCTTGTTGAGATGCATGGTCGGTTTAGCCCGTATATGGCAATCGAGATTTCTGCAGAATTGGAGAAATTCCAACCGAGTTGGGTTGAGGAACCTGTCCCACCGGACAACATTGCGGCACTTGCCAAAGCCTCGGAGAAAATTAACCTCCCCGTGGCTACGGGTGAGCGGCTCCACAATAAGTATGAGTACCGGGAATTGATTAACTTACAAGCCGCGGATATCCTACAGCCCGACATTACGCAGACAGGCGGATTCTTAGAAACCAAGAAAATCGCGGCGATGGGCGATATGTGTTATATGACGGTAGCACCGCATAACGTCGGTGGACCCGTCTCCACAGCAACTGCCTTGCACTTTGCTGCCTGTACCACTAACTTTAAAATTCAGGAACATTTCAACGATTTCTCTGAAGCGTGGGTGAAAGAGGCTGCCACCGGGTGTCCTGAAGTCATTGATGGCTATTTCAGTCTGCCCAATGGACCAGGACTCGGTATGGAACTGAATGAAGACCTCATCGCTGAACATCCGTATCGCGAAGGTTCATTCAACCTCTTTGAAAGCGACTGGCATAAGCGTGAGTATTAGGTCGATGTATTTCGTCTGGCACTTGCACGCTCTGTATGGTATCCTTAATGGAGGTCGCTCATAGGTGGCGACTGGATTGAAGATGCATGGTAACCGCACAGGGCATCTCTACAAAATTACCCAATGAAATGAGGCATCGTAAAAATATTATGAGTTTTCACTATAAAGAAGGGTACCTCTACTGCGAAAAATTGAGGGTTAAAGACATTCAAGAGCAGGTGCCCTACAGTCCATTTTACCTCTATAGTCTCGCGCAATTGGAGACGAACTACACCGCATATCAGAAAGCACTGGCGGGGATCGATTCAATCATCGGTTATGCAATTAAAGCCAACAACAATCTCGCCCTCCTCAAACGCCTCAGCGCACTGGGTAGCGGTGCTGTCCTTGTCAGCGGAAACGAATTGCAGATGTCCCTCGCGGCGGGTTTCGATCTGAGGCGGACAATCCTAAACGGCAACGGAAAAACGCTTGAAGAACTCAGACTCGCCGTTGAACACGGCGTGCTGATTAACATTGACAGCGAATTCGATTTGGCGCACATTCAAGAGACGGCAAAAAGCCTCGACCAACCCGCGAATGTCCTTATCCGCATTAATCCCGATGTCGATCCACAGGTGCATCCGTATGTCTCTACCGGCATGAAGAATTCCAAGTTTGGCATCCGTAATGAGCGGCTTAATTGGTTTTTAAACGAGATTCGTAAGGATCAATTATTGAATTTAGTGGGTGTCCACTGCCACTTGGGGTCAACCATTAAGAAGGTGCGAATCTTCCGAGACGCGACCGAGATTATGCTCGCTTTTATACGTGGGATTCAAGCGGAAGGATTTTCGCCGCGATATCTCAATATCGGCGGCGGTTTGGGCATTGACTACGAACGCACGGGTGAAGAGATTCCGACCCCCTCTGACCTCATCGATTCCATCCGTGATCTGCTACCGAAGGAAATTACGCTCATTATCGAACCGGGACGTTCTCTTGTTGGCAATACCTCTGTTTTTGTCAATCGTGTCACGGGTGTAAAGACTAACGGTAACAAGCATTTCATCGTCACCGATGGGAGTATGTCGGAACTGATCCGACCGAGTCTCTACGATGCTTATCAGCATATCCAATTTATCGAACCGATTGAGGGTGCCGTTGAAACCTACGATATCGTCGGTCCCGTCTGTGAATCCGCAGATTTTCTCGGTAAGGCACGGGCACTCCCGACACCGCATGAAGGTGCCGGACTTGTCGTTTACGATGCGGGCGCGTATTGTCACGCCATGAGTTCCAACTACAATCTAAAGATGCGTCCGCCGGAATATCTTGTTGATGGTGACACCTTTACCTGTATCCGCCGGGTTGAGACCTTAGACGATTATCTGCGTCTTTTTGATGTATAAGGCAGTCTTCAGCGGGCATCGCCCTATATTCTCATAACCGTTCTTCCAAGAACGCGATCCCGGACTCCAGATCAATTTCATGTTCACCCTGAAAGTGATCCAACACTAATTGATCCCGTCCGCCTGAGGCGGCATAAATTTTCTCCAGTTGCCCGAACGCTGCCAAAGCATCTGACTCGATAAAACACATATCCTCCGAGCCGATCTGCACCATACAGGCTCGCGGGGCGATGAGTCCCGCTACGTCTGCGATGTCGCCTGCCTTCCGAAGCCCGAACATGAACTGCGAGCCGCACGTATTTCCACGTCCTCTGTCATTTAACGCGTCCGTTACTGTGCTGAGGTAACAAACAATAACCGCCGCCTTCACCCGCTGGTCCAATGCAGAGATATAGGTCGTCATTGTCCCGCCGAAGGAGCATCCCATGCATCCTAACCGCCGCCCGTCAACTTCCGGGAGCGACTGAAGATAGTCCAAACACCGTTGTCCGTCTGAGATATTCAGTTGTATCAGTTGATAACCGAAGTACCCAAACGCGAGATACGCGACATTGCATCCATCGCGACTCGGACGACGCACCCATTCGTCTCTATCCTTTCGTTCACCGAAGCACCGCCAGTCGGGTGCTAATGTGACGAAACCGCGCCGCGCCAATTCGACTGCGTACTGTTTTTGATAGTCCTCCACAATTCCAACTGCCCCGTCCTTACCGACCCCATGTCCGTGTGCACATAAGACTGCAGGTGCTGGATTCTTCGCACTCGCGCTTTCTGGGATTAAGAGATATGCCGGGATTGAAGAAAATGGGTCTGGATTAAAAATTACCTTTTTCCGTGTGTAACCGTCCCGTTTTATCTCCTCTAAGGTTTCGACCTCCAACGGCAACGCTTCCGGCGAAGGTCCCAGGTCCTTGACGAGGTTGCGCCGAAATCGTCTTCTCCATTCTTGCCATTCCGTTTTTGTCTTTCCCTTGAAATGGAGGAGTGGGGTTGTTTTCAGGAGTTGTTCAACGCCTTGCTCTGATGTCAAAAAACGCCGTGCTGCCATTTCGGTTACCTCCAAATGATGTCTCCTTTTGGGGATATTAAAGCATATTTGGGTTTGTGTGTCAACCTCAAAAAATTTAGGTTTTCTCAATTCCCCTTGACTTTTCACAAAATCCTATGCTATAGTAATCCTATGGACGACACATTGCTGAGCGTACAGAACCTCAAAACCTATTTTCGCACCCCCGAAGGGCTTGCCCGTGCGGTTGATGGCATCTCTTTTGACATCAAACCGAACGAAATTTTCGCACTCGTTGGGGAGTCGGGTTGTGGTAAAAGCGTCACCGCGCTCTCTCTGATTCAGCTCATCGCGCAACCTGCTGGGTTCATCGCCGACGGTGCCATCTATTATAAAGGGCAAGACATCACGGGCTTATCTGAAGTTGAGAAACGGAAGATCCAAGGCAACGACATCGCCATGATATTCCAAGAACCGATGACCAGTCTCAACCCTGTTTTCACCATCGGCAATCAAATTTCAGAGGCAATCCAGGAACATCAAGACCTTCGCGGTGCCGCCGCAAGAAATGCAGCAATTGAGATGCTCGACCGCGTCGGCATTCCGGAACCCGCTGCCCGTTACGACGAATATCCACACCAAATGTCGGGCGGTATGAAACAGCGTGTTATGATTGCGATGGCGCTCTCCTGTCGTCCAGGACTCCTCATCGCCGATGAACCCACAACCGCGCTGGATGTCACCATACAGGCACAGATCCTCGAACTTATCCAACGCCTCCAACAGGAATTACAGATGGCAGTCCTCCTGATTACGCATGATTTGGGGGTCGTCGCCAACATCGCTGACCGAGTTGCTGTTATGTACGCCGGAAAAATTGCTGAGATGGGGACATGGGAACAACTCTATGAGACGCCACAGCACCCTTACACCATAAAACTCCTCGAATCCACACCGGCGCGGGATAAACGCGGAACAGCGTTGAACACAATTAGCGGCAGAGTCCCGAAAGCAACTGCGTATAATGACGGCTGCCGATTCGCCGATCGGTGTCCAAAGGTCATGGACGGATGCGACACCATTATCCCTACGTTACATGCTGTCAACGGTAGCGAACACAGTGTTGCCTGTCATCTCTACAATCCGGAACCGCCCTTTTCGGTGCGGCTTGCAGACCCAGAACTTGCTATACAAGAGCATGCTACAGTCGTTTCAGCTACAAAACTTGAACTTGAAACAGAAGTCGTCCAACAAAGTGAAAGGGTTTCGGAGCAACCGACAGCGTCGCATCCGCAACTTCAGGTGAAGGACCTATGTGTCCACTACCCTATTCAGAAAGGTATCTTCAAACGGACGGTCGGTTATGTTTATGCCGTTGATGACGTTACGCTTGATATCCCACGCGGCAAAACATTGGCACTCGTCGGAGAGTCTGGATCCGGCAAAACCTCCTTCGGTAAAGCGGTTCTTCAGTTGGGTGTGCCTGTCGAAGGTGACATCGTTTATGATGGCGTTAACATCGCCACGACGACCCGTCAACAGATGCATCCCTATCGGAAAAGAATGCAAATTATCTTCCAAGATCCCTACGCGTCCCTGAATCCGCGGATGCCTGTGGGTCGTATTATTCAGGAGGGGATGCAGACACACGGTATTGGTGCCTCTGACGAGGAACGACAGACACGGACCGCAGAACTGATGCTGCGAGTTGGCTTATCTCCAGATATGGTAACCCGCTATCCACACGAATTTTCCGGTGGTCAAAGACAGCGCATCGGCATTGCCCGGTGTCTTGCTGTCGATCCGGAGTTCATTGTGTGTGACGAGGCGACCAGCGCGTTAGATGTGTCCGTGCAAGCGCAAATACTCAATCTATTGAAATCGCTACAGGTCGATTTTAATCTCTCTTACCTCTTCATCACACATAATCTTTCCGTTGTTGAGTACTTTGCGGATGAGGTCGCGGTGATGTACCTCGGTAGGATCGTTGAGCGTGGAACAACAGAAGAGATTTTCGATGCGCCTAAGCATCCTTATACGCGGGCACTCCTCTCCGCTGTCCCGAAGATGGATACGCAGACAGGTGTTGAAAAGATTCGATTGGAGGGGGATGTGCCTTCCCCAATCAATCGTCCAGCCGGGTGTCATTTTCATCCACGGTGCCCGGAAGTGATGCCCGTGTGTAAAGAAGAATATCCGGGTGCAACCCATTTTACACAGACGCATTCGTGCCACTGTTACTTGTATCGGGATGCTGAGTAGTGTGGCGAGGTTAGAAACCTCGCCTACCGTTGGATTTTCGCCAGGCCTGGTAGGTGCAGTTTCTAACCGCACCGGGCATACTACAATAGCGGTGAACGCTTTTACACAATCGCTTGCTACCCTGCCTGCAAACGAACAAACCGCAAGGTAAAATCAAAAAATGCCAAAAATTAAAATACTCTCCGCAGATGTTGCCAATAAGATCGCCGCAGGCGAGGTCGTCGAGCGTCCTGCATCCGTCGTCAAAGAACTCATTGAAAACGCCATAGATGCAGAAAGCACCTCCATCCGCGTCGAGATTCGGGCAGGCGGGAAACGTCTTATCCGTGTATCTGATAACGGTATCGGTATGCAACGCGAGGACGCACTGCTCGCCTTAGAGCGCCATGCAACGAGCAAAGTGAATCGTATTGAGGACCTTGAGCGTATTTACACCTTTGGGTTCCGCGGGGAGGCTCTCGCAAGTATCGCCTCCGTGTCCCAATTTGAACTCCTCACTCGCACGGCTGACGCGCTTGAAGGAACGAAGGTGGACGTTGAGGGCGGCGTTTTCCGGTCTGTGCAGGAGAGCGGATGTTCCCCCGGCACCCACATGTCCATCAACAACCTCTTTTACAATGTTCCGGCACGCCTGAAATTCCTCAAAACCGATACGACTGAGATGAACCATATCACGAATCAGGTGACATGGGCGGCACTTGCGCATCCGAAAATCCACTTTTCGCTGACGCACAACGGCAGATCAATACTTGATGTCCGTTCCTGTGATTCATACCTCGAACGCGTTCGCCTCCTCTACGGCAGAGAGTTCGCCGAAAATCTCATCGAATTTACAGAGGCACTGCCCGACCTGAAGATGTATGGTCTGCTCGGTAAACCCGAATTTACGAAGCCGAACCGAGAATATCAACTCTTTTTCCTCAATCAGCGACCGATACGCAGCCGTATCATCGGCGCAGCATTGACAGAAGCACTTAATGCCATGGTTGCCAAAGACAGGCAGCCTGTTGCGCTCCTTTTCCTGACACTGGAACCCGAGACGGTCGATGTAAATGTGCATCCCGCCAAAATCGAGGTGCGCTTTCGGAACGAGCGGACGATTTATAGTGGCGTCGTCCGGATGCTCCGTGATGCGCTCCATAAAACAAAATATATCCCCAAAATTGAAACCCCTATTGAATCGACGCACGCCGAGGGAGATACTGAAAACCGTGATGTCAGTCGGTCGCACCGGGTTCCCTCACTGGGTTCCCTATCGGGTCTTGGAAGGGGACAACGAACAGCACCTATCCCACAGGTGCAGCGCGGGCAAACACCGTCTGTCACACCACAGGCGACAGAGAACAGAGATGAGGCTTCGGAAGCGCAAACGCCGTCTACGCAGCACGGGCAAGGTAACCTCGCCCCTACGATCGTTGTGCAGCCACCACAGCAGCAAGTGTCTGATGATGCAAATCTCAGTCTGCTTGACTTCGAGAATGTCCAACTCAAGACGAACCTCTTTAAAACCTACATTGTCGTTGAGGCGGGAGATAAAATCTTCTTCATTGACCAGCATGTTGCTGCTGAACGCGTCCTTTATGAACGTTTCGTCAACCAAGTGGAAACCGATGGGATTCCTGTGCAGGGGTTGCTACTGCCGGTGACTTTAGAAGTCACACCGCAGCAGCTCGGGGTCCTCAAAATTCACGGCGACATCTTCAAGAAACTCGGCTTCGATCTGGAGGAGTTCGGTGGGAATACTATCCTCATTCGTGCGATCCCGTCGCCGTTACCCACGCGTATTGCCGCGCAGACCGTTACGGATCTACTTGACAAACTCCCGGAAGTCCCCCATACCGATGTCCAAATCCCAGAGGCGATGGACAACGCTCTGGTAACGCTCGCCTGCAAATCGGCTGTCAAAGCCGGGGATACATTGGATACGAAAGAGATGATGAACCTCATCAAGGAGTTGTCTGAGGCGAAACTCCCGTTCAATTGTCCGCACTCCCGTCCTATTATCGTCGAGATGGGGCGCGATGAATTGGAACGCCGATTCCACCGGTAGTATCTAACAGGTCGCGCCTACAAATGAAATTATTGCTTGACAGCCATCAGCTACTGCTGTTAAAATATAACGAAGGAGGGATTTCCATGGCAAATCATTTCAACGATCTACTGCTTCAGACCCTAAAACAGATAAACGTCCGCTTGGATCGCCTTGATGGACGTATGGATCGCCTTGATGGACGTATGGATCGTTTGATGGAAACAAAAGCCGATCAAACAGCCCTCGACGCGACGAACGAAAAATTGGACAGCCTTAGCGAAAAGGTTGATGACCTCGGACGACGTATGGGACGTCTCGAGGGCGGGATTGGAACTCTCAAATGGATCATTGGGGCTGAAGTCGCCGTTATCGGTGTGATTCTCGCCTTCATTAAAGCGTGTTAGCGGTTCTCTTCTACGCACTTTCAGGCAGTTTTTTCTATCCTACCGATCCCCGGAATCTTGGTTCAGACGATGTACCCTCCGACCTAAAATATTCCATAAAAATACTGATACGATACGTTAATTTCGTTTTCACACCTGTTTTTCACGGAGAAACGGTATAGTGTGTTTTGGCGACCCACGTCACGCCTACGTCCGCAAAAACCTCCGTGAAGCCTCCCTTCAGAAAATTCCATAGTCAGATATACAATTTTCTCCATGTTCACCTTTTCTGACGTGAAATCTGTCTTTAATAACAGGTCAAGACACCCACACAGCCATCTGTCCCGCACCGCGATTGCACCATGCGTAATAGGGAATCGCCGTAACATCTGTGCGTTTCAAAGTAGGTTTTGAACGTAGATAGAGGTTATCTCCCCAATCTGCGGTGTCAAGAACTGTTCCTGAACCGTGGATGCGGGTAACACCGCCCAAGAGTTCACTGTCAAACGCTGCTTCTAAGGGGGCACCCTCTACCAGTGCCAACGTCTGAAAAACGCCATCGGGATTGTCCACATCTTCAAAACAGTAGACCAGAGGACCGCGGCGCAAAGCGAACCGTCCAAGATTTTCTTTCACAAGCGGATGTGCATAAACTCGCTCGATGGGCATAGCGAGTCTCAAATCAATGGTATCCTTTGCCTGCCATTGCCGCACAATTGAGAGGTACCCGTTAGGGTTTGTTTCTGGCGTGTGAACTGCTCCGTTAACGCGCACTTCAAAGGCGTCACACCACGCTGGGATGCGTAAATTCAATCCGAACCTTACAGGTGTTTCAGGATCCACCGTTATCTTGACCTCACCCGACCACGGATAATCCGTTTCTTGCGTCACTTTCACTGCGACATCTCCGGCAACAGTTGCGTCAGCGGTGCCACCGATATATAAGTTCACCCATACGCCTTCATCCGATTCGCAGTATGCATACTGCCCGACTGAGGCGAGCAGTCGCGCAATATTCGGCGGGCAACATGCGCAGCCGAACCATTCGTGCCGATGCCGACCGCCGTGGCTTGCCAATGGATTCTGATAGAAGAAGCCCGTGCCATCAAGCGAGATACCAGAGAGCGCACCGTTGTAAAGTGCCGTCTCCAATACATCAACAAAGCGGGATTCACCGCGCAATAGGAACATTCGGTGTGCCCAAAATATCAGTCCGATAGACGCGCATGTTTCGGCGTAGGCAGAGACGTTTGGCAACTCATAGTCGTTCGTGAAACCTTCATTGTGTCCAGAGGGCCCCACACCACCGGTGACATATAGGCGTTTCTCTGTTACGTTCCGCCATAGTGTTTCCAGTGCGTTTACAATTGCGGTATCACCTGTCTGGTGTGCGATGTCGGCAGCGGCACTGTAAAGATACATTGCCCGGACGGCATGTCCGACACACTCTGTTTGTTCCTGTATTGGGAGATGTGCTTGTGCGTAATGTCCCTCAAATTCTCCATCGCGCGTAAAATGATGTTGATACGCCTCAAGTCCACCCGGAATATCCGGATTCTCTAATTCCTTTTCAAAAACCGAGGGAGAATGTCCACGTCGGGTGACAAAGTATTCGGCGAGTGCCGAGTAGCGTCTTTCCCCTGTAACACCCGCCAATTTCACGAGCGCAAGCTCAATACCTTCATGTCCGGGGAGTCCGTCCCGTTTATCGGGTCCAAAGATACTGTCGATGAGGTCTGCGAATCGGCACGCAACGTCAAGGAGAATACTCTTTCCAGTGGCTTGATAATGCGCCACGGCTGCTTCAAATAGGTGCCCGGCACAGTAGAGTTCGTGCATGATACCGAGGTTTTGCCACCGCTTCGTCGGTTCGACCAGCGTAAAATAGGTGTTCAGATACCCATCAGACTGTTGACTGGCGGCGATCTTTGCGATGACCGCGTCCAGATCGGATTCCCAGTCTGGGTTCGGATGTGTCTGAAGTGTATACGATGCCGCCTCTACCCATTTATGGACATCGGAATCGTTAAAGAAAATACCTTCAAATTCGCCAGACATCAAGCCAGAGGCTTTCGCGAAGTTATCGATCCGACCCGTTGTTCGGCACTGTGCCAATTCGTGCGGGATCGTTACCTCGGAATTCGTCTGCTGCCGAGGTCCCCAGAACCGGTCGCGAATCGTAACAGCCGTGAACGGAAGAGTTCTCAAAATTTTATCCCTCGTTCTCTTTAGCGACTTCTCACACCAATCCCTTGGAATGCCTCTGTCGGTAGGTATCTCCCTAACACCCTCTGAACGTCTATGTCCGAGAGTTGTTGTGGTGTGATTAGAACACATTTGCTCCGTGAGACTTTACGCCAGGATGCCTCAAAATCCGTATAACTCAATCGACGTTTATTAAGGCTCATCGGATTCTGGAGCGACATTTCGCTCAATTGGTCGTTGTAATCGGACAATATTACGATCTCGGGGGTTCGTCCTTGGAATTGGATCATCACAATAGGGGGCCATCCTTTCGCAACAAATGCCTTTAGGACATCGAGCGAACAGTTGGAGATGATGGCAAGATTTTGTACCCGACTGCGGGTCGTTGCGTAGAAATCATCGAGGGCACCTCTGCTCCCAACGCGCGGGGGTTCTTTGAAAGCGTTTCTGACGTAGGGCATTTTTTGTAACTGGATCGTAGCACTTTCAGGTAAACTCGCTTCGCTCGCTCCGGACGCTTGGCTCGTGTTCCTTTCCGCAGCGGCGAGTGCCGTTTCCGGGACGTGGTATTCCCCTTGCGGTGGCGGACCACAGTTTATTGCCAGCAGCACGAACACAAGTGCGGCAACGCAAGCGCGCACGGTTGAATATGACGAACCCTTAAGTAACTCTTGACGAAATCCTCTTAAATACGACAGGTAATGTTTCATGGTTCATTCCTCCTGACATGTAGAAACGGCTTGCGTGAGATATGGTTTACGTCTTGTTCTTAATCAATCTTAACCGCGACTTCCCGTTTTTCCTTCCACGATTCCACAATAGCTTCCGTAATCCGTAACGCTTGCAAACCATCTCTGCCCGTTGGTGCAGGCGACTGATCGGTGAGTAAATCATCGACGAGGGCGGCCACCCGTAAGGCGAATGTTCCATTAAACGCAAGTTGTTCGTCTCTAAAAATGGAGGGACGGTATTCTTCGACGACCTGATTATCCCGTCTCATCAAAGTCGCTCGTGTCAAAACATTATCAACGACGATTTCGCCATCGGAACCACAGATTTCGAGTCGCTCGATTGGGTGAATAAAATCGCTATCCCAACTTGCCATCAATGTAGCGACGGTTTCTGTTTCATAACGGAAAGAAATCGCCATGCTGGTATAACATGCATCTTCGCCTTCCCGCGCTTCGTGTTGCCGCGGTTTCGCCATTTGTACACACACGGCGACAATTTCGCCGCCAAACCATCGAAGTAGGTCAATTGCGTGCGTTTCCAGTTCATAAAGCAGGTAATATTCGCCTTTCCACGTTGAGGCGGGTCCCCCTTGCGATAATTTCATATCCAAGTAGTAAGTCTGCCCGATGGCACCGGCATCGAACCATTTGCGTGCCTGAACATATCCGGGGGCGAATCGGCGGTTGTAGTCGATGGCAAGGTAGACCCCTTTTTCGTCTGCCTTTGCGACCATCTGCTCTGCTTCATCAATGTAAAGGGACAATGGTTTTTCAGAGATAACGTGTTTCCCGGCTTCCAGACATTCCATCACAGGTTCAAAGTGCAGATAATCCGCGGTTACAACGTCTACGAGGTCACACTCTTCATTCGCAAGCATCTCTTTGATGGAAGGGTACCACTTCTCTATACCGAGTTCTTCAGCACGTGCCTTCGCTTTAGCAGTGTCTATATCGCATACCGCCACCAATTCCGCACCCGGATGCTGAATATACCCCAGTTGATGACGATGCCCGATGCCACCGCACCCAACCGCTGCTACTTTCAGTTTCCCTGCCATGATTGTATTCTCCTTTACGCGCTGGGACGCGTCATGAGCATAGTCTGCTCTTACCAAAGTTCTGATGGAGACTGACAACCTTCTACTCAAAACTTTGCTTCTGTATATTGTAGTGGCTTACAAATTTCGACCTAAAGATATGATATACAATGCAAAAAAAAATAACAAGGGAAATTTTCCAAGGGTCTATTGCGAAAGGAGTCATTTTTGTGGTATACTGTTTCCTATTACATTTTGAGGGAGGGACACCGCGATGAACTGTCCGCGCTGCAAACGGAAAGATGCCGTCAAAAATGGGAAAGCCAGGGAACGCCAACGCTATAAATGTAAATCTTGTGGATTCCAGTTTACACGGTTTACCGCCCGTGGGAGACCGCCATGGCAGAGAGCCTTAGCGGTGTTTCTATACTGTCGCGGGATTTCTATCAGCACCATCGCGCGAAAGTTTTCAGTATCGCCGAGTACCGTCTTCAAATGGATTCGGAAGTTTGGCACACCTCTCGGACCTACCCCTGAATCCGACGCAGAGGGGGCGGTTCTTCTTGATGAAGTTGAAATAGCGAAGTATCTGAAGACGCAGAGCGAAAACTGCGACTCTGGAAAGATTTTTGTCGTCATACCCGAAGACGTATCATCTGAGGATGTAATCGTCAGCATAAAACGAGATTGATTCCCATCCTAAAATATCCAAAACTGAAAGGGTCTTGGCTCTGCTATGATACTGTCTCACTTAAGACGGAATAGACACAGAATGGAGGAAAAAATGGCTTTAATCATAGAAAAAGGTGAGGTAAACAATGGACACATTATATTATCTAAGCCTTTATCATTACCTGAAGGGACGGCAATAATCGTCCAGATAGATCTTGTTGGCGCCGAGAAAGTTGTCGACACTGATGAGACTCAAAACACGGAAACCTGTGAACACGAAGAATTTGCGGATCTCCCTTTCTTTGGAATGTGGGCAGATCGGGCGGATATGCAGGACAGTGTAGCGTGGGTACGGAAACAGAGGGAAAAATGGGTAGAACGAGTCACACGAACGGAATAATTGATACGGATATTCTTATCGATACTACGAAAGGACGCGAGGATGCAATCGCATTTTTGATAGAGCAACGGGCAGTGGGCATTCAAATTAGCATCATATCCGCCATGGAATTGGTTATCGGTTCGCGGGACAAAACTGAATTGACTCAGATACAGAAATTTCTTCAGGGTTCTACCGTTCTACCAGTTACTGCGAACGCTTCACGAATTGCCTATCAACTGATAGAGTCCTTTGCGCTTAGTCACGGCCTCCACATGGCAGATGCTCTTATTGGAGCCACGGCTCACGAACAGAATGTGCCCCTCTATACCAAGAACACGCGCCACTTTCACATGATTCCAGGGTTAGTGGTTGTGCGACCATATTGAACCCTTAAGGCAGGAAGACTTTTCGCTATGCAGAATATATATTTGAGATGGTGGGGATGCGGCGCGTTTGACGTGCGTTTTGGAGATGTGAATATCGCTTTCGATCCATACCTGTTTGATCGGAACTTAGCGGATGCCAAACCCATATACGACTACATCTTCATATCCCACGAACACTTTGACCATTGTCACCCCGTAACCTTACAGAAATTGTGTCGCGGGGCGCGTTTTAAAAAATTATTCGTCAACCTCGGTTGTATGACCCCTGCACAACCCATCGCTGAGAAATACGGGGATGCTGCATTTGCACGGGATCTACCGATTACCAAGCATGTCCCCGCTGATAAGGTCCAGGTTCTCTACCCAAAACATCTCAGCGAAAAACAGGGACTCTCGCGCGCCTTTCAGGGGTCAGATACGCTCGATCTCGGGGATATTCGCGTCGAAACGATTGAAAGCGGCGAGAACCAAACGCCGAATCTACCGACAAACGGGTATTTGATAACACACACAACAAAGGATGTCTCTGTCTTACACACTGGCGATTTGCACGAACCCTATCCAGCGTTGGTGAACCTTCAAGACAGGGTGGATTTCCTTATCCATATGAAACTCGGTCTCGGCGAAGGACTTGCGTCTCGACTCATAGAACTTGTGGACTTAATCCAACCGCGTTTCGTGATACCCACGCATTACCGAACCGATCGAAAATCCGACCCGATACCCGCCGGGCATTGGCCCCCAAACGTCACCGATGAAATGGCATTTATCGAATCAATTCGTGAAATAGTCGGAGACAGAACGCGCCTCCTCCCTTTTACCGCAGGCATAGAATACGAGGTAGAAATGCCAAAGAAACAGATTATCTGGAAATGGGATTGGTTCAACACATGGGACGTTCCCCCTTGGCGGGCATGAAATTCCTTCAATTAATTTTCTGGGAATAAGGAGTTAAACTCATGAAACTGACGCGATTTTCGATTTTGGTGATGTTTTTTATTGCCACGGTATCTCTCTCGAACGCCTTTTCCCAAAATTATACGCAGTGGCGTTTACCGGAAGGTGCGAAAGCACGACTTGGTAACGGGGCAATAACGGGAAACGTCCAGTATTCCCCAGATGGCACGCTGCTCGCCGTCAGCAGTTCCATCGGTGTTTGGCTTTACGATGCGGATACCCATGAAGAAGTTAGCTTACTCACAGGGCATACGGCTTGGGTCTCCTGTGTTGCGTTCTCTCCAGACGGACAAACGCTTGCCAGCGGAAGTTGGGATAGAACGATTCGGTTGTGGAATCCGGATACAGGTCAACACAAGGCAACCCTCATGAGAGACAATATGGGCGATGTTACGTCCATTGCATTCTCACCAGATGGGAGCACCTTAGCAAGTGGTGGTGGAAGATGGAACAAAACGATTCAATTGTGGGATACAGAGACGGGAAATCATATAGGGACGCTTAGAGGGCATAAGGGAAATGCCACTTCCCTCGTATTTAGTCCTGACGGGCAAATGCTTGTCAGCGGCGGTGGCTCGGAAGACAACACGCTTCGATTATGGGATGTAAGAACTGAGGACCCACTCGTGACTTTCGCAGCACATGAAGGTTGGGTGAAGTCCGTTGCGTTCTCTCCAGATGGAGGAACGCTTGCAACTGCGGGTGTGGATGACACGATTCAATTGTGGAACCCACATACCGGTGAAAATAAGGCAACCCTCACAGCGCACACGAGTGGGGTCAATTGGGTGACATTTTCCCAAGATGGACAGACGCTTGCGAGTGCGAGTGATGACAAAACAGTTCGATTGTGGGATGCTGTCACTGGCGACCTCAAGGCGACCTTAACCGAACATACACATTGGGTGAAATCCGTTGCCTTTAGTCCGGATGGCAGAACGCTTGTCAGTTCGGGCGATGATCAGGTGATTCAGTTTTGGGATTATATCACTGAACAACACAAAGCGACCCTCACGGGACATACGCTGGCGGTCAATGCGGTTGCCTTCAGTCCTGATGGCGAAACACTCGCCGGTGCGAACGATGACAAGTCGATCTATTTGTGGGATGCGCACACAGGGCATCTCCAAAATACCCTTACGGGACATGGAGGACGGGTCTTTTCAGTCGTGTTTTCTCCAGATGGTGGAATACTCGCCAGTGGTGGCGGAAGTCCTGACACCACGATTCATTTGTGGGATGCACACACGGGGCAACCCATGGCACCCATCACAGGACATAAGTATGGCATCGAGGCTATTGCCTTCAGTCCTGATGGGCACACGCTTGCCAGTGCGAGTTGGGACAACACCGTTCGATTGTGGAGTACTCAGACAGGCGAGAATAGAGCGATACTTGGGGATATGCAGGATGTCTATGCTGTGGCGTACAGTCCTGATGGGCGTACGCTTGTGAGTGGCGGTAAAAACACCACAGTTCACTTGTGGGATGTAGGGACCGCGCAACGCCAAGCAACTTTGACAGGGCATACAGAACCTGTTCGAGCTGTTGCCTTTAGTCCGGATGGTAGCACACTCGTCAGTGCGGGTCGGGATAGAAGTATCCGATTGTGGGATGTACAGACCGAACAACCCAAGGCAACTTTCGCAGGGAATTTAGGGGCGATCAAATCCCTCGCGTTCTCTGTGGACGGTCGCACACTTGTGAGTGGGAGTTGGAACAGCACAATTCGATTATGGGATGTAGACAGTGGACGCCGCTTAGGGGTGCTTACAGGGCACACGAACAGCGTTAACACCCTCGCGTTCTCTGCGGACGGTCGCACGCTTGTCAGCGGGAGCGACGATGGCACGGTTTTGCTGTGGGATTTCACCCCATTTCTCTTTCAAATACCGGGGGATGTTAACAGTGATGGTGTCGTGAACGTCCAAGATTTGGTGCTGGTCGCATCGAACTTCGGGAAAACCGGCGTGAATACCGCGGATGTGAATGGCGATGGTGTCGTGAATATCCAGGATTTAGTACGGGTTTCATTATACTTCGGTCAAAATTAATTGGAGAGCATATATCGTGTCAATAACATCGCGCGTTCGGGTCGCTTTCTATGGATGTGGGAACTTCGCGAACCGAACCCGAATCCCGAACCTATTACAGACCCATGCAGTAGATATCGTCGCTGCGTGCGATAGCAACTCACAAGCGGCACAGGAAACCGCCGAACGTTTCAAGATTCCAAGCGTCTATCAAGACGCTCACGAAATGCTTGACACCGAGCAGATTGACGTGCTATACTCTATCGTGCCGGCGTACGTCCGAACCAACGTTGAGTCGACCGCTGCAGAAAAGGGGATTCACATTTTCAGTGAAAAGCCGCAGGCACTCACGATGCAGGTGGCACACCGAATCAACACTGCGATTCAGCAAGCAGGTGTGATTAGCACCGTTGGGTTTCGTGAACGCTATCGTCCGATCTTCCAAGAAGCACGCCGATATCTGAGCGACAAGCACGTCGTGCATGTCCGGTTTCAAAGTTTCGGAGGTTTACCACCTTCAGCAGAAGGAGACCCCAAAACATGGTGGGAGGAGATGGACAAATCTGGGGGCAGTGCTCTCGATTGGGGGGTTCACGCAACCGATTATACCCGATTCATGACGGGGTTGAACGTTGCGAAATCTCAAGCGTTTTATTGTGAACGTCCGACTTACGCGAATGCGCTGTCTACAAGTTTCAATTACTGTCTTGAGAACGGTGCTACGATGACGCTCAACTTTGTCGCAGTGGGTTCGGGTCCCAAAGATGAGCCGAGATTTACTATTTTCTATGAAGGCGGATGCCTCGAAATTCACGGATACGATAGGATTGTCGTAAATGGCGAGGTCCTTTACCAAGCCGACGAATTCGATCCGTGGTTGGAACAGGACAAAATCTTTATCCGTGCCGTTCAGTCTGCGGATTCCAGTCTTCTACAGAGTGATTATTACGATGGGCTTTTCTCTTTAGCCCCTATTTTAGCAGGGTGGGAGTCTTCCCGGCGCGGCGGTGTGTGTATGGATGTCGCGGCGTTCATGGAGGACGTATATTAACGGAGAAATAGAGACAAGAATGGAGAACCGTTTTCCAATTTCTTGGCTCTTTAGAGACGTAAAAATTCCCAAACCCAGCCACGAATTAACCGAAAACCTACAAGAACAACGGACACAGCAGTCCAGGAGGTCCTAATTAAAAAAATGGATGCCAAATTGAAAAAAATTCAGATTACACCAATGAAATTCGATAAACAGGGCGAAATACAAAAAGAGGAATTCGCCACACTCACCCTTGAAGTACCGATGGATAGCACAGGGCAACGTGCCGCAATTATAGAATTATGCCAACTCCTCGACCAGGAATGGGTTATTGTTAACGTTGAAGGCAAAACAGTCATCGCTGTCAATACTGCCGGATAGGCATTTCGTTCGCAGTTGTGCGATTTATTGCACGTTCCGAGACCATTATTTATGATTAAGAAATTGCTTTTTACACCCGGTCCCACGCCGATTCCGCCCGAAGCCCTATTGGCGATGGCGCAACCGATTGATTATCACCGCAGCGATGCCGCTGTAACGCTCATTAAAGACGTCCTTGAAAAACTCAAACACGTTTTTCAGACCGAGAATGATGTCCTCTTTCTAACATCATCTGGAACCGGTGCTATGGAGGGCGCAGTCGCGAATCTTTTAGCGCGTGAAGACAAAGTCATTGTCATTCGGAGCGGTAAATTCGGGGAACGCTGGAGCGAGATATGCACCGCTTACGGTATCGAAGTCCTCCCGATTGATGTGACTTGGGGGGCTTCTGTTGAACCCGAGGCAGTTGAGGCACTCCTAACGGAGCATCCGGATGTAAAAGCGATTTTTGCGACGCTTTGTGAGACATCGACGGGTGCTTTGCACGACATTGAGGCGTTGGCAGGTCTAACGCGAGTGCGTCCGACACTGCTGGTTGTGGATGCCGTCAGCGCGCTCGCTGCCGACGATTTACAGATGGATAATTGGGGGGTGGATGTTGTTGTGTCCTGCTCCCAAAAAGGCTTGATGACCCCTCCCGGTCTGGCGTTCGCTGCGCTCAATCAGCGTGCCTGGGATGCCGTTACGTGTTCTGATCTTCCGAAATACTATTTTGATTTCCGAAAAGCGCACCAAAGCGGTTTGGAGGGATCTGTCCCCTACACACCCGCGGTAACACTGCTGGCGGCACTTCAATGTGCCTTAAATCGCTTATGTGCAGAGGGTATCCGCAATACCATTGCCCGTCACAACCGATTGGCAGTCGCGACCCGAAGTGCGATTAAAGCACTCGGGTTTTCCCTTTTTGCAGCGTCTCCTGCGAATACGTTGACCTCTATTCGTTTACCATCGGAAATTGATGGGAAGGCGTTTATCAATCTGATGCGCGATACGTATGGTGTCACCTATGCGGGCGGTCAGAGTCAGTTGAGCGGGAAAATCGTCCGGATCGCACATCTCGGTTGGATGGATGAGAACGATGTTGTTGTTGCTATCTCTGCCTTCGAGCGGGGACTCCACGCCATCGGATATGAGGTCCCACTGGGTGCTGGTGTTACTGCTGCACAGGAAGTTTTTCGTAAGGAAAATTAGAAATATGGATGGAACTACACTTTTTGATCCTTCTTACGAACACCGAAAAAAGCCGTTGCTAACCCAAACGCTGGAACGTTTGCGTCCGATCTATAGCAAGTCTGAATTGAACGCTTTACGTATTGATAGTATGAGTCGAGAGGGTTTAGCGCAACGTTCTGGACGCGGATTTGTCAATCGGGATATTCTTGAGACCGTGCTCGGCAATTTGCTGGAATGTGTCGCACCGGGATCGCATAACGCGCCGCAGCTGCGTAACCAAAGGCGCGAGCTCTCAGCAGCGATTGAAGAGGTAGCGGACCAGTTATATGCGATGGTCGCCCAATCGTTTTTGGCTGTTACGGACGAAACCCGTCTCGGTGCTGCGCTTGAAACGGCTTTTTCGCTCCTCTGGGAGCTGCCACGTCTCAAGAGTCGCGCCCTCTGGAATCGCTTCGCCTCTCTTAAAGATCCCGCTGTCTGGGATGCTTATCTTCTTCACACCGGTATCTCGCGCGAGAAGCTCGCCGCGCTTGATTTTCGTTCCCAAATTGACACCGCAATTCAGGAACGAACCTTTGAACCCTACCAAGACTTTCTGGGAAGTTTGAATCTCGCATCTGTTTTGGATTATCAACTTCAGTTGGTAGGGAGTACGTATCCGGGGTGGCGTGTGCTTTTTTACCACGATGTCGCACACGCTTTAACGCGGAGCGATGACCTTGAGGAAAGTCCAAACATTCACAGAATCCCGGTCCCGTTGTTGCCGCGCGCCATCTCGGAACTCGGTGGACGCTACTATCAAGCCGATTTACACCCAGAAACCCAGATAGGTGATGCCAATTTCTTGGAGCACCCGCATCGCGGTGTAACGACTGGACAGACGGGCATTATCGGTTGCGGGTGCGTTATCTATCCCAGCACATTCGGTGGATTGAGTGTCAAGGTAAAACAACGGCATCCTGTCATCGGCGATTTTGTTGAAATCGGTACGGACACCAGTCTGCTCGGACCTGTTCAGGTTTCTGACCATTCCACTGTCGGAACGAACACCGAGATTTATGGGTTTGTTGAAATCGAACAGCGGTGTCGCATCGGTTCATCCGTCGTTATCGGGACGATCCGAGGCGCGGCGGAGCATCCCGGAAGAATCTATATAGGAGATGAGGTGCGCATCGGCGACGGCACTGTCATTGAGAATACATCGGAAATGGACCTGATTATACCCAACCGCTCGCAGATTCCGGCGCGAAGCCACGTCGCAAATGATGGGTTTGGATTTCCAAGATATGTGGTCTGAGGAAAAAAGATGAAAAAAATAGAACGAGTTTTAATCAGCGTCTACGACAAAACAAACCTTTTAGAGATAGCCACTGCCCTATCACAACGGGGTGTGGAAATTCTCTCTACGGGTGGCACAGCCAGACACCTGCGAGACGCTGGGATTAACATCCTTGATGTCTCTGACTATACCGGTTTTCCTGAAATGCTTGAGGGTAGGGTCAAAACGCTCCACCCCAAAATTCATGGTGGACTCCTTGCGGATTGGGATAACGCTGAGCACACTGCCCAAGCGGCGGCACACGGCATTACCGGCATTGACATGGTAATTTGCAATTTGTATCCGTTCGAGGCAACCGTCGCTAAGCCTGATGTAACGCTCCCCGAAGCAATTGAAAACATTGACATCGGGGGTCCTACGATGATCCGCGCCGCAGCGAAGAACTACCGGCACGTTGCTGTCCTTACAGCGGCGGGTCAGTACTCCCAAATTATCGCCGATTTGGATGAAAACGATGGCTGCCTTTCGGAGGCGCGGCGGTTTGAACTGGCAACAGCTGCTTTTGCCCATACCGCACACTATGACACCGCAATTGCCGCCTATCTCACTGACGTAGATTCACCACCGGACGAATTCGCCACTGACGTGACACTCCGTTTCAAGAAGGCGCGCACGCTCCGCTACGGCGAAAACCCACATCAGCGTGCGGCTTTCTACAAAACTGAAGCCAGTCCAGGGGCATGCGCCGCGTGGGCAAACCAGCTCAGTGGACAGCCACTCTCCTTCAATAACCTCCTCGATTTAGAAGCCGCCTTAGAGATCGTCAAAGACTTTGCGACCCCTGCGTGTGCGATTATTAAACACAATAACCCGTGTGGATTGGCGACAGCGGGCACTCTGCAAGATGCCTTCACGAACGCTTTGGAATGTGATCGAACCTCTGCCTTCGGTTCGATTGTCGGATTAAATCGGAAGGTAACCATCCAGACAGCGAACATTATCCGCGAAGCCGCGAATGCGGGTGTGAAAATTGACGCAATTATCGCACCAAGTTATACCGAAAAGGCACTGCGAGCGTTATCTCGGGTCAAGCGTCGCCCGATTCTTGAAGCCGGATCGCTCTCGGCAACGGAACCTGTCTTGCAGATTCGCAACATTACGGGGGGTGTGCTGGTCCAAGACCCGGATGTTCATGACTTAGATGCTAACGATTTAGAGGTCGTAACCGCTTGTGCGCCAACGGAAGCAGAGATAGAATCCCTCCTTTTCGCGTGGAAGGCGTGCAAGCATGTCAAATCGAATTGCATCCTCCTTGCCAACAGTACACAAAGTGTCGGTATCGGCGCAGGGCAGATGAGTCGAGTCGATGCTGCGATCATCGCTATCCGAAAGGCGGGTGAAAAGGCGAAAGGAGCGGTGTTAGCCTCGGATGCCTACTTCCCATTCCCCGATGGTGTTGAAATTGCCGGTGAGGCGGGCATTCGTGCGATTATTCAGCCCGGCGGCTCTGTCAATGACACACCTGTGATTGAAACGGCTGATGCCTACGGCATGGCAATGGTCCTGACAGGCGTGCGGCATTTCCGGCATTAGAGGAGTCTCAGAGATGACTGAAAGTGCCAAGTATGTCAAGATCGTTGAATGGTCGGACGAAGACGAATGCTTCATCGGATATTGTCCGGGAATCATCGGTCCGTGCGCCCATGGTCCTGATGAAATCGAAGTGTATCGGCAGTTATGCGAGATTGTTGATGAGTGGATAGAAATCTTTCATCGCGACAACGAGCCACTCCCACCGCCTACTATCGGTAAAAACATTGCGGAATTTTTGAATGGCGTAGGTAACCACTAAGGAAGAACACATGAAAACGTATACATTTGAGGTTGTCATAGAAGAGGACGAATGGCTCGACGAGCGAATTAAAGATCCTGTTTGGCGAGCGTACATTCCCGCATTGGTGCATCAAGGTGCTTCAAGTTGGGGATATACGCAAAAAGAGGCTTTAAAGAATCTGCAAGATGCTGTTGATTTACTCATTGAATCTCTTTTGGAGCATGGTGAAGAGGATATTTTAGAGTCAATAGTGCAGCAGGAGAAAAAAAACGCTTCTGAATCCTGTTCATACATTCAAGTCAGTGATGTGCCTTTAATCGCTGTAACAATCTAATGTCTATCAATTACAGTCGGTTACGCTCACTCAGAGCACGAAAGTTGATACGTGCTTTGAAAAAAGATGGGTTTTATGAAGAAAGAAGCAAAGGGGCCCTCCGTCTTTTTAAGCATATAGATGGACGGAGAACAACCATCCATCTCCACAATATGGGACAAACTTTTGCTATTGGTACGCTAAAAGCTATCATTGAGGAGCAGGCGCGATGGACTGAGACAGACCTTGAACGTCTTGGACTACTTTAATCTTGCTACACCCAACCGGATAATAAATCATTATAGGAATTAAAAATTGTCTGCGACATTAACACTCCCACACACAATAATTACAGGCGCAGGCGCGTCCGAGAACGTTGGCGAACAGGCGAAGCAGCTCGGCGCGACGAATGCCCTCATCGTGACGGATCCGGGCATTGCTAAGATCGGATACGCCGACGAAATCGCCCAGAATTTGAAAAAGGCAGGAATAGCGTCCTCATGCTTCTCCGATGTAACACCCGATCCAACTTTACAGAACGTGCAAGACGGCTTAAAGCAATATGCTGATGAAGCCTGTGATGTCATTGTAAGCATCGGTGGCGGAAGTGCGATCGACTGCGGAAAAGGCATCGCCATGAAGCTGACGAACGACAGGGACTTCGCCGATTACATGGGGGTGGACAAAATCCCGAATCCGGGTGCCCCTCTCATCGCGATACCGACCACAGGCGGAACAGGCAGTGAAGTCTCCAAAGTTACTGTCATTACTGACACTGAACGGAATGTCAAGATGATGCTCAGTAGTCCGTGTCTGTTGGCATCTGTTGCCCTTGTGGATCCGATGTTATCCCTGACAACCCCACCGCACCTGACGGCGGCGGTCGGTGTAGATGCCTTGACGCATGCAATAGAGGCATACATCTCCAAACGCGCCCAACCGATAACCGATGCCCTCGCCTTGAAGGCAATTGATATGATTTCCCGTTCGTTGCGGCAGGCGTGGGCGGACGGTGAAAACATCCCTGTCCGCACGGATATGATGATCGGGGCGTCTATCGCAGGGATGGCGTTCAGCAATTCATCTGTGGCTTTAGTTCACGGGATGTCGCGTCCCATCGGTGCGTATTTCCACATCCACCACGGATTATCAAATTCGGTATTGTTACGGGATGTGATGGCATTTAGCGTCGTCGGTGCCCCTGCCCGCTTTGCCGATATTGCATCTGCTATGGGTGAACCGATTGACGGATTGTCTCCGATGCAGCAAGCGGACGCAGCGATTGACGCTGTGGAACGGCTTGTCACCGATATTCAGATGCCACGACTCGGTGAAATCGGCATTGACAGGGAGAAGTTCGAGGCGGTCATTGAACAGATGGCAGCGGACGCGATTGCGAGTGGAAGTCCTGCTAACAATCCACGACAGGCTACGGTTGAAGAGATCGTCGCATTGTATCGGAAATGTTTTGCCGTCCTTTGAGGTCAACAACGGTCCTCAGAAGTTTGTCTGGAATTCAAGTTGTTTCTATGCTAAAATAGAATACCTAAAAATAAAAAATCTTAGTTTGACTGTGATTTATGGAAGGAACGCCTTGTGAACAAGCTTAAAATCGTTGTTCCCGGTGATTCACCACCGCAAATCCAAGGTTCACCACATCTGGAACGTCTCGAACCCTATGGCGATGTCGTTCTTTATACCGACCGACCTGAAACCCTCGAAGAGAAAATTCGCCGTGCTGAAGAGGCAGATATCCTCATCAATTCACGCGGCATCGTCAAATGGCCCGCAGAAATCCTCTGCCAACTCCCCAAACTCAAATTAATTTCGCTCTGCTCCATCGGCACCGATATGATTGGGCTTGATGAAGCGAAAAAGCGTGGAATTACCGTTTGCAATCAACCCGGACGCACCGCCCCGGTTGTAGCGGAGCACGGGTTTGGACTGATGTTCGCGCTTGCCAAACGGGCGGCATTCCTCACAGCGTCTATGAAGGCGGGTGAATGGCCCCGGATGGACAACATCTATCTTCAAGGAAAGACCTTGGGAATTATAGGCACTGGGCATATCGGTGCGGAGATGGCACGCCTCGGCAGCGCAGTTGGGATGAACGTTATCGCTTGGACGTACCACCCTTCAGCGGCACGCGCAGCAGAATTAGGCGTTCAGTTTGTTTCCCTGGATGAACTCCTCCAGACTGCCGATGTTGTGAGTCTGCACGTCAGATTGACAGAGGAGAGTCATCATCTCATTGGGGAACGTGAACTCGGTTTGATGAAACAGGGCGCGCTCCTAATCAACGTCGCGCGTGGCGGCGTCATTGATACAGACGCGTTGGTTGCTGCGTTGAACGGTGGGCACCTCGGCGGTGCCGCTATTGATGTCTACGATCAGGAACCACCCCCTGCGGACCACCCGCTTTTGGAATGCGAGCAGGTAATTTTGACCCCACATTGTGCGGACATGACCCCTGAAGGCGTTGAACTTCTTAATGAGGGCGCGGTGGACAATATTCTCGCTTTTCTGCAAGGCACACCCCAGAATGTGGTTGAATGAAATGGAGCATCGACCGGATTTGATAGTTAAAAATATTGGGGTTGATACGGGTGGCACTTTCACAGACATTGTGATGCGTATTAAGGGTGATCTGTTCACACACAAAGTCCTATCCACGCCACAGAATCCCGCCCTCGCCGTCATACAAGGTGTGAGTGAAATCTTGCATCAGCACGACACCGCTACTGAACGGAAACCGGACATTGTCCACGGATCGACAGTCGCAACGAACGCACTTCTTGAGCGCAGGGGGGCGCGTATCGCCCTCGTCACGACGAAGGATTTTGAGGACATTTTGGAGATAGGGAGACAGGCACGTCCGGACCTCTATGATTTCTTCGTGGAACGACCCGCGCCGCTTGTCCCTGCCGATAGACGCTTCGGTATATCGGAACGCACACTGCACACAGGTGAAATCCAGATTGAGATTGAACCCAGCGATTTAGAAATGCTCACGTCTGAACTCTCTGCATTGGAACTGGATGCCATCGCCGTCTGTTTCCTCTTTGCCTACGTCAACCCACACAACGAACAGATTGTTGCGAACTATCTTTCACGGCTCGGTATACCTGTCTCATGTTCACACGAGGTCTTACCGGAATATCGGGAGTATGCGCGGTTCAGCACCACTGTAGCGAACGCGTATATCCGTCCCACTTTGGAACGGCATCTCTCTACGCTGATCGATGCTGAACGGTTCCCAGCCACCTTCCGTTTGATGCTTTCTAATGGCGGTTGTATTTCAGCAAGAAATTTTGAATCCGCGGGGATCCGCACGGTCCTTTCCGGGCCCGCCGGTGGTGTTATTGGGGCGTATCAAGTCGCCAAGGCTGCTGGCTACGACCAGATCATCACGTTTGATATGGGTGGCACTTCAACGGATGTGAGTCTCTGCAATAGCGGGATTTCCCTCACGACCGAGAGCACGATTAGTGGACTCCCGATCAAAGTGCCACTGATTGATATTCACACCGTCGGTGCGGGGGGCGGTTCTATTGCGACTGTGGATGCAGGCGGCGCCCTACGCGTCGGACCGGAAAGTGCCGGTGCAGATCCGGGTCCGATATGTTACGGAAACAACGGGACGGATGTGACGGTAACCGATGCCAACCTTTACTTAGGACGGATCGCAGCGACCCAGTTCTTAGGCGGTGCGATGTCCCTTGATGTCAATAAGCCCCGCAGACACATTGAAGAATTTGCAAAACGTCTTGGCGTTCCACCGCTACAAGCGGCGGATGGCATCCTGAAGATCGCTAACGCGGCGATGGAACGCGCCATTAAGGTCATCTCTGTTGAGCGTGGGTTTGATACGCGCGATTTCACACTCGTCTCCTTCGGCGGTGCGGGCGGTTTGCATGCCGCATTTATGGCGGAGAATCTCGGCATTGGGACTGTGCTTGTTCCACCAAATGGCGGTTTGCTCTCTGCTTACGGGATGCTCTTCGCAGATGTCGTTAAAGATTACTCGCAGACAGTGCTATGGCAGTTTTCGGAAACACGCCATCGCGATGATCGTAGGACTTCCGAGGAAAAGAACCGCGAAGGGAACGCGAATCTTGTTGAGGCGTTGAACGCTGGTTTTGATACACTCTTAACCCGGGCAGAAAATGAGATGAAGAATGAGGGATTCGCGCCGCACCAACTTAAAGTTGACCGTTCGCTCGATATGCGGTATCAGGGACAGTCTTATGAGTTGAATATCCCATGTTTTACCGCAGCATCTGAGCCTGCAACCGAGGTCGTAGAAACCCTTGTTAAAAAGTTTCACGCTGCGCATGAGCGTCGGTTTGGCTATGCCCGGACCGATGCCCCAGTGGAAGTGGTGAATCTTCGCCTTACAGCGACTGGAGAGACCGACAAACCGCCCATCGCAGCAGTTCCACTCGCCGATGCTGATGCCGCTGAGGCGTTTACGGTCCAAAATCCTGTTATCTTTGAGGGTGAGGCACTCCCAACGAATTTCTATCGCCGTGAGATGTTGCGTCCCGGCAATCGAATCATAGGTCCTGCGATTGTCACAGAATTTAGCGCGACAACTGTAATACCCCCGCATTTCTCCGCCGTTGTTGATGGCTACCAGAATCTTATTTTGACTAAAAAATAGGAAAGGAAAAATTAAAATATGAAGATTACGGATGTAAAAACGATTTTGACGGCACCGAATGGCACTCGGCTTGTCGTTGTTAAGATTGAAACGAGTGAACCGGGTTTATACGGGATCGGGTGTGCGACATTTACACAGCGTCCGCTCGCTGTAGCCACCGCAGTCGATGAATATCTCAAACCTTTTCTCATCGGAAAAGATCCGGCGAACATAGAGGACATTTTCCAGACCAGTTTCGTCAGCTCCTATTGGCGGAACGGTCCAGTGCTGAACAATGCCCTCAGCGGCGTGGACATCGCCTTATGGGACATCATGGGCAAGCGTGCCAACATGCCTGTCTACCAATTGCTTGGCGGTAAATGCCGAGAGGCAGCGACACTGTATGCACACGCAGGCGGTAGCACTTTTGAGGAGGTGGAGGAGAACATCCGCCGTTATATGGAGCAGGGGTATCGCTATGTCCGCGCACAGGTGGCAATACCGGGGTATTCGACGTATGGTGCAGGCAGTCGGAGACGGAGTTCACCCGCTTTTGAACCGACACCTTATGTCAATACCGTCATCAAACTCTTCGACCATTTACGGACACATCTCGGCGACGAAATAGAACTCCTTCACGACGTGCATGAACGCATCCCGCCCATCCAAGCGATTAATCTCGCGAAAGGACTGGAGCCGTATAACCTCTTTTTCCTTGAAGACCCGTTTGCGCCTGAAGACGTTGACTATTTCCAACTCATGCGTCAACAGACGAGTATCCCGATTGCGATGGGTGAATTGTTCAACAATCCGAATGAATACGTCCACCTTATCAAGGATCGGCTTATCGACTTTATTCGGGTGCATATCTCACAAATCGGGGGTATCAGTCCTGCGCGTAAACTCGCGGCGTTCTGTGAATTCTTCGGTATTCGCACGGCATGGCACGGTCCTGGCGATGTCTCTCCGGTTGGACATGCCGCCAATGTTGCGTTGGATCTCGCATGCTATAACTTCGGTATTCAGGAGCAGCATGTCTTTGGCGAAAACACCAAAGAGGTCTTCCCGGGGTGTCCCGAAATTCGAGATGGCTGTTTTTGGGTAAATGAGGCACCGGGTCTCGGTATCGATGTAGATGAAGAACTCGCAGCACGCTTCCCGTTCCCAGAGGATCCGCTTAACGGCGGTTGGGCACCCGTGCGGCGGATGGACGGCACAGTTATCCGGCCATAGATCTCAATTTTAGGAAAAACATAAGTCTTGATCCCAGGCATGGTAGGTGCGGTTTCTAACCGCACCGGATTCCCAGCAAAGTGGCTGATTAGTCATCAAACCCCAACCGTTTCACTTCTGTCTGTAGCGAGATCCCTGTCTTTTCACGCACTTGTTGTTGGATATACGCAACCAAATCTAACACATCCGCCGCCGTTGCGTTGTCGATATTGAGGATAAAATTGCCGTGGACCGTGGACACCTCTGCACCCCCGATACGATGCCCTTTCAGACCGCTGACGTCAATCAGCCGTCCTGCGGAATCGCCAGGTGGATTTTTGAACATACATCCGGCATTCTCTTCGGCGAAGGGTTGCGTTTCGACTTTCTGCTTGTAAAACGCTTGCATCCGTGCCGTGATTGTATCGGCGTCTCCGGGTTCGAGTCTCAGCGTCGCGCCTGTGACACAGAAATAAGCGTCCAAGCCGCTGCGTCGGTATTCAAATTCTGCTTCGGCGTGGGTTAACGGGACAAGTTCACCCGTATCAGTCATGACTGTGACATCTGTGACGACATCTCCGAAACTGCTCCCCCATGCGCCGGCGTTCATAATCAAGGCACCGCCGACGGAACCGGGGATACCGAGCGCGAATTCCACACCACTCAGACCCTGTCGCGACATTGTTTTTGAGAGTCGTGGTAATGAGAGACCTGCGCCGACCGAAACAACGTTCCCATCGACCTGTAGTTTCGCTAACTCCCCGACTAACCTAATACCGATGCCGTTGAAACCGGTATCGCTCACCAGCAGATTTGAGCCGCGACCGATGATGGCAACTGGAACCTCCCACTGTCGATGGAAACGTGCCAGTGCTGCCAATTGGCTTACCGTGCTAACTTCGATGTAAGCGGTCGCTTCGCCACCGATGCCGAAGTAGGTGTGTTTCGCGAGGGGTTCTCCAAACCGGACCCGTGAACCTGAATCCTTTATGATGTCCAGCAGCGCATCTTTCCACTCCATATCGCCATTCCTCTTAGTAATTTTTGATAAACAATTCTTTCCCTTTTGCCGCGTTCCGTTGCCGGTAATTGTTCATTCCGTATTGTAGTGTCCATTCCTGAATCTCAGCGAAATCGAAGAGGTCCCTAATGACGGGCGAGTCGTCATAAGTAATTAACCATTTGTGGGGGCATTCCCTCATATTCTCAGCAAATTGCACATGGTCAAAAGCCGTATGCAGTGCGCCTCTCACCCCGTACAGTTTCGACGCAGTTGCCTTCCAATAGGGCGGATCAAGAAAGATAAATACATCGGGGTCTCCATCTTGAAAAGTGCATCGGTATAATCTCCGTTCGTGATTTTGACACTGGAAAGATAGGGGCAAATGTTTTTTACACGTTCAATGGATGAATCCGTAAAACGTTTCTCATAGGCAGATTGTGAATATCCGCCGGAATCCACCGTGCCAGAAAAAGTAATGCGATTGAGCACAAAGAAGCGCACAGCACGTTGAAATTCACAGAGTAATTCTCGGTTTTGGCTCAGTTCATCTTTTGCCTCTGTTAATTCTTCAAATAAGGTTCGTCCGTTTGTGGAAGTTGTGTGTTTTTCTCTGAGTGCGTCCACTAAACTGGGCCCATGATCTCTTGCCTGTTTCCAAAAACAGTAAAGGTCGTAGTTGAGATCGTTGATCCAATAGGATTTAATATGGTTTTGAAAGAGGCTTCGGATCGCAAAAAAGACAGATCCCCCACCCACAAAAGGCTCTCGGAATTCCGATATATTCACCGGAATCAGCGGCAAGATCTGTTTGAGTGCTCTTGATTTCCCTCCTGGATACCGTAGTGGGCTTTTGGCTAATTTACGCATGGCGACCGGTTATCCATATTTCTAATCTATTATTTTCACTTGCTTAGCCCATAGACCTGTGCTTGATTTACGTCAAATCGGGTTATATCATACGCTTCAAATTTCTCTGGGTTGAGATGTGGTATATATGTCGCATCTCTTATGAAGCCTTTCAGATAGAGTGTCGGCACGAGTTTTCTCCGTGTGTTTTCGTCAATTGAATTTGGGATAATGCCAATTATACACGGATATGAAGGACAATTTCAAGGGGAATTGTGGGAACTATAACGTGGCATCCGGCTTGGCAAGATCGGTGAGGTTAAATGAAGATTAATTTATTAATTCGGTAATTTCTGAACGTGCGATAAATCGCACTACTACGAACCAACCCGTTTGTAGTAGGGAAACCATTCATTGCCCGTCTATTACCTAATTATTTTCTGAAACTTCACGAAGTCTCGCCTACCGATATTAATTTTCTATAAACATATCCTGTCGCTTAGAGAAAAAATAAAAAACGAACCTTTTCCAAACAGACTTGACTAAAAAAGCAGAACACAATTGTGGACGCCTTTCAAAAAGTATTCGAGGCATTCATAAAATCAAAACTTCAATAGGAGAAATGAAAATGAAGCAGAAAATGTTGACAATCGGTGCAATCGCAGTTATCGCAATCGTAGGTTTGTTTGTTTTTGAACACGCAACGTCAGCACAGCGTCCCGACCGAGACGCACAAGGGCAACGTGGAAACCGTCAGGGCGGTCAGCGAGGCGGCGGTGGAATGGCAGGAATGATGAACCCGGCGTCTTTAGTCGATAATTCTTGGGTCGATTTGACTTTCACGCTGAAAGTCGATGATGAGACACTTGTGAAGGCACGTCCTATCTATCAGATGGCTCGCGATAAATTTCAAGCGAAGGTGAAAGAGGCACAGGCATCGGGTGATATGAGAGCCGCTATGTCGGAGATGCAAAGTTTTGCGGCAACCGTCGGGAAAGAGTTCCAAGCGAACCTCAAAGAGGTATTGACCGAAGAGCAGATGACGAAACTCAACGAATTGACGAAAGAGCGTCAGATGGAACAGCAGGCCCGTATGAACCGTTGGCGTGGCGGTGGCGACCGTCGCGGTGGTGGTAGACAGTAATCATTGCCCAACAGCAAACGCAAATCTCATTCGTTATTACAGGTTAGGTCGGGTTTGCCCGACCTTTCTCGTTTTAAGGCGATTTTTGTAGGAGCGAGTGTTTTTGCTTGGGGTTTTTGCAATGTAATACAAGGAATGGATTTAGTCTCTCCCCAGACTAAATCCGGTATTTCTGCGGATTTCCCCATGCTCGCGATTCTCCAAAAATCAATTACCCCTGTGTTCTTCGACCCAATCGAGAATCATCTCTCGGTTTTCAGCGTCCCCGTGTTGTTGGAACCACTTGGCGAGATGTCTACCGGTTTCAATAAGGCGTGAATCTATATCTTCAGATGTGTCAAGTTTTTTGGTAGCATTCAGCGCGAGTTGATATTTTTCGACCGCTGCAGTCGATTGTTTTCGATGCATCAAGGCGATGGCAAGCAGACATCGGACCTTGACGAGGGTAGCCTCTCTCATTTTAGTGCTACGTTTGCGGATTAACTGGGATTCTAATGACAATAGATTCCTGAAGGCAGGCATGTTAATCGGATCTTTCCGCAGGACAGTTTCAAAACCGGTGAACGCTTTCGCATGTTCGCCTTCCACGAGATAGAGATAGCCGATGGTATTGTAAATCTCGATGTCGCGCGCAGATTCAGGAATCGCCTCGAATTCAGCGAGTGCGTCGATATACTGCCGTTGCCGCATGAGGGTGTTGCCTCGTCGGATTTTCAGGTTAATCTGCTCCTCTTTTGCTTGTGGATTCCCCGGTTCTTGTGCCAAAACGCGCGATATTTCCGTAGCGGCACGCCCATAGTCTTCAGCACCTTGATAGGCGTTCGCCAGGCTCAACCGTAAATTCAGATCGGTAGGTGAGAGGTGAAGTGCCTTTTCAAGCAGTTGAATTGCTGTTGTGTAGTCTTCCATATCGCTGAGGCTTCGTGCATAGTGATGATACGCTGCAATGAGGTTATGTAGGGCGTGATCGGCGTTCGGATTGATGTTATAAACGTGCTGAAATACCGATAATGCCTCGGCGTAGTCGCCCTTTTTGAGATATAACTCCCCAAGCAAATTCCGAATATGCCTGTCGTTCGGATGGAGTTTCTGCAATTCGAGATACACCGCCACGGCTGCATCTAATTCGCCTGCTTCACTATGTGCCTTCGCCTTTCGGGTAAATGCGTCGCTCAGGTTCGTTCGAGCAATTTGGAGCGTCGGCATCAACCGTAAAGCGTTGCGATACGCCTCAATTGCGGCGTCCCATTTTCCACGGTTCCGTAGCGATACACCGTAATTGTTATAGCAGTGTGCGAAGTTTTGCTGTGTCAGTGCATCCACGGGATTCAGGTCGATCGCTTTTTGATAGTAGTGGATAGCCGTTTCAAATTGTCCGGCTTGTGCGTATCCGTTCCCCATGAGTTGATAGGTAGGCGCGTCGAGAGGTTCCATCTGTAGCACCCTTTCAAAGGCGTTGGTAGCGGTCTCAAAGTCTTTTGATGCGAGTGCTTTGAAGCCTTTGGATCGGAGGAGTTGATGTAGGTTTCGGCGTGCGGCTTTGTGATACGGTGCGATGTGCAGTGCCTTTTCAAAGGCGTGGACCGCCTTTTCAACGTCCTTTTTGTCGTAGTAGAAGATGCCGAGCGTATTGTAATCTGCCGCCGAGGGTTTCCCCGCGATCCGTTTCTCAACAAGTGCTATTGCTTGATCGGTTTTCCCTGTTTCGTGGTAGATGTGAATAAGTTTTTCTATTGCGGGTTGAAACTTCGGATTTAATGCTTGACAGGTGTGGAAGGTCGCAATAGCAGCGGGTATATCGCCTTTGTCGAAGTAGACGGCTCCGAGCAGATAGCGTGTCCGCAGCTGCGTTTGAGGGGCTGCGTACGGTTTCTGTTCAATCTCGGTTTTCAGGACCTTGATAGCGACATCGTGTTGTGACATATTAAGCGGGGTATTATAGAGCTTACGCAGCGTGGCTATATCACGGTCGGACGGCTGTTGTGCGGTCGCTGTCGGATAACAGATGTCTCCAGGGTGCGGACTGTGTCCCCACAAGCCGATGGCGTGCCCGAATTCGTGAACGCAGACCGTGCGCATCTCTTCCTGCGACAATTCCCCGACGGTTCCGTAACCCTCTAACATGAGGATAACCTCTACTGTAAAACTGATCTCCTGTATTGTCTCGGTTTCCCGGTCTTCAACTGTAGTGATAGAACCCACCTCTAATCCATTAGAAAAAGTGCCGATTTGGACGCTATCTTTGAGGCGTGTGAGTTCAGCACTGCCGAGTCGGGTATCTTGAAAATCGGCGAGGAGACCGGTATATCCCCAACTGACGCGAATATCTGCGTCCTGCGGTGTCTCGGTTTCTTCAAAACGGATAGCACCCGCGCTGGCGGTGTGCCAAGTTTCCATCGCATATCGGATTTCAGGGAGGTATGGACTTTCTCTAAGGACAGGGGAGATATACACCCGGATCGGCATCTCTGTGAAACGGGTGATCCTTCCTTGAGAAAAAAGCGTGATGTAGTCAAAATAGTCCGCATTTCCCGAGTGGGAGGATTCCCGTGCTGTTGCGTTATTGAGAAGTATAAAAGCAAATACTATGAAGGTAATAACGAAGAATGTCTGTAAAATTCTGGTTGGCATAGTAACCCTTTTTCTTTCGTGATTTAACTCCGACTCGCCAGTTTGTTTGAGAAGATGCTGATGAGTCCACCCAACATCACATACCCAAAAACGACCTCCAGCGCGACAAGAAAGCGCGCAGAAGCATTGTCGGCGACGACATCCCCGAAACCGAGCGTTGTGAACGTCACAACACTAAAATAGAAGCAGTCCGAGAAGGTTAACGTTCGGCCACTATAGAAACCCGCTGTTTGATGGAAACGCGGTGCCCAACTTTGCACCCACGCTGGCAACGATTCTGGAAACGGCATATAAGCAAACGCAAACAGGATCGCTAAAAAAAAAGACCAGAACGCCCAGAGCGTCAGGCTCCGACCGTAGTCCGAACTCCATCGCCATAACTTTGCCAATATGGGATTTGCCTGATTGAATGCACGTATAAACTGTTGGTCAGCAACGTATCGTCTGAAAAAAGGACTCGCGACTTCGTCTATATATCGGCTATCTAAATAGAATTGCGTGGGCCGATGCTGTTCTCTGCCAAGTTTGGTTGTCATCGCGTGGAAAAGTGTGTCCGGGATATACTGAACGTCGCGAAAGGCAGCCACAGAGACAAACTGTGCAGCGGTAAAGTTGGCAGATCCCAGAAATGCAGCGTTGCTGAACGTAGTAACTTCAGGAAACAATGTTCCTGTACAATCAAGCGTGCCTTGAAATAGCGCGCGACGAAAATTGACTTCGGTATGGAAGTCAGCCTCATGAAAAACAGCGTTCTCCCGGAACTGAACCCCATGAAAATCAGCAACGTTGTTAAATCTCGCCCGCCAAAAACTGGCACTTCTGCGAAACATCGCACTATGAAAATCAGCGCGCCTCTGGAAGATGGCTTCACGGAATGCACAGGGACCGTATAAGACGGCTTCCTCTAAATCGAGAATCCCCTCAAAGAGTGTACGCCGAAAGTCAACCTCCTGTTGAAAAACGACTGCCCGGAAATTGACAATGTTTCTAAACGTACATCCTATACATGTGAGCGACTTCTTGAGAAGAATCCTGTCGTGCTCATCTCGTTCTAAGCCGGTAGAAAAGATGTCAACAACCCCCTCAATTACGCAATTTGTAAGGACAACACGTCCAGCCTCGCCCTGTAATGCGTCAAGAAAGGTTTGTGCTTTGATTGTTTCTCCGTGCTTCTCGTACATCTATCTATTTTTACCTTGATATCTATTTTTTATAATATGGTGGACGGTGTAGGTTGTGTTAAAAATCTGAAAGGAGATCGGCAAGTGGATTCTGGAGAATCGACTTCTTTTTCGATTGAACAATAGAATGGCTTCTCCCGTCTTTAAGATGATAAACTTCCACATCTTCAGGCATTAACCAACAGAGTTTTGGGACACGTGCCTCCATTGCAGCCGCCGCCTCTGGATTTTTCTTTGACCGGCGCCCGGCGGTTAGGAGGTTTTTAAGCACCGCCAAAAGATATGGACTGTGGGTTGTCATAACGATTTGGCTGTCAATGTAATTTCGCATCAGGGCGATGATATGCATGAGGTGTTTCTGGGTTGTTGGATGGAGGTGCGCTTCGGGTTCTTCAATCACGCGGAAAATCATTTCATTGTAAAGCATACTCATGAAGGCATCTTGTAGGATTCGAATGAGATTTTGATGCCCTGTCGAGGCGTTTTCTAAGAATGTTGTGTTCTCACCCACTGGGTGCAAAAGAAGACGGGATTGAGAAATTTTGTCTGTCGTTTCGTATTCACCGTTTAAGATAAAGGAAATTTTCTTGAGCAAGAATTCCATCATCGGTTTATCGACATCTCTTGATTCTTCCTCGATCCTTTCGTCAAAAAGGCTCCGGAAGTTCTGTGTGCTGAAGATATCGAGGAATTCTTCATTTTTTTCCAAGAAGCGTGCGATAAGATGGAGATTGGCACGTGAACGGGTTGCAGCGCGCGTATGGAGGTCGCTTTTTATGCCGCCATAGAAGATTCTTTTAAGGGCATCTGGGTAGTTGGCAGCGATATTTCTATCTGCCGGAATGAAGAGACCGTCACGATGTTTACCGGCTAATTTATCCGTGATCTTGCTCATTCCAATCGCCATATTCAAAATGTAATGGAATTGATCGGCGTTTTTATTTAGTTGAGGGGCATTTTCTGAAGACGCATCTGTTTCTTTCGGCGCGTCAGACGCCGTTGCAGTATTGTCGGTTTGTTTTAGGTCAATGCTTTTTAGTTTCTCCAGGAGGTTGTAACACAGGTCTTCAACTTCGTCCATAACGGTGGGTAATTCAATATGGAGCGATTTATCATCGGTTAACGTCAGTCTGATGGCACTTTCATCTGTATAGTGATAAACGATTTCAAAGTCGCTATCCGCATTCGGCTGGCGGGGTGGAGGGACGGAGGGATGGGTCCCCTCTTTTCCGCCTTGTCTTTCTTCCGTTCCAGTCTCTTGCTGATTATTACTCAGTTTTGCAAACCCTTTGGCATCACCAAAAAACTCACGGAATTTACGAGCAATTTGTGTGCGAAATACCGTCGCCAATTCTTGTCCTGGCGTTTTCAAATGTTCTGGAGGGTAGGAATTAATCTGTCTGATGTGTTGGCGAAAGTCGCCGATTAACTCTTGGAAAAGATAGATTAGTTTCGCGAGGACACTTTTCCCGCTGGCGGTTTCACCGATGAAAACCACCAAGGTTTTATCCATATCGATTTCTGCTTCGCGGATATTTATGAAATTTTTGACAAATAGTTTGGGCATGAAGCCTCCAAGGGGAGAATAGGATGTTGCTTGTTCGGGTTACATCACTGGCGATTTGCTAACGCCCGCCATCTTGAAAGGTCAAATACGGTTCGTATGGACACGTCCTCACTACCTATGACATTCTTAACTTCGACTGGCGAGTTTATTGGCGAAGATACTAATCAAACCGCCCAGCATGATATATCCGAAAATAACCTCGAGCGTAACGAGAATACGCGCCAAGGTATTGTCCGCAACAACGTCCCCGAATCCCAAAGTTGTAAACGTGACAATACTGAAATAAAAGGATTTCCAAAAGGTTAAGGGGACCCCCATGTCTGTCCCAGTGACTTGATGGAATTGTGGCATCCGCTCCTGTAACCATTCCGGAAACCATGCGGGTCCCGGCATCATATACAGAAACGAAAAGGAGAGGGCGATGAGCAGGGACCACAGTGCCCAAAGTGCTAAACTCCGCCCGTAATCCGAACTCCACCTCCAAATTTGGGCCCAAAACGGGTTCCGCTCTTTAAAAGCGCGTATAAACTGCTGATCCGCTACGTAGCGTTTGAAAAAAGGGTTCAAAACCTCATTAATATCTTCGCTATCCAGATAGAATCTCGTTGGTTCATCAGGCTGCCGTTTCCACTTATTCTTAAGCCATTGCCATATTGTGTTTGTCGTATAACGGACATCCTGATACGAGGCCGAGATAGCGAACCTTGCGGAGGTGAAATCTATTTTTCCGAGAAATTTTGAATGATTAAAAACAGTTGTTTCGGAAAAACGTGTTTGTGCGAAGTCCAACCCTTTATTGAAAGAGGTCCCGCTGAAGTGCCCAGCATCTTGGAACACTGCATTCCTAAAAACCGCGTTTTCTTGGAACACCACCTTTTGAAAATCAGCAGCTTGCTGGAAACATGTTTGCCGAAAGTTCGTCTTTCCGTGAAAAGATGTTCCTTGGAAGAGTGCCGGACCCGCAAACTTCGACTCTCCAAAGTCGCATGTATTTTGAAAAACTGCATCGCGAAAATGAACAGCCTCTTGGAAAGCGGAGTTTCCGAAAAAGACCTCTTTTTGGAAATGGGTTTTCTCAAATTTGACGGCGTTTTTAAAGGTGCATCCGATACAGACAATTTCCTTGTCAACCACGGACCGTCCATCAGATTTCACCGCGGATTCAGTTGAAAAAATAACTGCCCCTTCGATGACGCAACTCATCAAAAAGACGCTTTCATAATCCTCGTCTAAAATTGAGAGGAACGTTCTGGCATCAAGCGTCTGTTCAGTCCCGTGATACGTCTGCATACCTATACTCCCTCTATCCTTACAGAACAGCGGATGCGAAAATTGCGTGAGGGATAGAGAAGAAAGCTGCGGTCCTGTCCTTTAGAGAACTATCGGATTTGCGATAGATGCCGACGCTTATGCTAAAATCTCACGGACGAGCCGTGCTCTCTCCTCAACGCCCGTTAATCGATGGTCAAGCCCTTGGAACTTGAAGGTTAACCGCTCGTGATCAATACCGAGTTGATGGAGGATCGTCGCATTTATATCGCGAACGTGGACAGGATCTTTGACGATATTGTAACTGAAGTCATCGGTTTCGCCGTGGACAACACCGCCTTTGATACCGCCGCCAGCCATCCAGCGCGTAAAGCATTTCGGGTGGTGGTCGCGTCCGTAGTTATCCGGCGTAAGCGTGCCTTGACAGTAGACAGTTCGTCCAAATTCGCCGCCCCAGACGACTAAGGTTTCATCGAGCATCCCGCGCTGTTTTAAGTCTTTGATGAGTCCAGCCGAGGGCTGATCGATATCGCGGGCTTGGTTACGGATGTTTTTGGGCAGCTCCCCGTGTTGATCCCAACCCCGGTGGAAGACTTGCGCAAGACGGACATCGCGCTCCATCATCCGACGTGCCAGGATACAGCAGTTCGCAAATGTGCCAGGGGTTTTGACCTCAGGTCCATACAGTTCTAAGACGTGCTCGGGTTCCTGAGACAAATCCGTAAGTTCAGGGACACTCGTCTGCATCCGAAACGCCATTTCGTATTGTGAGATACGGGCATGCGTTTCGGGATCACCCACTTCCTCGTAGAGTTCCTTGTTGAGTTCAACGAGGGTATCTAACATCCGTTTTCTCGTCTTTTCATTGACCCCTTCCGGGTTCGAGAGGAATAGGACAGGATCCCCTTGACTCCGCAGGAGCACGCCTTGGTGTTCCGATGGGAGGAAACCGGATCCCCACAGTCGATTATAAAGGGCTTGTGCCCCCTTCGGACCGCTCCATGTGGCGTTCATTACGATAAACGCCGGCAAATTTTCGTTTTCACTCCCAAGCCCGTAACTCAACCATGCCCCAAGACTCGGTTTACCCGGACTTTCGTCACCGGTACAGAAGAAGGTGATAGCCGGATCGTGGTTAATCGCCTCGGTATGGACCGTCTTGATAATCGCAAGGTCTTTCGCCACCGATCCCGTGTGCGGTAGCAGTTCGCTAATCCATACACCGTCACCCCCGTTATCATGCTTCTTGAATTCAAATATAGAGGGTGCAATCGGGAATTTATCCTGTCCGGAGGTCATCGTTGTGAGGCGTTGACCCATCCGGACGGACTCTGGAAGATCCGTATCGAACCATTTTCCCATATTCGGTTTATAGTCGTAGAGATCCAGTTGGGACGGTGCCCCGGACATGAACAGGTAAATGGCACGTTTGGCTTTCGGTGCAAAGTGTGGTAACTCTGGTAAACCGCCAAATCTCGGTTTTTCTTGACCTGCGAGCGCGTTGGCAATGGCATTCGGTAGCAGCGTAGCGAGTGCCGCACCACCGAGACCTGACGCACATTTACCGAAGAATTGGCGACGGGTTTCAAGTTTCAAATATTCTTTAACCGGGTCCATTGTCTGTCTCCTTGCTTAATGGTTGAACAACGATTCTACCCTTTGTTCAGGACTTCGTCCAAGTTGAGAATCAGGTTTGCAATCATTGTCCATGCAGCGACTTCGACTGCATCTAAGGTTTCATCGGGTAGCGACTCACCAACAGCAATGAGTTCTTTGGCGGCTTCTGGGTTCGTTTCCAACTCCGCGTAGTGGATTTGGAACGTCTCCAAGAGCAGTGCCGCCTCCTTCGGCTTCGGCAGGCGAGCCGTTGCCATCTCAAAGATATAGGCGATACGTGCTTCCGGTGTTTCGCCGCCCTCCTTGATAGTGTGCTCTGCGAACGCACGCGCTGCTTCAAAGAACTGCGGATCGTTCATCAGCATTAACGCCTGCATCGGTGTGTTGGTCCGTTCACGGCGGATTGTGCAGGCTTCACGTGAAGGCGCGTCGAGAATGTTCATCTGTGGCGGCGGTGCCGTCCGTTTCCAGAACGTGTAGAGACTCCGGCGGTATACCTTATCAGCACCGGTATCTTTAACAAATGTGTCCGTGTTAGATCCGGTAAATCCGACCGCTTTCCAGAGTCCATCCGGTTGCGGTGGTTTTACGCTCGGACCGCCAATTTTAGGATACAGCAAGCCGCTAAGAGCGAGGGCGTTATCTCGCACGATTTCGGCATCGAGTCGGTACCTTGGACTCCGAGAGAGAAGGAGGTTATCTGCATCACGTTCCAATTTTTCGGGCGTGACCTGTGCACTCTGCCGGTATGTTGCCGAAGTGAGCATCAATTTGAGCATACCTTGCACATCCCACCCAGAGGCGATGAATTCCGTCGCGAGCCAGTCAAGCAGTTCTGGGTGCACCGGCGGTTTCCCTTGTGTCCCGAAATCTTCTGATGTTTCCACAATCCCCATCCCAAAGACGTTTTGCCAGAAACGGTTGATCGTGACACGGGCAGTAAGGGGATGCTCCGGTGAAAGCAGCCATTTCGCGAAGCCGAGGCGGTTCGGTGCTGCATCTTCTATCATTGCTGGTAGCACTGCTGGCGTTTGCGGATACACCTGTTCCTCTCGATGCTGGTATTCACCGCGCGCTAAGACGTATGCGCCTCTCGGTTCCTCTCGCTCTTGCATGACGAGCGTCGTCGTGAGCGAAGCATCGAGGGTGTCCCGTTTCCCTTGGACCTCCGATAGATCCGCGAAAAGCGTTTTCAGCTCCCCGAAGGCGCGCTTGGTGTTTTCATTGATTGTCTTATCTGGCGTGACGCTCTGCCGATAGTAATCTCGAATCTGTTCCGTCTGTGCGGTTTCACGTTCACCACGAGGTATCCCGGCGATATCGACAATATCTGCTGGCACCATCGGTGGCTCACTTTCCATACGGAAATAGAAACCGGAGGGACCCGAGTAATTGACGACTTTCACGAGCAGCTTATTGTTACCGGGCTTGAGAGTGACCTGTATCTGTTCTTGGTCGGCAGCGGCATCCCGCTGAACGTTTTTGGCGAGGAGTTCCGTACCGTTCATCCAAACCTTCAGGGCATCGTTGCTCCCAATATAGAGGAGTGCTTTCTGTTGTGTAACAGAGCCGATGTTCCGGAAGAGATAGGTGGCGCTGTTTTCGCCAACGATGTCGTTATGCACCTGTTCGTCAACCCAGTGCGTCTGCTTCTCCCATTTGATGGTTTTTCCATTTACCTCATACGTATCGCCTGTGTTGACATCCTTCGTTTCAGGTTCGTATGCCTTATAAAAAGCGAGGTTGCCATGTTCAGCGGTGAACGGACCCGCGGCGTGCCAGTCGCCTAAAGTGATTTTGGAGCCGATCGGATAAATCGTTGTGACATCTGTAAGCGCGAGGCGGAAGCGTCCAAGTTGTTTCTGTCGCAAATCATATTCGTGTTTGAGACGGATTTTCAATCTGCCACCTTCCATTCCGAAGGGAGCAGCGACAAGGAAGATGGCTTGCCGATTTTCACTCTTTCTGTCGAGTGCCCATCCCGTTTCCGGCTTATCGTCAATCGCATTGGCAACGACACCCTCGAGCTTGTTTTCTCCGAGTGCTTGCTCGTGGTCTGCCCAGGCGTGCACGACTTGGATACGCGTCCACGGGTCATCGGTATCGATGCTTTCTGTCTCATTTTCTGCTGCTGCCCAGGCTTCATCCGTGGATTCGCTGTCTGCTTGATCTTCGGCGTCGGGCGTATCTTCAGCTTCGACGGTGCTGCCGGTCTCCGCTTGCGTTTCAGCATTAACCTCGGTATCGGTGTTTTCCGGTTCAGCGGGTGCCTCGCTATCCGCTGCGGAAGGCGCGATGAAAAGCGAGAAATCCGTCAAAATAACATTGCCGTTACTACTTCTACCGAACCCACTTTCCGGCAGGGACTCGTGTGTGAGACCTTCTAAACGAACGGCACTCCATTTACCGGGTGGCAGTTCCGCGATAATCTCATAGATTTCCTGTTCAGGATTGGTGCCACTGGCTAAGATAGAATTATCCTCTAAAACTTCAAGGGTCGCGTCACCTTTTGAGTAGAGCGACGTCGGTTTCAGTGGTGTCCAGTGGGGTATCCTGTTTTCCCAAGCGATTTGCGTCGCGTCTATTTCAGGGATAGGTGCTTTCGTCTGTGCATCCAGTTCAGCGATCTGTTCATCAAACGCTGCGAGTTCGGCTTCCTGCTCCGGCGTCGGCAACTTCACAACAGGGGGAGAGTCCTTCCGGTTGCCGTCCATCGCTTTTTCGGTAATATTGTTGAAATAGGCGTAAAGTTGATAGAATTCCTTCTGCGTGATCGGATCGTATTTATGGTCGTGGCACTGCGCGCATCCGACAGTTAATCCCATCCAGACGGTAGAAGTGGTGTCTGCTCTGTCAATCGCGTATTGGACATAATATTCCTCATCGATCGAGCCGCCTTCACTTGTCGTGACATGGCATCGATTAAAACCTGTGGCGATCTTTTGTTCAAGGGTCGGTTCCGGCAAGAGATCCCCGGCTAATTGTTCGATCGTGAATTGGTCAAATGGCATATTTTGATTGAATGCCTCGATGACCCAGTCGCGATAGGGCCACATTTCACGATAGTTATCTAAATGAAGTCCGTGTGTGTCGCCGTAACGTGCGACATCTAACCAGAAGCGTCCGAGATGTTCACCGTATTCCGGCTTTGCCATGAAGGCATCAATCACTTTTTCGTAAGCCTCGGGCGAATCGTCTGCGAGAAATTGGTGAATTTCCTCACGCGTCGGGGGTAAACCGGTGAGGTCAAGGCTTAGGCGTCGGATGAGGGTCCGCTTATCGGCTTCGTTTGCAGGGTGTAAGCCTTCTTTTTCAAGGCGTGAGAGTATGAACGCATCAATGGGATTTCGGACCCAGGTTCCATCCTTGACAACAGGTGGCGTTGGACGGACGGGTGTGGTGAATGCCCAGTGCTCTTCCCATTTCGCACCTTCTTGGATCCACTGTGTAATCGCTTCAATTTGTTCCGGTGTCAGCGTTTTGTTGAAACCCGCAGGCGGCATGCGGTAATTGTCATCGTTGGAGGTGATGCGAATGTGGAGTTCACTCTCTTCCGGTTTACCGGGAACGATGACCGGATATCCGCTCGGTTCAGAGAACGCCCCGGCTTTCGTATCAATCCGTAGGTTGGCTTGCCGACTCTTCGCGTCTGGTCCGTGGCAAGCATAACAGTTATCCGAAAGGATCGGGCGGATGTCAAGATTATAATTAAGGGGAGCTTGTGGCGTTTCGTGATGTTCCGCAGAGGCAGTCGGAAGTCCTAATACGGCGAGGCAGAAACATACCAACAAGGCTCCCGTTAGTGGAATCGTATTGTTAGCAGTCTTCACTGGTGTTCTCTCCCTTTTCAGCGTTGTGGGCAGCAGTGCGGCGTAAAAAACGCACGCTGCGGCTTGCTATAACGGTATTAGCAATTGTGACGCTTCGTTAACAAAAAGGTTTAGCAATATTACGCTATTTTACGATGCAGTTGCATTTTTGTCAAATATTTCCGATTCTGATTGTCGAAATCTTGTGTATGCTCAATCGTAAGGAGATGTCCTACCGGACTCCAATCTTCTCAAAGATGATAACATGCTGCCACGGCAGGTCATCGAGCGTTTCTACCCACACGAGCGGATGGGGTGTCGCCTCTTTAATCACCTGCAACTCACTCATCTTGTGCAAACGCTTGATCGGCACGCGCCGGTCTTCGGCGCGGTATTCCACAAAAACGACCCTGCCGCCCGTTTTGAGACCCCGACAGATATTCTGCATCATCTCATACGGATGCGAAAACTCGTGGTAGACATCCACCATAATCGCCACGTCTACGGATGCCGGCGGCAATTTCGGGTCGGTGATGGTGCCCAAGACCCCTTTGACGTTCGTGATACCTGCCGCCGCCATTTTCTCATCAAGCAGATCGAGCATCTCCTGTTGAATGTCAACGCCGTAAATGGTTCCTGTCTCGCCGATTTTCGGAGCGATCCGCCGAGCGATGTAACCCGTCCCAACACCGATATCCGCCACGACATCCCCTGCTTTAAGTTTCAGCAGTTCGACGAGGACGTTTGGCATCTCTTCGCGTTCACGTTCCGGACGCTCTAACCATTCCGCGCCTTGGTGTCCCATCACGTGAGAGATTTCGCGTCCCATGTAGAATTTGCCGATACCGTCTCGGCTTGGCGTTCGCTGTTCATAACGTGTGCTGACTGGACGCTCCGCATTTTGTGCATGTATGGCGTGACTCAGTAGGAGTGCCACGCCAACAATCAGCAATTTCAGAGCGGACTGTTTAGTCAACTCGCCAAGTTTTCTGCGCATCAATTCGACTCCCTATTTTTTGAATCCTGTGCATCCTTAACTCCCGATTCAGCGGGTAGCTCACCACCTGCCGAGGTAGAGCCCTCGGTTTTCCATCGGTATCGGCACTCGGCGTCCTTGCTGCCGTTGTGAGTCGACGATTGCGAAGACCATCTCAGTGCTTCGGTGTGCGAGGCGGATGTTGCCTTGTGTCTCGGTATCCGTCTCGATCGCTTCGACGATATCCTCGATGCAGCCAACGGTGCCGCTCTTCCGTTCGTAGGGCGGGAATTGCGCTTCCAAAATCTCGTTAAACTCCCCTTGTCGTTTGCGGAGATGGAAACCGAGTCCGTTATTGAGTGCACGCACTGTGCCTTCGCTGCAGTTCACCTCAAATTCATAAGCCGTGCCGGGGATACTGATGCCGTTAATGCCGTTCTGGAAACGGATGAATCCCATGACGATCCCGGGATCGGTGTCCGTGCGGTTGTCCTCAAAATCAGCATCCTCAACGGCAACGTTGCCTTGGACGTATTCTATTGGAGAATCGCTTGCCAAGAAGAGGAGCATATCCGCGGCGTGCGTGTAACCCCAGAGGGCGGAACCGCCGCTATAAGCGATGATAGAGCGTCTTTCACCGAGTTCACCACTTTCGAGGAGCTCGCGCATTTTGATATAGCCGGGTGTGTAACGCCGCTGCGTGCCGAGGTTGAACTTGACGTTGTATTTTTCACACACCGCTACCATGGCATCGGCTTCATCCATGGATGCACACAGCGGTTTATCGCAATAGATGCCCTTCACGCCGTTTTCCGCCGCGAACTGCGTGATGTCGGCATGATTCCCTGGACGTGTCGCGATGCTGACAATATCCGGTTTCTCCGCAACAATCATCTCTTGATAGTCTAAGTAGTATTTCGGGATATTCCATTTGTTGCAGACGTATTGTGCCTTCTCTTCGACGACATCTGCAGCGGCGACAATGTCTGTCCGCTCGAAAGCGGTATATCCTGCGGCGTGCGAATAGGGCAATGCCCCGTGCGGGGTTGCACGGACCTCTTCATCAATTGTGCCGCCCATTCTACCGCAGCCAACGATGCAAGCACGGTATTGATTCGTTCCCATTTTTTAATTATTCCTTGCGGTTAAACAACGTGCGTTTGGACTTTGATATGCGTTTCTCAAATCCGCCTGCGCCGTTGTTGCAGGCTACGGGTTTGGTAGAAAGACGAAAATTGTTTTGACCCGTAGCAGGTCCTGTTAGAAATACATTTATACACTTAACGCTACAATGTCTTGTTTGACGATCTCTTTCGTATGTCCATAAGACGCGGTTTGCACCAGCTCCTGAACTTCGGGTGTTAACCGGTTGATGATTGTCTCCGGCAGCGTCGGATTCCCCTCATATTGCGGACGATAGCGGAGAATCAGGAAGCGTCTGTCGCGATCCTTCGGTTTCCACTGCAAAACACCGTGTGTCAAGAGTTCAGAGATAACAACGAAATCTCCTGCCTTGGGGGTGATATTCGTAAAAACGTCATCCGGTTCGGGATCGATGCCGTCGGGTCCCGGCGTTAAAAGAGCTTCAGGTCTCTCAAATTTGCTCTTATGCGAACCGGGAATAACAATAAGCCCGCCGTCACCGGGTTGCACATCTGTCAGATAGAAAAACGCCACGAAATCGTTGCAGTAGATATGGCTGTTCTGAACCTCATAACGGGTGAGCCAGTGCCGTCCCTCACGTGCACAGTGCAAACCTGCTGGATTTGTCCCCATCGGTTGCCTGTCTGGGTTGTGCTGTTCGAGGGTAAGCGTGCCAGTGACAAACCGGGGTTTGTCGAAGGTGAACTCTTTGATAAGGGGCCAGATAGCGGGATGCACCGTCATCGCTTCAAGCGACCGATCAAAGGCGAATCCATGTTCATATCTGCCCCCTTTGCCGGGTTCCAAGTCGCGCGGACGCGTCGTGAATCCTTCGGGACGCTCATCAAGTGGTGTATGGATATATTGATCCACAGCCGCCTGTGCGGCCTTCAGGGCATCGCCTTTGACTGCACCCTTGAGGTGTAAGTAGCCCGTAACGTCAAACAGATAACGTTGTTCCGGTGTCATTTTCCACTCCTGTTGGGTTGTTTGGACATGTTCGCTTTCCTGAATTATACACGCCTTTTCAGTTTCCGTCAAATGTCTTTTTGTTAAAAGATACACTTGCACACTGCCCCTTTCTGTAGTAAAATATCTGAAAACGAAACAGAGGTTGTGTATGAAACTTGGATTTGTGAGTGCAATTTTGCCGGAGCAGACATTGGCAGAAGTTGTCCAGTTCGCGGCGGATACCGGCTATGATTGCGTTGAATTGATGTGTTGGCCCAAAGGAAAAGCCGAACGCCGTTACGCCGGTGTTACGCATGTAGATGTAGCGGAACTTTCCGAACAGGAAGCCGATGAAATCCTGCAATGCGTCTCGGATGCTGGGATAACCATCAGTGGGTTAGGCTACTATCCCAACCCGCTAACACCCGATGAGGCGGAAGCCGCTATCTATAGCGAACACCTCAAAAAACTGATTCTGGCAGCGGAACGTCTGTCCGTAGACATCGTGAATACTTTTATCGGTAGAGACCAGACCCGCACGATAGATGAGAATTGGCACCGCTTTAAAGAGGTATGGAAACCCTTAATCCAATTCGCCGCCGACCACGGTATCCGCATCGGGATTGAGAATTGCCCGATGTTCTTCACCGAGGACGAATGGCCCGCCGGACAAAACCTCGCCTATTGCCCCGCGGTTTGGGAACGGATGTTTGAGGAGATTCCCGCCCCGAATTTCGGACTCAACTTCGATCCTTCACATTGTATCTGGCTTCAGATGGACTACCTGAAACCGCTCGTTACCTTTGCGGATCGGATCTTCCACGTGCATGCGAAGGACGTTCGGTTAGACAGAGCGAAACTGGATGAGGTGGGTATCCTCGCAACGCCGTTGTCGTATCATACGCCGAAACTACCGGGATTGGGTGATGTCGATTGGGGCAACTTCTTCTCCGTTTTGGGTGATACCGGTTACGAAGGCGCAGTCTGCGTTGAAGTAGAAGATCGAGCCTACGAAGAGACCTTGGAAACGCGGGAGCGCGCCTTAAACCAAAGCCATATCTTCCTGAGACAGTTTATGGGATGAGCCTAAAAGTAGTAGGCACGCGCCGCGTGCCGTAACAAGTTAAAGCCATACCTCATCCTTATGAAATTACCCGCTTACTTTTTGACCTTCTTTGATAATGCATAATTACGATTGGCTGGACACAGAACGCGCAACACTGGAGCAAGCCGGTTTACGCCGCCACCTCCGCACCGTCAGGAGTGCCCCAACAGGGACGATCAATCTGGATGGGCGCGATGTTGTATTGCTCGGTTCAAACAACTATCTGGGGTTAAGCACGCATCCCAAGGTGATCGCTGCCGCTGTCGAGGCGACGCACGCGTTTGGCACCGGGGCAAGCGGTTCACGGCTCATCTCAGGGAATAGCGAACGCTACGCGAGTTTGGAAACCAATCTTGCGGAGACAAAAGGAACCGAGGCCGCACTCGTCTTCAGCTCCGGTTATGCTGCGAATACGAGTGTGATTCCCGTGCTTGCGGGGGACGGCGATCTCATCCTCAGCGATGCGCTGAACCATGCGAGCATCATAGACGGATGCCGTCTCAGTCGTGCCACCAAAGAAGTCTATCGACACTGCGATATGGAACACCTCAAACTTTTGTTGTCGGCATCTACTGCGTTTCGGCGGCGACTCATTGTGACAGACGGTGTTTTCAGCATGGACGGCGATATCGCGCCCCTACCTGATATTTGTAACCTCGCTGCAGCGCACGATGCAATGGTGTTGGTAGATGATGCGCACGGGTTTGGCGTCTTAGGGAAAAACGGAAGCGGGACCCTCGCGCATTTCGGATTGGAAGCGGAAAACATTATCCAGATGGGCACGCTCAGCAAGGCGGTTGGCGCGCTCGGTGGATATATCGCGGGGCGCCATGCCTTAATTGAGGTGCTCATCAACCGTGCACGTGGCTTTATCTTCACGACAGGACTTCCACCGGCGACGTTGGCTGCTGCAGATGTTGCCCTCGATGTTATCCGATCTGAACCCCAATTGCGGCAACGCCTATTCTCGCATGCAAAACGCCTCAAGACGGTGTTGATTGATTTGGGGTATACCCTATTGCCGAGCGAAACACAAATCCTACCCGTCGTATTGGGGAGTCCGCAACGGGCAACAAATGTGGCAGAAGCGCTACTCACAGCGGGGGTGTTCGCGCCAGCGATCCGTCCGCCGGCTGTGCCGACAGGAACGAGTCGATTAAGGCTGACCGTCGTGGCAACGCATACGGAAGCGGAGATCCAACGCGCGATTGAGGCATTTGCAGCAGTCCTTTCCTGAATTTCATCTCTTGAATTTTTTTTCTCTTCATGCTAAAATTAGGCAAATCTAAAGTAAAGAGGGTGAATCAGAAATGCCTGCGAAAGCACACATCATCGACTTTGAGAAACAGAACCCTATTGACCGGGGAACCGGCGTGAAAACCGTTCCGTTAGCCGGTAAATGGATTGATTCCACATCACTCACCAACGGCGTGACAATGTTTGACCCAGGTGCAGCGATCGCACGCCACTACCACAACTGCGATGAATCCGTTACGATTCTCGAAGGCGAAGCCGCCTGCGAGGTTGATGGTGAAGTCTTTGCCATGAAAGCCTTTGACACGACATTCGTCCCGGCGGGTATCCCGCATCGGTTTTGGAATGAAAGCGATGCCCCCATGAAAATCCTATGGACCTATGCGTCTGTCAGCGTGACCCGCACCTTTACAGAGACAGGCGAAACCGTGGCGCATTTGTCCGCGGGGGATCAGGCGGTTGTCAAATAACAACGACTGAGGAGACCTAAAATGTCCGTTCAAACCTACATTAAGGACAATCAAGCAGCGCTTTGCGCCTTGCTTCAGGAACTCGTCAGGATTCCGACTGTCAACCCACCCGGCGAAAATTATGCCGAAATTGTTGGGCTACTGGACGCGAAGTGTCAGGCATTGGGGATGCAGACACAGATCGCCGAGGTCCCCACAGCGCGTGCTGCGCAGGTTATCCCGAATGCCGAAAGCCATCCGCGACTGAATCTCATCGCGCGTTGGGATGTCGGGGCAGAGAAGACGGTCCATTTCAACGCACACTACGACGTGGTCCCCGTTGCAGGAGACTGGCGTTTCAATGACCCGTTCAGCGGCGAGATTGAGGGTGAATGGCTATACGGACGTGGTGCCGACGATATGAAAGATGCCATTGCTGCCCTGCTGTTCGCAATTCAGTCTGTTCAAGAGACGGGTGTCAAACCGCAGTTTAACATTGAATGCTCTTTCACCTGTGATGAGGAGACCGGCGGCGAGTTGGGCGCGGGGTATGTCGTTGAGGAAGGGTTGGTTCATGCGGATTACGTCGTCAATTGCGAAGGCGGTTCGGAGATGAACATCGGCAACGGGCATAACGGAGTCCTCTGGTTAGAGGTTGAAGTCCAAGGCAAAGCCGCGCACGGCGCACAGCCGAACAAAGGGATAAACGCCTTTGAGAAGGCTGCTGAGCTCGTGGCAGCGTTACAACGGGTTAAGCGGAATTTGAGGGCACCGGAGCGTGCATTTAAACTCACGGATGGCAGTGATCGTTATCCGACAGTGAACATCGGTGGAACGTTCCGCGGCACCGATGGCGATAAAGTCAACACCGTTCCGGCGCGTGTCACGTTCTCTATTGACCGACGGATTACACCCAATGAGGAACTCGAATTTGCCGAACTCGAATTGCGGGAGGCGATTTCTGGGGCCTGTCAATATTATCCCGATTTGGTCGCAGATGCGCGCGCCATCTTGCGTATTGAGCCGTGTTTGACGGATACCGACTCACCGATAGCGCAGGCATTCGCCGACGCAGTGCGCAGAGTGCGTTTCAATCAGCCGAGATTTAAGGGGACTACCGGATTTACAGACTTGCACTATTTCGTCAATACAGGCTTACCCGGCGTTGGCTACGGACCGAGTGGCGAGGGCGGGCACGCCATAAATGAACGCGTGCATATTCCCGATCTCGTGCGGACCTCTGCTATCTATGCAACCTTCATGACACGTGCAGAACTGTGATGAACAAAAAATTTCAACGCCACATTGAAGATTTTATCTGCGTGCAGTGTGGTGCTTCTGTTGAGGGGAACGGTTATACCAATCACTGCCCGGAGTGCCTCTGGAGCCGGCATGTTGACGTGAACCCCGGCGACCGAGCCGCGTCCTGTCTCGGCTTGATGAAGCCGGTAGGCTTTACGATAAAACATGGTGATTATATTCTGACGCACCGCTGCACAACGTGTGGTATAGAGAAAAAAAACAAAACATCAAAAGACGACAACTTTGAGGCGATCCTAAACCTACAGGGGGAATTAAACAATGTCTAAAAAAGGAATCCTCGCAATTATAGCTATCTGTATTGCTGCTATCGCTGCCATCGTTCTGGCGGTGATGCTCTCTATGACTTCGGGAAAACTCGAATACGCGCAGCAAGAATTGGCTGCGACCAATGCCACCTTACAGAGAACGGAGACCGCAAAAGCCGATCTGGAGAAAAAGTTGACCGAAACCCAAGGCACGCTGGAAAAAACGCGTTCAGAACTCAGCCAAACGCAGGAAATATTACAAAATGCCAGCGAAGCTACTCGGAAAATTGCCGCCGAACGGAACGCACTCCAACAGGACAAAAGCGCGCTTGAACGCGAAAAGGAGAGTCTCCGCGCGAAACTGACCGAGATTGAATCGGAATTACAACGGATTCGGACGCAATCGCAACGTTCAATTGCGGCTATTCAAGAGAAATTTAAGGATACAGTTGGTGCGGTGTTAGATGACGCTGGACGGTTGAGGCTTGACGTTAAAGGGAAAATCTTGTTTGAGACAGGCAGCGCGATCCTAAGCACAGAGGGAAAGGCACTGCTTGATGCAATTGCTACGGAGGTCCTGCTAAATACGAATTATGCCGATTATGCCGTGCGGGTTGAAGGGCATACCGACAATGCACCGATCGGGGGTTCCGAACTCCGAAACTGGAATCTCTCAGCCGAACGGGCGATCGCTGCCGTGAAGTATTTACAGGTGCATGCGGAGGTCGATGTCAAACGCTTGGCGGCGACAGGATACGCGTTCTATCAACCGATAGATACTGCCGACACACCCGAAGCGAAAGCCAAGAATCGGAGAATCGAAATTATACTCGTGCCACCTCAGGATTTCCTATCCGAACTACTGGCATCTCTCCAAAAGGTGATGGAATCTATTGAGACGAAGACGTCTCAGTAGTTTCTGCCTGCTATTTAGAACCCCGTGAAACCGCGCGTTTCGCTTCAATAGCGAGTTCTGTCGCGCGTTTAATCAACCCTCTCGTTTCATTGATCTGGTCGACCAGTCGCTCGTTTGTCCACGAAACAGCGGCGAGATACCGCAATTCGTCTGGGGTATTCAAGGTCTCGGCACCGAGCGCGACCTGAAGTCCGCTTGGCGTGATATACCGCATCCCGGCGTTCACACCTGCGCCATCGAATTCCAAGTTCATCGTGATATCGCCTCTCGCGAAAGCCGGTTGAAATTCTCTGCTCAGTCCAACAAACAGACCGATAGGGCTTTCTCCGAAAGCAAACCGCTGGGTGCCAACGCCGAGGTGTCCAGAGAACTGATGAATCCGTGGCAGATTAAAAGTCTTGCTGACGGCGAGAAACGCTGCGGGATTTTCGTTCTCTTCCGAATTCCCCGAAAAAAGTCTATCGCTGAGCGTCTCAACCCCTATCGCTACACTCGGAATCGTGCCAACCTCTTGTTCTTTTAAGAGTTGGACCTTCAGGGTCGCAGTCCAATCGATGAAAGATGCAGCGTCGTGTTCGTTCCATAGGTATTTTAACCCGACTCCGACCCGATCAAACAGTCCGAAGTTCAGACGAATCGCAATAGCGTTGCCAAAGGCGTTATTCTCCCCAATTGCGCGCAGGGTTTCAGAGGAATGCGGGAACGCGATATAGGTGCCTGCCCCCAATATCCCGTGTTTCAGCACATTCCCCGTTGGGATGTCCACCAATCCGCTTTCTGTAAATATTTCACCGCTGGCTGGCTGTGGGATCATGATAAGGGCAAGAAGGAACAGGAGGAATAAGATTTGGTATTTAACCATTGGTGTTATCTATCCCATGTACCGGATACCGGAAGGCGTGCCGATAATGATTTTGTCGGCGCGATTCACAAAGATCCCATTCTCCACAACACCCGGAATATTGTTCAGTTGCAACTCAACCGCTTCAGGCGCAGGGATCCCATCAAAGTGGCAATCAAGGATATAGTTTCCGTTGTCAGTCATAAGAGGATGTTGGTTTCCATCCTGATCAGGCGCGAGGCGTAACGTTGATTTTCCACAAATCCGATTGACTTCGGTTTGTGTCGCTTCCCACCCGAATCGCACAATTTCGACAGGCAGCGGAAAGGTCGTGCCGAGGACACGCGATACTTTGCTTTCATCCACAACAATCAATATCTCTTTCGATGCGTTGGCGATAATTTTTTCTCTCACGAGGGCCGCGCCGCCACCTTTGATGAGGTTAAGGTCTTTGTCTACCTCATCGGCACCGTCAATCGTCAGATCGAGACTCGGATGTGAAGCGAGCGTCGTGAGGGGTATCTGTTGTGCTGTCGCAATTTTTTCAGTGCCTGCGGAGGTCGGAATCCCGATAATATCGAGCCCTTCCCGTACCATCGCACCCAGTTTCAGGAGGGCATAGTAAACGGTGGAACCCGTCCCCAATCCCACAACCATGCCCGATCGGACACGCTCTGTCGCTTTTTCTGCAGCAATTTTTTTCTGATTTTCTGTGTTCATGATACATAAGTTTACCAGAAAATCGCCTCGAAATCAAGCGATAATCCGAAATCCAGTAGGAGGGATCGCCGAATCCGAACCTTGACCTCCGGCAGCGAATGATTTGACTTATTTCGCTGATTTTGGTAAAATAACCGTTATGAGGAATAAAATTCGCCATGGTCAACTGGTCGTTGGACAATTAGTCGCCGAACCTGGAACCCGAACAGAAGGACATATCAAGGTCGGCAGTATGCCCGATGGAACGGCTGTCCGCTTGCCTGTTGTGCTAATCAACGGGAGGTACCCCGGCAAAACACTTTACATTCAAGCGATTAGTGACGGTGATGAACTCAACGGAATCGCCGTTATTCACAGCGTGCTCTCTACGATCACACCAGAGCAGTTATATGGGAAGATTATCGCTGTCCCCCTCGTCAATTTTCATGCGTTTCACACGAAACAGGCGCTCAACCCTGTAGACAACCGTAAAATGAACCGCTGTTTTCCCGGGAGGCGCGACGGAACATCGAGCGAACGGACGGCATATCATCTTTTTCGGCGCGCCATCCAGCAAGCCGATTACTGTCTCGATCTGCATCAAGGCGGGGTGCACCCGATGATCGACGAAGTCCGCGTGCGTGTGGACGAGAAACACGCGCTTCACGGTGCCTGCCTTGAACTCGCACGCGTTTTCGGCATAGGACATATTCTCAATCAGAAGGGACCCCCAGGACAACTCGCGCAAGCGGCACCAGAGGTTGGCATTCCAACAATTGATCCTGAATTAGGAGGCACCCACGGATGGGATGCAGAGAGCATCGAAAAGGGCGTGCGCGGCGTGCGCAATGTTTTACAATATTATAAATTCATTGCCGGCGCACCACAGATTCCTGACCGACAGATCGTTGTGAAAAAGTTTGTACCCGTTCTCAGCAATGAAGGCGGATTCGTCTATTACAAGGCGGAATTGTATGATCGACTTGCGATGTATCAACCTATAGCAGACATCTGCGATGTGTTTGGTAAGGTCCGGGAGTCTATCCGTGCACCAGTCGATGGTGTTTTCTGGGCAAAACCGGTCTATCCAATGGTCGCCAGCGGTGGCATCATCGGCAAAATCGGCACACCGGTCGAATATCTCTAATTTTTAATTTTACCTTGTGGGTAAACGACGTGGATTAGGACGCTGACCTGTCATTCTCAAGCGTTGAAGAAACACCCCAGCAAAAACCCCTTCGCTTCGCTTACCGGCTTGGTTTTCGTTTTCATTTTTCTTCCGTGGATCCATCGTTTTATGAGGAGTGCATAGTTTGTATAAACAAAATCGCGAAGCCTTTATTGAAAAGATGGGACGTGGCGGGGTCGCTATCTTCGCCAGTACACCCCCGGCAATCTGGAATCACGACACCGAGTATAATTATCGTCCGGATCCGAATTTTTATTACCTTACGGGGTTTGAAGAACCGGAGTCAATTTGTGTCATCGCGCCTGATCATCCGAAACATCAATATATCCTGTTCGTACGTCCCAAAGATAAACAGGCGGAAATCTGGAACGGTAAGCGGGTTGGCGTTAAGAACGCTCGTAAACACTACGGGGCAGATAAAGCCTATCCGATAGAGAAATTCAGTAAAAAAATCGGGAAATACCTACAGGGTGCCGAACGGCTTTACTATACGCTCGGCGCCAATCCGGATGTTGACGGTGAAATTCTTGCCCGTTTCACGCAGTCTGTCAAGTCACGCATCCGATCGGGCAAGGGGTTTGATACGCTTGTCGATCCGAGTCCTATTCTCAGCGAGCTGCGGTTAATCAAGAATGATACCGAATTGCAGCGGACCCGATTGGCGACGGAGATTACCGTAGCCGGACACGTCGCCGCGATGAAAGCGGTGCGTCCGGGGTTGTATGAATACGAGTTGGAAGCACTCGTCGAATCCACGTTCCGTATGAACGGTGCAAACGGTGTCGCCTTTCCCACTATCGTTGCGAGTGGCGGAAACGCGACAACGCTCCACTATACAACGAATGACTGCCGGATTGAAGACGAAACCCTCGTCCTCATTGACGCAGGAGCGGAATACGGTCACTATTCTGGCGATGTGACCCGGACCTTCCCCGCGAACGGCACCTTCACTGAAGCGCAGCGAGAGATTTATCAGATTGTTCTTGACGCACACGTTGCCATTATTGATTCTATCCGTCCGGGGGTTCCCATTGACGAACCGCACCAAAAGTCGATTGAGTTGTTGACGGAAGGCATGCTCAGCCTCGGTCTCCTCAAGGGGAAAGCGAAGAAATTGATAAAGAAAGAGGCATACCGACAGTTTTACATGTACCGGATCGGACACATGCTCGGTTTAGATGTCCACGATGTCAATTGCGTCCACGACTCCAACGGTGATTCTAAAACCTTCCAACCCGGCATGGTGATGACAATTGAGCCGGGGCTCTACGTCGCTGACGATACAAAGGATGTCCCACCGGCGTATCTCGGCATCGGTGTCCGCATAGAGGACGATATCCTCATCACAGAGGACGGGTGTGAAGTACTGACGGACGGTGTCCCGAAAGAGATTGAGGAAGTTGAAGCACTTGTCCAAGCGAGAAAGTGGTAGACTCACTTCGCAGCGTTCTCAACGGATTTTCGATTGACTTCAACGCTTGGATTGTGTTACACTGCACTCTGTAGGCGAGGTTTGTAACTCTAAAACTTTGTTCGGAGGAAACAGATGCCAAAACATGGAATTCCGAAGAAAAGAAAAATGAGAGGCATGAACAAGTATCAGAAGAAAGCACATCGCCGGGGTGAAGACCGACTGCGCGGTAATGAGGTCGAATACTACCTCTCCCTCGCGTATTCTTCCAACGCCGATGATCGCGTCGAGGCGATGGACAATCTCTGTCCGTGTCACGTTCGGAGAAGCATTGACAAGGTGTGGGTGGCACTCTACAAAGGTTTGGTTGATCCCGATCTGCGTGTCCGAAAAGCCGCATGGCATAAACTCGACGACGGCGGGAATCCGAACGATCCGAGGCTCCAACCGCTCCTTGAAAGGATCGCTAAAGAGGAAACGGATCCGAGGCTCCGCCAAAATGCACTTGACCTCATCGCTGCTACCCGAAAGGTTGAGGAGCAGAAGGAAGTGTTGTTGGGAGAGAAAGCACATACCTTTGCTGGGCGGTGTGATTGGTGTGGCGACTCAAACGTGTCGGTCAGTTACGATTACGAGACCGAGTTTGAGACAAACGGCACCAAACGTTTCGCCTTAGTCTGTGAGGCGTGCGAATCCGTGTAACGGATTCAAAACATAATGAATCGGTCGTGAAAAATTAGGGCATGATTTTTCTTTTTCGGTTCTTGGAAACAAAAAATGAAGAAAAGTTGATGCCGACGCAACAAAAGAAATAACATCTCAATTTGTGATGAACGTGTTTGCCACTTTTTGACGAACCGCAAGGTAGATATGAAATTTGTATTTTTAGTTACGAGCGCGTAAGCCCGTAATGTAATGGAGGGCTGGCTCTACGTCGAGGAACGTCAAGTGTGAAATCCACCCTCATCGAACCGCAAGGTAAATTTAAAAAATGATTCCTGATGATGTGTACGTCCACCAGACAGTGGAGGGCGATGCCGAGGCGTTCAACGAGCTCGTCAATCGGCATCATTCAAAGATTTATGGGCTTGCGTACCGAATGCTGGGCAATCCCGAAGATGCCGCTGACGCGACACAGGAGACGTTTTTAGAGGCATACAAGTCGATTAAAGCGTTTCGATTCCAATCGCAGTTCGGGACATGGCTCTATAGTATCGGCATCAACACGTGCCAGCAGTATATCCGTAAATCGCAATCGCATGAACGCAAACTTACCGCTTATACCAGAGAAGCGGAAATAGATGGCGCGGTTTCTGAAACCGGATCCCCTGAAAGGGCAGTGGTCACTACAGAACAGAACGAAATGGTTCAAGGTGCCATTAATCGGTTACCGCGGAAACAGCGCGAGGTCGTCATATTATACTATATGCAGCACCTCAAGTACCGGGAGATCGCTGAGATATTGAAGTGTTCGGAAGGCACCGTGGCTTCACGGTTGAATCAGGCACTGAAAAATCTCAAGCGGAAGTTGAGCAAATATTATCTCTTGGAAGGGGGGTCTTGATGAATTTGAATTGCAAACAGACTCTTAACAATTTGCCACACCTCGTTCTAAACGGAGAGACGCGGACAGCAGCACCGATTTCTGACGGAATTTCGCGGTCCACCTTATTGGAACATCTGCGGACCTGTCCAGCATGCCAAAGGGAATACGAAGCGTTGTGGCACGCCGCAGGTGTCTTGGAGACGACAGAGGCGCCGGTTCCACCGCCGGAATTAGTTGGGAATATTCAACGCAGCGTCCGACAGCTCCATCGACAACAGCAACTCGCGTTCTTCGCCGGTCCATTAGCATGGTGCATGGATCGATTGAAGTTGGATCTCTCGCCTCGGTTCGTCAATGCTGTCGTCTTACTCTTCTTTCTCGTCGCTTCCGGTTTTGTCATGAAACTGGCATTCTTTACGGAATCACAGGAACCCGAATTGGGTTTAACCGCAATGGAGAGGACACGACTCCAACACGTCAAGATCTCACCCTCTCCATGGGCACTGATTAAAGACACTGAAACGAAGGTAGGGAACCCGGGGGCGCCGAAACAATCTGTGATCGCTGTCCAGCAGGCACGGGATTACTTCTCCAGTCCAACGCAGGATGCATCGAAGATGTGGCGCAGGGATACCGTAGATTATGAAGAACAAACGGGTGAAGCCAGCGTTGTGAGTTATTCCCAAAATGTCGCAAGTCAGAAACTTACCGTATTTTGGAATCACATTAAAACCGAGTTGTAGGTATACCAGCACGCCTGTGCTGCTCGGAGTGCCTTCAGTTTAAAAATCCTTCCATTGACCATTGACGTAGGCGCGGTTTATTCACCGCGCCTACACTCTCCTTTAGACTCCATAGTTACGCTTACCAGCATGAAAAAAGATTGACACACAACCGTTTTTTATGTATAATCACCTGAAGTTAGGTGAAATTGCAAGCCTGCAACACCGGCGCAGGCGACTCGTGAGGAACGGATCTCAAAGTTCTAACGCCTGTTGTTTCTCCGCAAGGTAAAATTAAAGATATTGGTATGAAAAATTAGGCGCAAAATCGCAAGCCTGCAACACCGGCACAAAGGTAAAATTAAAAAAAGAGAATGGCTTCAGTGCAAAATACATCCCACGAAAAACCGCTCCTGGAAATTTCAGGCTTAAAAACGGTTTTCCCAACAGACGATGGCATCGTCAATGCCGTGAACGATGTCAGTTTTAAAATTGACCGCGGGCAGACCGTCGGTGTTGTCGGCGAGAGCGGCTGCGGAAAAAGCATCACCGGACTCTCGCTGCTTCAACTCGTGCCGTCCCCGGGACGTATTGAAGGTGGTGAGATCCAATTTTATCGCAACGGTGAAGAGGCGCCGTTAGATATCGCACAGGTGTCGCCAAGAAGCGAATTGATGCGCGAAATCCGCGGCAACGAAATTGCCATCATTTTCCAGGAACCGATGACCTCCCTCAATCCGGTCTATACGATCGGAAACCAGATTGCTGAAGCGATTGTCTTACACGAGCAGGTCGATAAAAAGACGGCACGTGAACGCGCAATTGAGATGATCGCGCGTGTCGGTATACCTGCCCCTACACAACGCGTCGATGAATACCCACACCAACTCTCGGGTGGCATGCGTCAACGCGTCATGATTGCAATGGCGCTCTGTTGTTCACCGACACTCCTCATTGCGGATGAACCCACGACTGCACTCGATGTGACGATCCAAGCGCAGGTGTTGGGGCTCATGCAGGAACTCCAAGCGGAGATGGGGATGGCAATTATGCTCATCACCCACGACCTCGGTGTTATCGCTGATCTCGCGGATGAAGTTGTTGTCATGTATGCAGGGCGCGTGGTCGAAAAAGGCACCGTTGATGACATTTTTTATAATCCGCTGCATCCCTACACGCAAGGATTGCTAAAGTCTATACCTGTCCTCGGGAGGACACCGCAGAAGACCTTGCCCTCCATACCTGGGACAGTGCCACATCCGTTGACGCTGCCGGTCGGATGTTCGTTTCAAGCCCGGTGTTCGGAGCGGATGCCTGAACTTGAAGAGGTCAATGGGGAAACGGAAAACGGCGGACACGCTGTCCGATGTTGGCTTCACACATTTTAATTTTACCTTGCGGTTCGGTAAGGGGGGTTGGATATTGAAGTGCCTTTCCGTATATCCGCACTCCATTACATTACGTGCTACGTTCTTTGGAGGTCTTGAGGTAGGATGCGACAAAGTGTAACGTAAAGGGATATTTTAATTATACCTTAGAGTAGCCTGCAACAACGGAGCAGGGTTTTGCTTGGGTGTTTCCACTATATATACACCGGGGAACGTTATTTATCCAACTTACCTAACCGAACCGCAAGGAAAAATTAAAAAATGAAATTGCTTCAGGTGAATGATCTCAGAAAATATTTTCCGATACAGAAAGGTATCTTTCAACGCACTATCGGTTATGTCAAGGCGGTTGATGGTATCAGTTTTGATGTCCAACGCGGTGAGACGCTTGGACTCGTCGGTGAAAGTGGCTGCGGGAAAACCACAGCAGGACGATGCTTACTCCGATTGATTCCACCCACAAGCGGGAGTTTCATTTTCGGTGAGGAAGCGGTAGATTTAGCGAAATTGACCCACAACGAGATGCGTCCATATCGTAGACGTATCCAGATGATCTTCCAAGACCCGCATGCCTCGCTCAATCCACGGATGACGGTAGGAGACATCGTCGGGGAGCCGATGCGCGTCAATCGGACCGAAAAAGGAACAGCACTCCAAGACCGGATTGTTGAGTTGCTGGAATCTGTGGGTTTGAGATCGCAAGATACGCGCCGATACCCACACGCCTTCAGTGGTGGACAACGTCAACGTATCGGTATTGCGCGGGCGTTAGCACTTCAACCTGAACTCATCGTCGCAGATGAACCCGTCTCGGCGTTAGATGTTTCCGTCCAGGCACAAATTCTCAATTTGCTGGCGGAGCTCCGTGAAAAATTTCAGCTCTCTTATATCTTTATCGCGCACGATTTAAGTGTCGTTGAACATATCAGCGACCGCGTCGCGGTCATGTATCTCGGCAAAATCGTGGAGATCAGCGATGCTGAGACCCTCTATCAATCGCCGAAGCACCCGTATACGGAGGCATTGATATCCGCTGTCCCACTGCCAGATCCGAGTGCGCAGCGCAAACGTGAACACATCCGCCTTGAAGGGGATGTCCCCGACCCGTCTCAACCGCCAACTGGATGCTATTTTCACCCGCGATGCCGATACGCAACCGATATATGCAAACAGGAAACCCCAGAACTCCGTCAGGTAGCATCGGGGGTTCAGGTGGCATGTCATCACAGTGATACGTTGGCGTTACAGGGAGTGTAGTGATGTCAAAACAAAAAATGTCTGTAGATCAACTCTCCGCATGCAGAAAGCGACTGGAGCAACATTGGAAGAGCCGAGTAATGGATGAAGGATTGCTCCATCGAGCATGGGACGCTGCTTATGAAGTCGCCACGCACCTCTATGCGCGATTTGACTCAATCCAAGTCGTGGTCTTCGGTTCCCTCACGGAACCGATGTGGTTCACAAACGAGTCGGATATTGATATCGCCGTGTCAGGACTCTCCGATGACGATTATGATAAAGCGTGGGAAGTGGTGATGGACTTCGATTCGGGATTCAAAATGGACATCATTAACTTTGATACCGCCAAAGGACTTTTCCGGGAGCGGATCAAACATCAAGCGATCCCCATCGAAAAAGGAACCCGTCCCTCCAGTGGTATGAGAGATATATGGCAGACGCTTTACAAACATCTTCAGCAACAGGTTTTCCCTATTGACGACGGAGAAATTTATGAGATGAACCGAAAAAGACTCACACAACGCATCAACGATGAACTCGTGAAAATAGAGGACGCACTTGAAAGAATACATAGGGGTTTGGGGTATATTGATGTGTTACCTATTGAGGCGACGGAATTTATTGAGAATACGATCGCTACTGATCTCGCTGATATCTATAGAGGGATAGAGAACATCTTTCTACGGATTGCCCGTGCGGTCGATATGCACGTGCCGACTGGGAGTCAATGGCATAAAAATCTGCTCGCACAAATGGCGGAACAGCGACCCGAACGATCCCCCGTGATTTCCGGACCAACATGTTTCCAGTTAGAAGACCTTTTGAAGTTCCGTCACAAAGTCAATAATATCTACAATAGAGAATTAAAATATGAAAAGACCATACCGCATGCAAAGTCAATTGATGACCTATTTACAAGGGTTTCCCAAGACCTAAATACGTTCACTGATTCCCTCGTAAAGCGTGAGGAGGAGGTCTGACATGCGAAGGTTTCCGATACAAATCCCTCAGAATGCAGCGAAAGCTCTAATTATCTTACTGATTTTTGTTGCTGGATGTTCAGGTAACCCGTTAGAGGATACCTCCGATTTTCCCAGTGGAATTGAGGCGAAAGAGGCACCGATGTGGGCAAAGCTCGTTGCTGAAGATAAACTCCCCTCTCTCGCGGAACGGCTCCCAGAAAATCCGCTCGTCGCCAAGACGAATTTTGATGGTTATGAACGTCCCGGTCCCTATGGTGGGACATGGCACCGGTTCCACACACATCCAGATTTAGGAACGTGGAAGATGACAGCCGGGTATGCGCCGCTCATCCGATGGAAATTTGATGCCTCTGGTCTGGAACCCGGTCTTGCTGAAACATGGGAATTTAATGAAGATGGAAGTATCTTGACGTTGCATCTCCGCAAGGGGGTCAAATGGTCGGACGGACACCCGTATACCTCCGCCTCGTTTGCTTTCTATTATGACCTCTGTCTTGATGAACGGTACAAATACAGCCCACCCGTTTGGTGCAAGGTCAACGGTATTCCCATGGAGGTCGAAACGCCCGATGATTACACGATTGTAATGAAATTCGCAGGTCCCAATTGGCTCGTGCCGCTCTGGTTGGCGACGGGTTTTTGGTGGTGCAATCAGTATAATATTCCCAAGCACCACATGATGCAGTTCCATCCGGATGGAAATCCGGAATACACAGACTTCATCCGATTTGAGAAGGAGAACATTCCACACCAAAATCCGGAGCGTCCCACGTTGTGGCCCTGGCGGGTGACAAAATATGAGAAGGGCGGTTTCCGTGTTGAGCTGGAGCGCAATCCGTATTACTATGTCGTTGATGAACTCGGCAGGCAGCTCCCTTATATTGACAGCGTCAAGACGAGTCTGGTGCCTGAGCCGCAGGTGCGCGTGCTCAAAATCCTTGCAGGGGAGATCGACTGTCAGTACCGCGGGATGGAACTCCGCGATCTCGCACTCTATTTGAAAGGACAGGAGAAGGGGAACTATAAGGTCCGTCGTTGGAAAAGCACGGCTGGTGCACAACCCGCTATCTTGATTAACTGGACCGCTCCCGATCCTGTGTTAAGAAAACTCATTCGAGATCAGCGTTTCCGCAAGGCACTCGCTTATGGTGTTGATCGTGTGAAATGTAACGAAATCGCGTGGCGCGGCTTGTTGGAACCCCAAGCGGCAACCGTCAGCCAAGAAGGGTGGCACTTCGCCGATGAAGACGGACAGACGCTCTTTGAGGAATGGAAACGCGCCGATGCAGACTTTGATATCGATGCAGGAAACCAACTTCTCGATGAAATGGGACTCATCGCACGTGATGAGGACGGTTATAGACTGCGTCCCGATGGCAAACCGATTGAGATGCTCATGGACGTGCCGAGTTCTAATCTGAATAGCCAAGAGAACGATATCGGATTGATTATTCAGGAGGGGTGGGAGCAGCTCGGTTTGAAAACGCTGCTGTATACGCCTCCGGGTGCTGAATTAAGTTTGCGGCGCACGCTCGGTAAATTCACGATCAGTATGCACGGTGAAGCGGAGATGGATCTCTTCACGTATCCCGATTGGGTGTTTCCGACGCTTCCGAAGTATTGGCATCCGAAGGTAGGGAAGTGGTATGAAACCGGGGGTGAAAAGGGTGAACCTGCTACCGGACCCCTCAAAAAGTTGCTTGATTTATACGACGAAATTAAAAAGGAACCCGATGAAAAGCAACGGCATCAATACGTCCGGGATGCAGTCAGGATTCACATTGACGAGGGACCGTTTCACCTCGGTTCTGCGGCGCGTTCGCCATCGCTTTTGGTTGTGGCGAACCATTTTCACAACGTTCCAAACGATGGCATTTTGGGTCCATGGGCAATCGTTACCCCCGCGACCAGTTATCCCGAACAGTGCTGGATATCTCAGGAGGCACACCCATAATTACCTATATCATTCGCCGATGTTTGATCGCGATTCCGACACTCATGGCGATTTCTATCATCTCTTTTATCATCATCCAGCTCCCGCAAGGCGATTACCTCGACCGGGAAATTCAGCGGTTAGAGGAGGAATTCGGCGATAGCAGTTCACTGGCGCATGTTGAGGAATTGCGGGAACGCTACGGTTTGAACGAACCGCTCTGGAAACGCTACTTTATCTGGATAACGGGTTTTGTGCGTGGGAACTTCGGCGAGTCGTTTGAGTATAAACGAGAGGTCCACGAACTGATATGGGACAGGATTGCCTTTACCCTGATTATCTCTGTGGGATCGCTTGTCTTCACCTATGTTGTCGCTATTCCTCTCGGTGTCTATTCCGCAACGCACCAATACAAGTGGTCAGACCACTTTCTCACCTTCCTCAGTTTTGTCGGGATGTCCATACCGGCGTTTCTCTTGGCACTCTCGTTGATGGTATTCGCCTTTGACATCTTCGGTGTTCCACTGTTTGGGTTATTCTCGGCTTACTATGAAGGCGCGCCGTGGA
>JAJEIP010000029.1 GCA_022827885.1 Candidatus Poribacteria bacterium
CGTACTCATCTTACTCATAGGTTTTATGGGGTGTGGGGACGCTGACAAGGTCGGTCAGGTGCCGCCTGAAGAACTCCTTCAAATCAATAAAGTCTTAGATCAATGGCGGCAAGGTTACGAAACGGAAGATGTCAACTCTTATATCACCACTTTTTGGGAAGAGGGTTTCCTATATGTCTCTGATTGGGGGACAGATGGAGATAAAACGGACGATTTGGAATTTGATGATATTCGGCAGGAGCGGGACGCTGCGACTCGGGTCTTTGAGAAGTTTCAGGATATTGAGATAGAACTCTCTGTCCCACCAGAGATTACGATGAATGAAGATGGCAATCAGGCAGAAGTCCGGAATCACTATAGAATCCAACTTTTCATATCCGATGGTCATTCGCTTGAGGGTGGCTTTAGTGGTGTATATGCCGAAGGTGATAACCTTTTTATTTTTGAAAAGCGAAACAATGAATGGCGTATCGCTGAATGGCATGATGAGGCCTTTAACGAAGAAGAAATTCGTATTGCCAATAACCTATAGGTTTAGGACTCCCGCAATAGTTTAGACCTGTGTTATACTCTCGAATTATGTAGGACTTCCGCATCTTTTTACATTCTGCAGATTAGGAGGAAAAAGTTGGAATATCCAGCACATGTATATTTTACAATGGTCGTGGTTGTCTTTATTGGATTTCTCGGTTGTAGTGATACAGACACAGAAGAATCCACGCTAATTCCAGAAGTTCCACGGGAGGAAATCGCGGGAACAGAAGACCCGTTAGAAAAATTAAAAACGCGGGAAGTCGCCTCCAGAGAATATCTCAATACATACACTGAACTCAAGGAGACCGACCCTGCTGCCGCTTTGGAAGCCCTGAAAACCGCTGCATCCATTCTACACGATAACCATCCGAAGTCAGACGAGTATGCTAAACGTCTCTTTGATATGGATACCGCGGGCGTAGCGACACTGCCGCAGCTACTTGCTCTTGAGGAGGTTTTACTTGAGATTTCTATAGACAACAACTACGGTCAAGAACTGATTCAACACCAAAAAGAATCAATACAAGAGACAAAAGAACGGATCAAAGAACTGAAAAAGGACGGAATAGACCCAGATGAATTCACTGAACGATTTACGTTCGATCCGACGAAATGAGATTCCGTTTGTCTGACGTGCTTTTATCTTCGTCGCGGTCAATTGCAGAGATGCTGTCATCCCGCGCGTATTTCTCATAGTAAGACGTATATGGACTGAGACAGTGCTGTGGCCCAAACTATACGGTTTTCCCTTGCCTTTTGCGCGAATGTCTGTTAGAATATTCAACGATATAGCAATTAATACCGGGCAGCAGCCTGCAACAAACCTGACTGAACCGCAAGGAAAAATTAAAAAATTTCATGAACATGTCTGCTTTACGAAATCAGTTTTTGAGTGGCGTATGGGAGTTCCCAAAACCTTCTCTTAAAAGATTTATATGCCTTTTGCTGAGTGTGTTATACCTGAGTCTTCCGGGAGTCATTTCCGCAGCGAATTCCCCCACCGAAAATCCGACCCTCAACACAGAGGTTACACCGAAAGATCCGCAACCCACGGAATTATCCACATATAAATTGCAAGTTGGCGACAGTTTCGTCGTCACTGTGGATGGCTATCCTGAATATAGCAAAGAGCGCGTGCCGGTGCCGGTGCAACAAGATGGTTATGTTTCTTATCCGCTGATTGGGCTTATCAAGGCAGTGAATCTCACAGTTTCTGAACTGGAAGCGGAGATGCAGTCGGCTTTTTCCAAGCACCTCCCGACAGCACGTGTGTTTGTAACGCTCATGCGCCCCAAACGAACGATTCTTGTGTTCGGGGCAGTCCAACTTCGCGCGCGGGGGAATCTCCATGTTTTTGAAGTCGGACAGGTGTATCTCCTTCAAGCCCTCGCATCCGCTGGCATTAACTATGAAGCTGCGGATCTGACGGACATTTCTATCTGGCGGGCTGGAAAACTCCATAAGAAGGTTGATTACCTGCAGCTCATCAGTGCAGGGGGCCCCGATATTCCTTTAAAGGACCACGATACCATCTTCATCCCGTCGGTTTTTGAGCAACGCCCCGTGCGTGTCATAGGTGCAGTGGTGGCTCCAGGTGTTTATCCTATAACAGCGCCGCAGGTTCTAGCGAGTCAGGTGTTGAAAATCGCCGGAGGATCGAGGACTGATTTCGCGAACTTACACAAGTCAGAAATCATCACGAATAAAGAACGCATTTTAGTGGATCTCGCTGCAGAGAATGTCGAGGTAATGATGGGTCCCGGAGATACATTGTATGTCCCGTTGGCGGAAGCGAAAATTAGTGTTACAGGGGCTGTCGAGAAACCGGGACAATATGTGATTATTGAACCGGTGTCGCTCGGTCAAGCGATTGCGATGGCAGGTGGGTTCAACGAGGAACGGGCGAATCCGAAAAAATGCTTAATCACGCGGGCAGATGGGACAGAGGAAGAACTGGACTTCAACCAGATGCACTCGGATGTTTACTTGAACCCGCAGGATCAGCTGAGAGTCCGTGAAAGAACCCGTTTAGACTGGCGCGTCATCACCTTCGCGACATCTTTCGTGAACCTACTTGTTACAGTCCTGCTGAGATACAATTAGGATAGCGGTCAGTCATTAAAGAGGTTAGAGATGCCAGAAACAAGCGATAGGCACTTTGAAGAAGTCAGAGAAATTCGATTATCAGACTATTTTTGGATCCTTTTCCGGCATAAATGGAGTGTCCTCCTCATTTTTTTGCTCTCCGTTTTTGTGGCGTTTCTCATAACCGACCTGACTCCCCCGGTTTATCAATCCGAAACAACGCTTCGCGTCTTAGACGGTCAACCCACCTCTTCGCTACTTTCACAATTGCCGATATCTGGACTCTTGGGCAGTCCCTCTTTGGGGGCTTATGCAGCACAGATACAATCTCGAGACCTCGTGATTGCCCCGGCTATCCGTCAACTCAGAGAGGACGGACTCCTGGATCCGTTGCCTGTTCATCGTGGCCGCTTTGTCGTGTGGCTTGCGGATTTGTTGAATATTACACTTGATCAAGAGGCGACAGAACAGGGCGAACTCACCCTCACTGAGTGGGAAGACTTCTTCACCAAAACGCTGATTGACGAGGAGCTAAAGGTTGAAGAAACACCCGATGGGAGTGTCATTACTGTTACTGTAACACAGCGGACCCCAGAACGCGCACAGAATATAGTCAATAGAATTGCGGCTGTGTTCCAGACAGTCGTTGAAGCGGAGGCGGTTGAAAGAATGCAGTGGTGGGAAAAACCGCTCCCACAGACGACGTTGAACCAGATGAAAGAGAACCTCACAACAGCTGAAGAGGCGTTCTTTAAGTTTCAGCAAACGTACCCGGAGATTACCTTAAATGCGGAGGGTGGAACACAAGCACAGATAATTTTGGCACTTCAAGTGAAAGAAAATGAATTGATAGATCTTTTGATAAGTGCTGAATTCAGACTGGGGACCTATCAGGCGGAGTTGGAGAAGTTATCAGAGAATCTCGTCTCGGAAACAATTGCGCGGAACCCTTCGCATTCCAAGTTACAAGATAGTTTAAATCAATATGAAATCGATCGGGCGGAACTGCTGGGGAAGTATGATGAAACGCATCCTGAAGTCACGGCGATCGATCAGAAAATAAGAGAGACGCGAACGCGCCTTGATAAAGAAGAAAAAGATATAAAAAGTACAACTTCTGCTTACAATCCGCTCCATCAGGTACTCACAGAGAAGGTGAATGAGGCGGAAGCGGCTATTCTAAGTCTTAAAAGACAGAAGGAAGAGGTCGCTGCTAAAATCGCCGCGCACCTTGAGAAACTGGGGAGTTGGTCCCCGACGCAATTGCAGTTTTATCGCCTCAAGCGGGATATCGAAATTTACACGACACAAGCGACGGCTTTAGAAGCGAAGTTGCGAGAGGCGGAAATTTTCGCACAGGCGCGCACAGAGAGCATCAAAACTTTAGATATGGGCCGGGCACCCGAAGAACCGTTGAAGCCTCGCTTAAAACTGAATCTCGCTTTAGGGGCATTCGCAGGTATGCTGCTGGGCTTTACTTATGCTGTCGCGAAAAATTATTTCGACGATACATATCTCCGTTTAGAAGATGCGGTGCGTCAATTGGATGCTTTACCCGAATCACCAAGTTTCCTTGGCGTCCTTCCGTCCATCAAAAAGCGCAATAGGTATCGACTCCCCCTCATTGTCCACGATGCGCCGCAATCCCGATCCGCTGAGGCGTTTCGGGTCCTACAAGCGAAACTGCCGTTTCTGAACCCAGGGGCAGCCGTGAGAACAATTCTTGTTACAAGTGCGACTCGGGGTGAAGGGAAAAGCACAATCTCCTCGAATCTTGCTGTTGCGCTTGCGCAAAGGGGAAATAAAGTTTTATTAATTGATGCGGACATGCGCCGCCCTTCTCAACACAACACTTTTCCCGGAAACCAACCTGCTCAGGCGGAAGAGGTGAGGGAAACATCTGACCCTGAATTTCCTATTGTGCGCGTTGATGCTCGTAAACCGGGATTGAGTGAAGTCCTCATCCATTTAAACGCAGAAAACCGGGACGACATTCTCCACACAACGGTCAAGCAAACGGATATTCCTAATTTGCATCTTGTGCCGAGTGGCACTGTGCCCCCAAATCCTATTGAACTTCTGAATTCGGAAATGATGACGGATTGGCTGGCGCTTGCAAAATCGGAGTACGATGTGATTGTCATTGACTCACCGCCGGTCCGTGCCGTTGCGGATCCGATGATTTTGGCAAACATCGTTGATGCGATTGTGTATGTGTTTGACATCACAAAGACCCGACGCTTTGATATGCTTACTGGCGTCCGGCATTTGACAGAAGCCTTCCCGACGAAAGGCATCGGTGTACTTTGCAACATGATCAATCCGAAGCACGCCAAGTCCTATGGGTATTACAGCCGCCACGGCAGCTACTATGGACTTGTAGATGAGGGAGACGAGACCTAAGCATAAAGTCTCTGTGCGGAAGACGTTCGCGAAACCGTTTCCAGAAGTCTACGATTGCATCTTTCCCAAACTCGCAGGTGGGCGCGATGTCCCTACCCACCCGGCAAGGACAACCATTGTTAGGATATATGGTAAACTGTTCAACAATTGTCCGGGGATGTTCCATCGGTTTGCGAGTTCTAAAGCGGTGGCGAATCCGAAGAGAAAGCACGCTGCGATGCCGCTCAACGGTCGCCAATTTCCGAAAATGACAGCCGCGAGTGCGAGATAGCCGCGTCCTGCTGTCATCCCCTTCGTGAAATAGTGGACCTCAGATGCCAAAAAACAGCCGCCGATTCCTGCGAAGATGCCGCTGAGGAGGACTCCGATATATTGCCATTTCGCCCGACTCAGGCTGAGTGCGGCGAGTGCTTCTGTCGATTCGCCGGCTGCGCGCAGTCGCAAACCCCATGGGGTTTTAAACAGGAGGATGTGACTCGCGACCATCAACACCGGTAGCAAGTAGACAATGAAACTGTACGCCCCGATAAATGGCAACTTCCAGTGTGGCAGACCGCCTACCTGTTCAGTCGTCGGTAAGAGGTATTCTGTAATTCCTAACGCTAAGATATTGATACCGACCCCCGTGACAATCTGATCTGCGTGAAAAGTAACCGTTGCGACAGCGTGTAGTAGCGCCAATGCTAACGCAAAGCCTATCCCTACGAGCAGTCCGATCCATACTGACCCCGAAGCCTGTGTTCCGATAACGTAACCGAACGCCCCGATGAGCATCATACCTTCAAGGGCGAGGTTGATGACTCCTGCGCGTTCGGAATAAATGCCGCCGAGAGCGGCGAACCCCAGGGGTGTTGCCAATCGTAAAGTACTTGGAATCATGTTTTAATTATACCTTGCGGTTCGGTTAGGTGAGTTGGTTGAATGCGTTTACTTTTCGTATATCCGCCTGCGCCGGTGTTGCAGGCTGCGCGTTTTGGCTGAAGTTGATACCCAGATGCTAATCTTTAGAAGATCGTGAGATGCTTTCTATGCTAACTAACCAGATAATTAGCATGCCTTGACCCGCCAGAAATAGACCGCGCGGGACTTCCAGCAAAATTTCAATATCTAAGGCGACCTTGTTCAGCGATCCGAACAGGATAGCGGCAGCCAAGATGCCGAAAGGATTGTTTCTGCCTAACAGTGCGACTGCGATCCCAGTGAACCCCCATCCTGATGAGAAATTATCCAAAAATCGGTGGCGGTATCCCATGACTTCCGCTACACCTGCTAACCCTGCAATCGCACCACTCAATGCCATCACCCAGATTGTCACAGTACCGGGGTTTATGCCGCCGTAAGCTGCAGCGTCTCGGGCATTTCCTACCAATCGAAGTTCGTATCCCCAACGGGTATATGTTAAGAAGATATAACAACAGACAGCACACCCACAGGCGAGCAAGAAACTGACGTTTAATGGATTGCTTTGTGGGAGAACAGGGAGGAAAGATGCCAACCGTGGGAGCCGTGCCGCCTCGTGAATCTGTTGTGTTTGTGGAATCATCTGACCCGGTTCTTGGTAGACGGAGGTAACAAGATAATTCATGAGGGCGAATGCAATGAAATTCATCATGATGGTGTTGATAACTTCATGCGCGCCGTATCTTGCCTTTAAGAGCCCTGGAATCGCACCCCATCCAGCACCTGCAATCATTGCGCCACCTATACAGAAAGGGATTAACAGAAAAGGCGGGAGGTTCAGGTGTATGCCTATCCATGCTGCAGCGAACGCTGCGATATAGAGTTGCCCTTCGCAACCGATATTAAACAGCCCACTTTTGTATCCGATAGCGACAGCGAGTCCTGTAAATATAAGTGGGGTCGCGTTAAACAGGACATAGCCGAAATCGTCAAAACTTGCGAACCCACTCACAAGGATAATAGTATAGAATTCCAGCGGATCCTGCCCGCGTATCTGAAGCACAAGCCCACATAAAAGAAAAAATCCAACAATCGCAAGAAGCGAGGGTATAAAACTCACGAACAAATGTTTGGCTTGGGATTCTTTGTTCCGCAACAGGGAGGCGAACACTTTTTGGATATTCAAGGTTTTTAACTATGGGATTCTGGTCGCTATAGATATTGCTCTCCACTGGGAGGGTTTCAAAAGAATTCCCTTTAAGCACCCCATCAGCGGGCAACGCTGTAGAGGAACGCAAGTGTTAACAATTCAAAAACTGCTGAAATTTGACAAAAGCCTAAAAAACGTGGTATTATACGTGATATTAGGTTTCCGAGCCATATACCTGTTAGCATAACACAGGTGTCGGATTAAAACAATGCATTGATTACGGAAAAGGCAGCAATGATTCGCTATGGAGAAAAACAGAGCAAAGCTATCTCATCTTGAAAATGAGTCCACCGCCCCGGATCTTCCTGCTGTTTTGGGTGGAACACCAGTGTTTGAAATAACGCCTGATGCCCCCTATCCGAAGTTGGAACAGTGGCGTCAGGTCACGGAAGAAGAGGCGCGAGTCGTTTACGAGATGACGCTTCGGAATGAGCTTTCCGGTATATCCCCGACTGTTCAAGAATTTGAGCGAACCTGGTGTGAACGCCATCAGACCCGATTTGCCGTGAGTCTCACCAATGGCACAGCGGCACTCCACAGCGCAATGTTTGGACTTGGTGTCGGCCCGGGTGATGAAGTTATCTGTCCGACCTATACATGGATGGGATCAATTACACCAGCGTTAACGTTGATGGCAAAACCGGTTTTCTGTGAAGTGGATCCGAGGACGTTGTTAATTGATGTTGCTGATGTCCGACGGCGTATTACACCACGAACCAAGGCGATTGTAGCGGTGCATCTGTGGGGCAATGTGTGTGATATGGACGCGCTTATGGCACTCAGTGCAGAGACAGGGGTACCGGTTATAGAGGATTGCTCTCACGCACATGGTGCCTCCTACAAGGGTGTGCCGTGTGGTAGCATTGGACAGGCTGGAGCGTGGAGTTTGCAAGGTAGTAAACCACTCAGTGGCGGCGAAGGTGGAATGCTTGCCACCAACGATATCGCGGTTTTTGAGAGGGCTTGTCTGCTTGGACAAGTCAATCGTTCTGCTAACGTCGTTGGCGAGACGGTAGAAGAGCTACGCTATACGCATCTTCCACCCATGGGACTTGGTGTTAAATTTCGTGCACATCCGCTCGCAATTGGTATTGCTTCCGTGCAGCTGAAGAAACTTGATAAGCTCAATGCAAACCGCCGTGCCTATATTCAAAGCATCTCCGAGGGGTTGCGAGAAATTCCGGGTGTTTCTCCTGTTGAAACCCATTCAGGTACTGAACCAGCGGGATTCTTTGGATTTCCCATCCACTATCACAAAGAAGAGATGCATGGGCTCCCGGCACCTGTATTCGCCGATGCCCTCCGAAAAGAGGGTGTTTTGGCAAACAATAACCCTTATCCGCTTGTCGTTGGCGACGGTGTGCCTATATTTTCGGGGAGCAGGTTTCCGACAAATAGCAATCCGTATCCGCTCCTGCATACCTTACCCCTTTTCACACAAGGACTTGATATGTACACGGAGGGTCGCGGTGCACTCTGCACCAACGATATGGGTGGACAATTTGAAACATACACTCCAGGGGATTTACCTGTGACTGAAAAGACCTGTTCGCAGCTTATATTTTTACCGTTGTTGACAGAACCCGTGGCAGGTGCTGTGTCAGGAATTCTGGACGCTATTCGCAAAGTCGCTTTACACAGTCACTTGATAGTAGGAGGTCCGTAATTAAAAACACGGAATTTTCAGCTCGGACGCGTGCCCAGAATATAGAAACTTTCAAGACTGAACCGTTAGATGTTTTAGTCATCGGTGGTGGTATCGTCGGTGCGGGTTTAATCCGGGACCTCGCGCTCAATGGTGGTATCAAAGCGGGCTTGATTGAACAAGGCGATTTTGCGAACGGAACGAGTAGTGCTACGTCCCAACTCGTCCATGGTGGTTTTCGTTATCTGCTTAAATGGGACATTGAACTCGTCAAAAATGCACGTCGGGAACGCGAAACCCTCCGCCGGATTGCGCCGAATCTTGTAAAGTCAATCCCGTTAGCACTTCTTTGCTACAAAGGTGATCCGTATCCGTTGACAGGCATGCAACTCGCTGCGCATTACTACAATTGCCTCTCCAAAACGGATGAAACGGAGAAATCAATAGGGATTCGCGATGTCCGAAAGATACGGCATCTTGTCGGACCTATTGCCACAAATTCCTTAAAGGGGTGTGTTCTGCTATGGGATAGCATGGTTGACGATGCCCGGTTGACACTCGCAACCCTCAAGGATGCCCATCAACACGGAGCGATTGTCGCAAACTACGTCCGTTTTCTTGATTTTGTGAGAAAACCGGAGGCTGCTAATTCCGAGAACGGGATGTACAGAATAGTTGCTGAAGATGTTATTTCCGGAAAACGTTTTGAGATTTTGGCACGGAAAATTGTATCGGCAACGGGTCCCTGGAGCGACCATATATGGCGTAAAGATCCGAGTTACGATGGCACCTCACGTTTATTGACAGAAAACGCGAAAGGCATCCATCTCCTTTTGCCGCGCTGTGGAACAGCGGGCGATGGTTCTTACGGTCTGATAACCTTCACGCAGGCGTACAAACAGCAGAGACGTAATCCACGAGTCATTTTTATTTTGCCCGGTGCTCACAATACCTCCATCGTTGGCACGACTGAAACAACACCGGAAGAGGAATTAGCATCAGTCCGCCCATCAGCGAATGAAGTGACGTATCTGCTCTCGGAAACACAGCGAATCTTTCCAGAAAAGAGGCTCAATAAGGATACTATCATTGCCGCTTATGCTGGTACTCGACCTCTCATTGCGGCGAACCAGCATTCGCGCGGATTCGCAAAAACAGATTTTGTTTCAAGGGAGCATTTAATTACAGAGAGCCCAAGTGGGATCATGTATCTCTATGGTGGAAAACTCACCACACATCGTCAGATGGCAGAGGAGACCGTGAACCATCTTGCCACATTTTTAAAGGTTTCACGCGTCTGTAAAACTGCCACCTATCCATTGCCGAACGCAATCGGGGAGGCATCAAGTGCGAATGCGGAGCGTCTTGTTAAGCGATATGGCGCAGGGTATCGCACGATTCAAAAATTTATCACTGAAGATGCGGGACTTGGGGAGTTAGTAACCGCCTCTCTTCCGTTCACGAAGGCTGAACTTCTCTATGCCTATTGGGGTGAAATGGCAATCACACTTGAAGATGTTCTGTGGCGACGGACACGGATCGGTTGGACTCCCGGTCAAGGTGTTGATATAGCTCCACAAATTGCGCAATTTTTGGGCGAGAAAAATAATTGGAATGATACCAGAATCGCAGCAGAGGTCGAGGCATATGGGGACCGTATCCGTTGGTTAAACTATAATTTGTAGAATAACCGCGCGTATCTTCATTTCCATGAAGAAGTCAGAACTGTGATTTCCCTGATTATTGGAGATTTCATTATCAGCGTAAATCACATAAATTACAATAGCGCAAGCTTCTATAGACTTGCGGGACAATGGTCAAAAATGGAAGTTTATCGTTGGGAAGACCGGAAATTTGGGAAGCTCGAACCTTTGCGTTTTGGTGAGGAACGCGACTTCGAAGACCTGCTTGAAAAAGACGCAACGCTGGTCCTCGGTGAATCGCTTTGTGTTATCAGTAGGCAACCGCCATTAAGCACATCAAAACAGAAAATTGATCTGTTGGCACTCGATCGACAGGGTAATTGCGTGATTATTGAACTCAAGCGTGGAAAACCCTCTCGGACCGCAATTACACAGATTTTAGAGTATGCCGCCGGGGTTTCTCAACTCTCTTTTATAGAGTTGGAGACGCTCGCGTATCGCTGGTGCCAACAACAGGGTAAAGAATTCTCCTCCCTCACTGCGCTACATAGCGAATTCTTTGGCTATGAGCCGGGTGACATCCGGAAATCGGCATTCAATCAAAAACAGCGATTGGTGCTTGTTTCTGAGGGAGTAGACACACGCGTCTTAGAGGTCGCAGAATATCTACGGGCTTTGGGACTTGATCTCACCTATATCTCCTATTTTTCTTACCACGCCCCTGATGAAATTTTAGTCGCAACCGAGACGGTTCTCGGTGGGACGCTCGTTAAGGAAGAAGAGCGAAGTTATGGACCCACCACACAGCGATTTATGACCCTCCCATTGTTTATTGAGATGCTACAAGAGAACGAGGAACTCTCGCAAATTGCCCATGAATTCGTGGAATACGTTGAGGCGTGTGGTGCGACACTTCGACCCCGGATCGCGAAACTGAGGATGACTTTCGGGGGCCACTGGTGGCTTGACACGTATCCTTCAAGAAGGGCAACCCACTTCCGGGTCGATGTCCACGGAGACTTCACACCGCTTCATATTGTCGAGTGCCGAGCCAATTTGCCCAATGTAACAGTCAAAAATTTCGGTATCTCTTTTAACATCGCTTCTAAAGCACATTTGGACTATGCGATTGAGATTTTTGAACGCGTCCGTAACTCTATTCTATCTTCGTAGTTTTTTAATTTTTCCTTGCGAATAAGTGACGCAATTTGAGATTTCACGCTTTCTGTGTTCGAACCGCTTGCCCCGTGTTTCAGGCCGCAACTGCGGTTTAATTTTCTCGAAAATAAAAGAAACCTCAACATTCCCAAACCCAGGCGCGACATCCCGGAAAACCTGCAAGGACAACGGACGCAGCAGCCCAGGAGCAATAAATTAAAATATGCGGTTTGGTCATCCTGAATTTCTCCATTTTCTATGGGCAGTGCCTCCCTTGGGACTGTTGCTTTTTTTTGGATTGCAACGGAAACGGAAAGCACTGCTGCGATTCTACAGCACTGTCGATCCAGCACACCTGCATCGCCACAAGGTTCAAGCGGGATTATTGCTGCTGAGTTCTTCCCTCCTAATATTTGCAATCGCGCGTCCGCAATGGGGTGCCAAACCTGAATCGGTTGCGGAACGATTAGATGTCATGCTCGCATTGGATATTTCGACCAGTATGCTCGCGGAAGATGAAGCATCCCTTCGGCGATTGACCCACGCGAAGGAGGTTATGTTTTCACTATTAGAGGCACTTAAAGATGACCGAGTCGGATTACTCTACTTTGCTGAAGCGAGTTTCGTGGTATGTCCTTTGACGAGCGATAGTGCGACTCTCAGAGAATTCTTGGAGGCGATAACTGCCGAAACGCTTACCCACAGCGGAACCCGTATCGGCACAGCTATTGAAACAGCGACCACTCGACTCAGATCAAATCAGAACGATACCACAGGAATAGATACCGACTTTGGAGGGCAGAAGGTCCTGATTCTGTTTACAGATGGAGAGGATCACGGTGAAGAAGCGATTACGGCAGCAAGAACGGCGACCCAAGAAGGGGTGCATATCTATTGTGTCGGTATCGGTAAGGCTGTCCGCCCGGTGCCGATTCCACTTCCGCAGGGCCCTGCTATGGAAACCACTGCCCCTTACAAGCGCGATGCTAAGGGGCAACTCGTCCTAACAGCATTAGATGAAAATCAATTGCGGGAAATTGCTGAAGCCGGGAACGGTCATTACTATCATGTAAATACAGGGATTGTCCAGTTAACAGCAGACTTGGCACGGCTCGAAAAACAGAAATTCAGGATCCGTTCGGATGGGGAATATCAGGAACGATTTCAATTATTTGTTCTTGGGGCGTTAATCCTGCTTATCTGTGAGAGATGGCTATCAGTCACAAGAGGGTCTGTTAAATGAAAACCTCTGTAAAGGTTGCGTAGCACTTCGATCTGATAACCCTTAAGCTTTTTTAAGCGTTAATCCACCTGGACGGAAACGCATTAAGAGAATAAGGATAATCCCAAAGATAAGATAGCGAGCATTGCCAAATTGATATGGGATAATGAAGCCTGGTCTCAGAATCTCACCCAATGATCCAAGAATCGCTGCACCTATCATTGCGCCCCTTATACTTCCCATCCCGCCGAGGACGACCATACAGAGAATGAAAATCGACTCCCAAAATTCAAAGAATGGTGCACTGATATTAACTTGGAATTGTGCGACGAATGCCCCACCTAAAGCGCCGATCGCTGCACTCACTGTAAATGCCAATGCCTTATAACGACTCACATCAATTCCCATACTTTCCGCTGCTTGTTCATCTTCACGAATCGCGACCCATGCCCTTCCGACACGAGAATGCTGGAGCCGATAGGTAATAAAGATGACCAGCGTCAGCAGGATAAGAATATGGTAGTAATTGTGCCAATTCTGATTGAACACCATTCCGAAAATGGCAGGCGGTGGGATGTCCCGAACCAATCCATTTGGACCACCAATCAACCACTGTTCATTTTTCACGATACGGAAGAGTAGTTCAGCAAACCCAAAGGTGACGATAGCAAAATAATCACCCGTGAGTCGCAAGGTGGGAGCTCCGCGCAACAATCCCCACAAAGCCCCATTGACTATAGCGAGGGGCAGTGCAATCCAGTAAGTCATCCCAAGCCGTGCCATTAAGAGTCCTGCTGTATAGCCGCCGATCAGGTAAAATCCGACATAGCCGAGATCGAGTTGCCCTGTGAACCCGCACACAATGTTCAATCCAATTGCGAGGAGCATGTAGAGATAGGCGCGAACAATAATCCGCAACATGTAATCTCCACTTGGCAAGCCCAGGTAAATATCGTACCCCGACAGGAAAAGGGATATGGCATCTATACCATACATTAAGAGCGGTAGAAAACAGACGAATAAGCCAAGGATGATATTTTTCGGTGTCAGTTTATTTTTCATGCTACGCGCGGTCCCCTGTTGACTTTCCGAGTAAACCGGAAGGACGAATAACAATTACCGCAATCATGAGGATATAAGCAATGGCTAATCGGTATCCTGAGGAAATGTATCCGGCTCCAAAAACTTCGGCTACGCCTATGATGAGACCGCCGAGCATAGCCCCGGTGACATTCCCTATTCCACCGAGGACAGCAGCGGCAAACGCTGCAACGCCTTTATAGTATCCCATCGTCGGGGTAACACTCTCGCTCAAACCGACCATTATGCCTGCTATCGCCCCTAAGGCGGAACCAATCGCAAACGTTATAGCAATCACCCGATTTGTTTTAATTCCCATCAAATTTGCGGCAACCTGGTTCTGGGCACAAGCCCGCATCGCTTTACCAATTTTGGTTAGGTGAATTAACCTATTCAGAGCAATCATTAAAATGAGTGCCAATAGGATGATAAACACGTCTCGATACGGTAGGGCTGCACCGCCTGGGAGTGAAATTGCATTTTGACCATGGAAGACTGTTGGAAGAATTTCAGCGGGAAATTGACGGGGCCGAGCTGACCAAATCATCCGAGCAAGGTTTTGCAGGGCAAGGGACATTCCTATTGCTGTAATCAACGCTGATAGACGCGGTGCGTTCCGAAGGGGCCGATAGGCTACCAAGTCCATCAACACACCTAATATTGCACAGAGCACCATACTCAGCGGCAACGCTATCCAAAACGGTATCCCAAAGACTGTTATCAGCATGAGTGCGATGTAGGCACCGAACATGAAAATTTCGCCATGTGCGAAGTTTATCAGTTGAATAATGCCGTAAACCATCGTGTAGCCGACAGCAATGAGCGCATAGATACCACCGAGCACTAATCCGTTAATAATTTGTTCCAAAAATTGCGCCATATTTTCTTCTTCGGGTATTGATGCTATAGAAAGCATCTGGTGTCTCTATCTGTATACTTCTGTAAAGAGAAAGTCCGTTTTAAATCAATCTAATTCAAGGAGTTGTTGCTTGGCTGCAACAAATTGACCGTCTTGCACACTTTTCACGTAAGCGGGTTTATTAACCGTATCACCATTCCTATCAAAATAGGTTAACCCTGTAACACCTTTGTAGCCTTCTTCGGGAGTATCCAAGGATGCCAAATGGTCACGGATAGCCTTCCGGTTATCCGCAACGGATGCTTCTGGATTATAGGTTTTTTCAAGGGCATCCGCAATCATTCCAACAGCATCATACGTCAATGCTGCCCATGTATCAGGTGCCACCCCGTTGTGAAGTGCCTTAAACTGAGCTGCCATCTGGAGTGCATCTTCTCCTGCCGCCCCGAAGGTAAAAGGCGTTGTTAGATAAGTGCCTTCTGCGGCGGAACCTGCGATCGCGAGAAAATCGGGTGAATCCACACCATCAGCGCCAAAAAACTGTGCTGTGATTCCAGCTTCACGTCCCTGTTTGACGATCAAACCGGCTTCTTGATAGAGTCCAGAAATAAAAATAGCATCGGGATTTTTGGCTTTGATACTGGTGAGTTGTGCTTTAAAGTTCGTGCTATCCCGCTCATACGCTTCATCGGCAACGAGGTTCAGCCCAACTTTTTCGGCTTCCGCGACGAATGCGTTTCTTAAACCGCGCCCATAATCATCGTTATCAAAAAAGACAGCAACAGATTGAAGGTCTGTCAGGACCTCGTCAATGTATCGGGCAATGAATTTCCCTTGGAAATCGTCCCGATACAAGTTTCGGAATGTCCAATCACTTCCTTCACAAACGGTCACATTCGTGGAACCGGGTGACAGTTCGACAATACCGGCGCGCTGGTAAATTGGTTTACCTGCCAGCGAACAGGAGCTGTTAAAATGCCCAACGACTGCGAGGATTTGTAAATTACTGGCGATGCGTTCTGCCACAAGGCTCGCCTCTGCGTCTTTGCCGGCATCATCTTCAAAAATCAGCGTCAACTTCATGCCGTTGATACCACCAGCTTCATTGATTTCTTTTTCCTTGAGCTCAGCCCCTCGTCTAATCATTTCACCAAATGCTGCTGCGTTCCCTGTGAAGGGCGCTGCTACAGCGACTTTAAGCTCTTTCTGTTGGTCTTGGCACCCCGAAGCAGATATAAGCCCGACTATCAATAATATAATAAGCCAATTTTTCATTTTACTATGTACTCCCTTCATTAATAATAGCAAATCCTGCGTTATTAACCTGTATTCAGCCGTTGAGGTTATCGTTATTTTATGGCAGAACCTGCTTAAAGTCAATTTTAAATTCCAATTTATCCTCTTTACCGTCTGGATGGACAATCCGAACTTGAGGGACAACAATTCGAATATTTGTGGCGGCACTCTCAAGTCGATCGAAAATTAAGAAACCTCCCCGTTTCGCGCCAGAGAACAACTTCGCCCCTTCAAAGATGTGGTCCTCTATCACAATTCGTCCCAACTCCAGTGCTTCGGCATCTATGTAAGACTGATGGTACCCGTAGTCAGGATAGTAACCGTAGGGGCTGGGTACCCCAGACCGTACAGGCATGTAAGGATAACCCGCCTCCCCAGTGTTATGCTGCGAAAGATCCACATTATCATAGAGTGCGTCGAAATAATCGTTGGATAGATTGGCGTATTGCCCGCCGTTTTCATCAATGAGAATGGCTGCGTCGTCAACCAGAACGCGTCGGTTCTCTCGGTTATGGACTGTAATATCGAACACTGTGTAGATAGGTTCAACGGCACCGTTCTTCTGAACTAAGAGATACGGATTCACTCTCGGATCTTCGGTGAGTGCGAACAGTTCTATTTCATCAAACGGTTTAATCGTAACGGCAATCCCTTTTTTTTCCACAGTCGCCGCCCCGGTCTCCGGATTGATGTGTGCGTTAAAACGGCCGGCGATGGGTTCCATATAGACATCAACTGAGGGTTGCGGCGGGACAGCACATCCTGCGAATAATGTTCCTATTAAGAGAAACATGCCGATTCCGCCTATATTCTGATACCGGAATTGGATGCGATCTTTCGGACGATTCATCAGTCTCACCCTCCTTTGTGATTATATTTTACGTCGCGTGTGTTTTCTTGTCAAACCTTTTAATTTTATCTTTTAATTTTACCTTGCGGTTTTTTAATTTTACCTTGCGGATAAGTTTAGAACTTTGGAACTTGACGATTTTCGCTTTCGAGCCGTCCAAAACGTTGTTTTGGACTTGGAGTGCGTTAAACGACTGATTGCTGACTGCTGATGGCTCTTCTAAAATTCCCATTGCAGTAGCGGGACGCGCTGATGCCAGACCAGCATTCCCATCGCTGTTCCGATTGCTGCCCCGGCTATCACATCCGACGTATAATGTCGTCCGAGATAGATACGCGAAAAACCGACGAGTCCTGCCCCAATGTAGAGCGGAATTCGTAATTTCGGATACCGATACCCCAAAATCGTTGCTGAACTGAACGCCAGGGATGTATGTCCAGACGGAAAAGCCGGATTGCCCAAACTCTCATCAAGGGGACGTTTCCGACCAATCAACCTCTTCATACCAAACGTTACCAACCCAGTCCCGAGAAACGCGGAAGATAAAAGCCTGCCGGTTTCCTGATGTGCTTCATCACCGTATGCCATGAGGAGAACAGAAAGTCCCATAACTGCCCGATAATGCCCAAATTCTGTTATCCCTTCCATGAGTGTCCATGTCGGTTGTTGGCGGGGTGGGGCATCATAGATATGATCAAAAAGGGTCTGATCCCATCTCGATAGAAAGTTCTCGGCATTTGCTTCTGATCCTGCTATAATAGTGCAGAGAACCCATGCACAGAAAAACCATGATTTAAGAGATTTGACTAAGATATAACTTGCACACCGATACTGCACCATAAAACTGGATTCCGTCTATTTGTTACATGTGTATAATTTTTAAGTGGTACGCGCGTTCGGGTTACAACACCCAAATGGAGATAAAAAGATGCGAATACGCAATGCCGTGGTTGAATATGACCTGGAAGAGGCGGCGGCACTGCTGGATATTTCACCCACAGACCTGAAACAGGCGGCCAGTGCTGGACATCTCCAATATTACTACCGACTCGGTGAAGAGGGCTATCGGTTTCATGAGGCGAGTCTCCGCGCCAATCAAGATTTGCTTTCGCAGGAAGACTATCTCGCTAAAGTGCTATGCACGTGTTCATCTTCAGAGACTCCCACGGAGCCTGACGCATCGGAAGCAGATCCACCGTCCACGCCCTCGGATCCATAACCCGTGCCTGCCTTTCCAATTTGATCCGTCAATTTTCCAAGGATCCTTTGTTCTTCGAGGCTTACGCAAATTGAGTAGACGCGCTGCCGGAGCGAGCCTGAGGAAAAGTGATTTAAGCCCTTATCCGCTTTGTTAGTTTGCTTTAAGCCGTCCCCAAGTGGTTGCGAGTTTACCTTGTGCTTCCACTGCGGTGAGCGTTACACCAAGACCATTGTTCATAATATCATTGACCTCTTCCTCTGTCAAACCCCGTTTCCAGATGTTGAGGTCATCCATCAATCCGGTGAAAGGGCGGTTGTCGTCGATGTTACGTCCGACCCGTGCCCCGTTGTCCCAGTCTCCTGCGATAGGCGTGCCGACGCGTGCTTTTTCTTCACCAACATTTTCACCATTGATATAAAGGACAGCCAATCCTTCCGCGCGGCTGAAGGTCCCGGCATAATGTATCCATTCATTCGCTTTGTTTTCGCCGCCCCGGATGTCAAATATCGTTGTGCCCCTGGACTCCGATTGAGCCACCGATAATTGCCATCGCCGCGTGCTTCGGGGTGCACCAGCCATGTATTATCACCGGCACGGGCATTGAAAATCGCCATATCTGTGACGGATTCAACGTTGATCCACGCCACAATACTCATGCCTTCGGTAGGGATGTCTTCAGCTTTAACATTGGGTCCATTTAAATCCAGGAAACTACCAGATGCGAAATGGGCGGCTTTACCGAATTTCCCGTCATCGGATTGTGTGACATCACCATCGATTTTGCCATCGTAACCATATCCGGATTTTTCAACGACAGTATCCGCATTGAAGTCTTCGTAGTCGAAGTAAATCACCAAATCTGGATCTAAAATATCCGCGGATGCGTCCTGAACCTCCGCCATAAACACAGAGGCAGCACTTATCAAAAACAGCCACACCAGATAGGGAGTTAATATAAAGTTCCGTCTCATCTTTCAAAATCCTCCTTTAGCTGAACGCTTCTCTTACATTTTTACAACATGTAGGCATTTTCACAGGTTTGCCTTACTTTGATGCCTTAAGTCTGCCCCAAGTCGTTGCGAGTTTGCCCTGTGCTTCCACAGCAAGAAACGCCTCAACACCATCGTTCATAATTCCATTGACTTCTTCCTCTGTCAAACCTCGTTTCCAGACGTTGAGATCGTCCATCAGTCCGGAGAAGGGACGGTTATTGTCAATATTATAGCCGACGCGTGCGCCGTTATCCCAGTCGCCTGCGATAGGCGTGCCGACGCGTGCTTTTTCTTCACCGACATTTCTTCCATTGATGTAAAGGATAGCCTTTCCATCGGCGCGACTGAACGTGCCAGCGTAATGCTGCCATTCATTCGCCTTGTTATCCCCTGCGCGAATGTCAAAGATGGTTGCCCCACCGGGACTCCGGTTAAGCCAGCGAAATTTGCCGCTACCGCGTGCCTCTGGATGGACGAGCCATGTATTATCCCCTGCCCGTGCGTTAAAAACCGCCATATCTGCGACGGCTTCGACGTTGATCCATGCCACAATACTCATACCTTCAGTCGGAATATCTTCAGGCTTGATATTGGGTCCATCTAAATCGAGAAAACTTCCGGTTACGAAGTGGGCGGCTTTACCGAATTTCCCGTCATTGGATTGCGTGACCTTCCCATTAATCGCGCCGTCGTAACCACGACCGGATTTTTCAACGACGGTATCCCCTTTAAAGTCTTCATAATCGAAGTAAAGCACCAAATCAGGGTCTAAAACATCCGCTGCAAAAGCATTCAACGGGGTTACACAGAAAGCCCCTATCAGGAGTAGGCACATCAGATAAGGGGTTAGTTTACAATCCATCATTGTAAATCTCAGGTTCTGTTTCATTCTTTTTTGGTCCTCCTTGAGATAACCATTTTTTAACTTTTTTACAAACGAATCAGTCACCTTAAAGTTTACCACTTTTCCATTCCGGTCTGCAACCAAAACCAAAAAAATCTTGATTTTAACTTCGGTTTGCGTTAAACTGATTTGAGGAACCCATAGGCAAAAGTATGAAAAATAAAATGTTATGAGGGAACGTAAGGTTGCAAAGTGTAGGAATTATTCCAGCACGCTATGCCTCAAGCCGTTTTGAAGGCAAACCGTTGGCGGATCTGCTCGGGAAGCCGATGGTGCAGCATGTTTACGAAAGTGCGTGCCGCGCAGAAACGTTAGATGAAGTTATTGTCGCCACAGATGACCAACGGATTTATGATGCTGTGACCGGCTTCGGTGGAAACGTGGAGATGACGGGGCAATGTGCCACGGGTACCGAACGCGTCGCTGTCGTTGCAGCGCGTTTAACGTGTGATATTGTTGCCAATATCCAAGGAGACGAACCGTTGCTTGAACCTGCCCAGATAGACCTGATGCTGCAGCCCTTCATTGACAGACCGGAGACGCAAGTTTGCACGTTAAAACAGCGGGTTGAAACTGCTGTAGACTATCAAGACGTTAACGTTGTTAAAGTCGTTACGGACCTTCAGGGGGATGCGTTGTATTTTTCACGTGCGTCTGTGCCCGGGCAGGTCAGTGAAACAGCGTTACAGAAGTCCCCAGTGTATCGGCATGTAGGTTTGTACGCTTACCGTCGAGAGCAGCTTCTCGCGTTCACGAGGTGGCGCAGCACGCCTTATGAACTTGCGGAGGGATTAGAGCAATTGCGTTTTTTAGAGCATGGTGTCCCCATTCATGTTGTCGAAACGGATACGCCACTGATTGGGGTCGATGTTCCTGCCGACTTAGAGCGAGTGAAACAAATTTTGGAGTCTCGACCAGAATACTTTCCAACCGCTGAAACTTATCCACAAGGTAAGTTAGAAAAATGAAAAATCTGGTTAATACCAGAAACCAAGCCTGGAACGTAGTGGAAGGCGACTCGAATACGAAAACGATCAGAGTTCTGAACATTCAAACTTATCCGCAAGGAACAATTTAAAAATGACCAAATATATTTTTGTAACGGGCGGCGTTATCTCAGGTATCGGTAAAGGGATCACAACCGCGTCTCTTGGTAGACTCCTCATCAACCGCGGGTTTAAGGTGATTGTCGTCAAGATCGATCCATATCTCAATGTAGATGCGGGTGTGATGAATCCGTTCCAACATGGCGAGGTTTTCGTTACCCACGATGGCGCAGAAACCGATCTGGACATAGGGAACTATGAGCGATTTCTCGGCATCGACTTGAACAAGTATTCCAACTTTACGACGGGTTCCGTCTATAGTGAAGTAATCGCAAAAGAACGGCGTGGGGACTACCTCGGTGAAACCGTGCAACTGATCCCACATATTACCGATGAAATCAAACACCGTATCTATCAGATTGGGAAGGATAACGCAGCGGAGATCGTCATTACAGAGATAGGTGGAACGATTGGTGATTTTGAAATGCCGCCTTTCGTTGAAGCGATCCGTCAGATGGCAGTTGAGGTAGGACGTGAGAATACACTGTTTCTCCATGTCTCTCTCATTTATACGTTACCGAATGGCGAAAGCAAGAGCAAACCGACACAGCACAGTATCCGCAAACTTCAAGAGTTGGGTGTGCAGCCGGACCTATTGTTATGTCGCACCAGCCAGTCGCTGGATGAGGCATTTCGACAGAAAATCGCACTCCTCTGTGGTATTAACGAAAACTATATTTTTGAAGGATTGGACACAAAATGCGTAGATGAAATCCCACTCAATTTTGAACGACAAGGTATGGGACATCTCGTTTTGAAGAGACTTGGACTCGAAGCACGCCCACCGATGGATGCTGAATGGGTCGCCATGGTTGAAAAACTCAAAAATCCGAATCAGAAAGCCCGAATCGCCATTGTTGGAAAATACACAACCGGCAGCGATGCCTATATCAGTGTCCAAGAGGCACTCAAGCATGGTGGCATTGCTAACAAAGCCTCCGTTGAAATTGAGTGGATAGAAGCTGAATCGCTCACCGAACATCCAGACCTTGATAGTGTTTTTCAGAACGCCGACGGGATCCTGGTTCCGGGTGGATTCGGCTATCGCGGGATTGAAGGGATGTTGGTAGCCGCAAGATACGCCCGTGAAAATAAGATACCGTATTTGGGATTGTGCCTTGGCATGCAGTGTCTGGTGATTGAGTTTGCTCGACACGTCACGAAACTAAAAAACGCAAACAGCACGGAAGTAGATGAAGAAACACCTTATCCGGTTATAGATTTAATGCATGACCAGCGCGCGGTTGCTGACCTCGGTGCCACAATGCGACTTGGACATTATCCGTGCGTCCTTAAAGAGAATACCAAAAGTTATGCCGCTTATCAACAACCCATCATTGTAGAACGGCACCGTCATCGCTATGAGTTGAACAACCAATACCGCTCACAATTAGAAGCATCGGGTCTCTGTTTTAGCGGTCTGTCGCCGGATGAGAGTCTCGTCGAAATTGCTGAGGTGCTCGAGCATCCATGGATGGTAGGTTCGCAGTTTCATCCCGAATTTCAATCGAAACCGCTTGCCCCGCATCCACTTTTCCGAGATTTTATCGCGGCGGTACTCTCCCATCAATGCCCCCCTAATCACTCTGAGGAGGAACAGGAGTAATGCAGAACACTGCGACAGTACGCACCCGCGCCTGGTACGGAGATGAAGAACTGGTGCTGAATTTTCCGACCGGTTGGGAAGTAGAGGTATTGGGTCCGAAAGATGCGCCTGCGCTTTCCGATGCGCAAATTGAACGCGCCTTCGCTGAACCCATCGGTACCCCCCGAATTTCGGAATTGGCGAAAGATAAAAAAAGTGCTGCTATTATTGTGGATGACCTGAGTCGTCCAACCCCGGCTGCACAAGTTATTCCATTTATTTTACGCGAGTTAACCGAGGCGGGTGTTCCGAAATCTGAGATCCGGTTTGTTGCTGGCATCGGTGCCCACCGCCCCCTCACCGATGAAGATATAGTGAAAAAGGTTGGTGCAGATATTGCGGCTGAATACGAGGTAACCAATCATAACTTTATGAGCGGGGACCTCCGTGCGTTTGGCAACCTTGAGAACGGCATGCCGGTGTATCTGAATCGGACCGTTGCGGATTCGGATTTTAAAATTTGTCTGGGTGGCATTTATCCTCATAGCTCCGTTGGTTTTAGCGGTGGCGCGAAACTCATTGTCCCCGGTATCGCAGGTTTTACCACAATGTTCTATTTCCATACTTTTCCACCGGGGCGCGGACCCGCTGTGATTGAGGGACAGAGTGATGAGCCGGATCGTCGCGATAGTGCCGAACTGGCAGCAGGTGTTCTCGGTCTTGATGTGATCGCCAACGTTGTGCTTAATAGCCGTCGTGAAATTTGTGGACTGTTTGTCGGTGATTTTATTAAGGCGCATCGTAAAGGCGCACATTTCGCGATGGATACCTATGGGACCGTCATCCCAGAAACAACTCGAAAAGAAACAGATCTGGTGGTGATTAATTGCTATCCTCTCGATGCTGATGCGATTCAACTTGATAAGGCATTGGCGGCTTTAAGCTATTTTGAAAACGCTTACACGATAGCACTCTATCCGGCGAGCGATAGCAGCTGCTACCACGGGTTGTTCGACCGAATCGATTACGCACGCTATCTCCGACAACGAGCGGCACAGATTCCACCGGAAGCCCCTCCGCAGCCGATCGGGCGGCGTGGGCAACTCCATGTTTGGTCTGAGCATTTTTGGGCGGACGATTTCTACAAAGAGTATCCAGCATCCCTTCTTTTTCGGAATCTTGAAGGACTGATTCAATTGTTCGCGGAGAAACTTCCGACACACACCAGAGTCACTATTTTATCTGTAGGCGGCATACAGGTCCTCACTTGACTGCTCGTAAGGTCTACAATTATAGTAAAGCCCATAATTACTTATACACTCTAAGAAGATCTGCTGCGTTTGTAGAACACGCACAGGCTAAAAGCCTATGCTACAATGGAGGGCAATTATGAACAATACTGCTACGGTGTACTCCCGTGCTTGGTACGGAGACGAGGAGCTGACGCTGAATTTTCCGACCGGCTGGGAAGTAGAAATGTTGGGTCCAAAAGATGCGCCTGCCCTTTCTGATACCCAAATTGAACGTGCCTTTGCTGAACCGATCGGCACCGCCCGAATTTCGGAATTGGCAAAAGGTAAGAAGAGTGCTGCTATTGTCGTGGATGACTTGAGCCGTCCGACGCCTGCTGCGAGCGTTATTCCGTTTCTCCTACGTGAGTTAACTGCGGCAGGTGTCCCTAAATCTGAGATACGATTTGTTGTCGGCGGCGGTTCACACCGTCCACTCACCGATGAAGAGGTTGGAAAAAAGATCGGATCGGATATTGCGGCTGAATATGAAGCGACAAGCCACGACTTTATGAGTGGTGATTTACGTGCCTTGGGAAACCTTGATAACGGTATGCCGATCTATCTGAATCGTGTTGTCGCAGATGCGGATTTCAAGATTTGCTTGGGCGGCATCTATCCACACGGTTCCGTCGGTTTCGGCGGCGGTGCGAAGTTAGTGGTCCCGGGGATTGCTGGTTTCGCGACGATGTTCTATTTCCATACTTTTTCGCCGGGACGTGGACACGCTGTGATTGAAAGAAAAGGGAGTGAGCCGGACCATCGCGATTTCTCCGAAGCCGTAGCGGGTGTTCTCGGTCTTGACGTTATCGCTAACGTTGTGCTCAATAGCCGTCGGGAAATTTGTGGGCTGTTTGTGGGTGATTTTGTACAGGCACACCGCAAAGGCGCGTACTTTGCTTTGGACACCTACGGCACAGAGATACCGGAAGCAAGCCGAAAAGAGACCGATCTGGTCGTGCTTAACTGCTATCCGCTTGACAGCGACCCAATTCAAACGGGCAAGGCAATGTGGGCACTCTCTCATTTTGAGAAGGCGCACAGGATGGCACTCAACCCGGCGAGTGACGGCATCTGCTACCACGGTTTGTTTGAACAGATTGATTATGCCCGCTTCGTCCAGCAGAAAGAGGAACGGACAGCGTCTGAACTACCAACACCACAACTCGGCACTCAAGAACAGCTGCACGTCTGGTCGGAACACTTCTTGGTAGACGATTTCTATAAGAAGCATCCGGGCGCGCTCCTTTTCCGAGATCTGGAGCAGTTGATTGCTTTGTTTGCAGAAAGGCTCCCTGCCCAAGCGAAAGTTGCTGTCCTGCCAGCCGCTGGCATCCAAGTACCCGCAAATGAATCATAAATTAAAATCCTCCCTCCAGAACATTAATACGTTCTTGGGTAAAATTGAAACCGGTTTGCTGTGTCTTATCATTGCAATGATGCTGGGGCTTGCGATTCTCAAAATCGTCATGCGTTACGTGTTCAGCACGAGTCTATTGTGGAGCGATATAATGCTTCAGCACTTAACGCTTTGGCTGTGCCTTTTAGGTGCTGCCTTGGCGACTTGCGAAAGAAGGCACATCAGCATTGATGTTCTCAGTCGGATATTACCAGAAAGAATCACGCGCTGGAGCAATTTTATTATCGACTGCCTTGCTTTGCTTGTCGTTGGCATTCTGGCACATTACGGCTTTAGCTTCCTACAGGATGAACAATTGAGCGAGGCTGTATTAATTGGAAGTGTTCCGTTGTGGTGGGCGAAGGCTATTATTCCCTACGGTTTTGTCCTCATCGGCATCCATCTATTCCTCCAAATTGGCATCCACTTAATGGGTGGTGAACGGGCACCAAACACTGTCGAAGGAGGCTTAGATTAATGGGATTAATAATCGGCATTGGATTGGTGGGGTTCGCGCTTTTCGGGGGTGCCCTTTTCGTGTTACTGGGTGGTGCTTCGATTATTGGGTATGCGACAGCAGGCGAACCGATTTCAACAATTCTGATCGATTTCAATCGGCTCACCCGGAATTCAACGATACTCATTATCCCGCTCTTCACTTTCGCGGGATATATAATCGCTGAGGGGAAGGCTCCCCAACGATTGGTTGCGTTTGCGCGCGCGAGCGTGGGTTGGTTACCGGGTGGTATTGCTGTCGTCGTGCTCTTTACCTGTGCGTTCTTTACAACTTTCACCGGGGCATCGGGCATAACGATTATTGCGCTTGGTGGATTGCTCTATCCGATTCTACGACAGACGTATAATGAAAGATTTTCACTGGGCTTGGTGACGGCTTCTGGGAGTATCGGGTTATTGTTCCCTCCGAGTGTCCCCCTTATCCTGTACGCGATTATTGCTCAAGTCCGTATCGACAGGATGTTCCTTGCAGGTATCCTTCCCGGGATTTTGATTCTCGCCATACTGAGCTTCTATAGTTGTGGGTGGAGTCTCTTCAAACGGACAGAGACAACTCCGTTTGATTGGAGAGTTTTCCTGCGAACGCTCTGGGAAGCGAAGTGGGAGCTGCTGCTGCCATTTATTGTGTTAGGAGGCATCCTATCCGGTATCGTTACACTGGACGAAGCGGCGGCATTAACAGCCCTCTATGCCTGTATCGTAGAGATTGGGATCCACGGTTCTATTTCATTGAGAGTGTTGCCGCGTATCGTCAAGGAAAGCACAGTGCTTGTAGGCGCGATCCTCATTATTCTCGGTGTCGCTTTAGGATTGACAAACTACCTGATCACGCTTGATGTGCCCATGACTGTCCTTGATTGGATTCAGTCAACAACGGAAAGTCGCGTCATCACACTGATTGGGCTGAATATATTCCTACTGATTGTTGGGTGTCTGATGGACATCTTTTCAGCGGTGATTATCGTTGTGCCGTTGCTGCTTCCTATCGCTGAAGAATTTGGAATCGACAAGGCGCATCTCGGTATTATTGTCTTAACGAACCTTGAAATCGGTTATTTGACCCCGCCGGTGGGAATGAACCTGTTCATCTCAAGCATGAAGTTTGATCGATCTGTCTTGCTGCTGTATCGTTCTGTGCTATTGTTCATTGCGTTGTTGATGATAGCACTGGTGTTGGTGACGTATGTCCCGGAGTTAAGCCTCTGGCTACCGCGAGCGCTCGGAAAAACACCGCAACCGCTTTTCTGAGTCCAATAGTCTTAAAATAACGCGAGTTGCTGTCTATCTATAGACATAGCACCCCTACAGGGTGCGATCACTGAAATACATCGCTTTCTATAGACATAGCACCCCTACGGGGTGGGGAAAGAGACTAAAAAAACCCTTCTGGAATGCACAAAATCTGTTAGTAATAACTTGGATTAAAATAAATAAGTCTGGCGATAGAATCACCAGACTTATCTATATATGCTTTGATGACATAGGCATGAACACGAATATTCAAGGGTAGGGCTGATTCAGCTGCCCTATTATTGCCTTGCTTTCAGTTCACCCCATGTAACAGCGAGTTTTCCCGCCGCTTCAACGTCCAGACTGACATCCATCATTTCTTGTATCTCTGCTTCCTCAAGGGCGCG
>JAJEIP010000085.1 GCA_022827885.1 Candidatus Poribacteria bacterium
CAAGTGTGAAGGACACTGTTCTCACCCTTTCCACAAGTGTGAAGGACACTGTTCTCAAAGAGAGGGGAACAGTGGAAATTCAGAAATAAAAACACACTCCAAGTATCGGGGTTACAAACCCCTCCCACAAGAATGAAGGACACTGTTTTCACCCCTCCCACAAGTGTGAAGGACACTGTTTTCAAAGTGAGGGGATCAGTGGAAATTCAGGTATAAAAATACACCCTAAGCATCGGGGTTACAAACCCCTCCCACAAGAGCGATGGAACTTCAGCAATACAAACACACCCCAAGAATCGGGGTTACAAACCCTTCCCACAAGAGCACAATAAAAATACACCCCAAGTATCGGGGTTACAAACCCCTCCCACAAGAGTGATAGAACTTCAGCAATACAAACACATCCCAAGAATCGGGGTTACAAACCCCTCCCACAAGAGGGAAGGACCCTGTTTCTCAAAGAGAGGGAACCAATGGAACTTTAGGAATACAAACATACCCCAAGAATCGGGGTTACAAACCCCTCCCACAAGAGGGAAGGACACTGTTTCTCGAAGAGAGGGAACCAATGGAACTTTAGGAATACAAACATACCCCAAGAATCGGGGTTACAAACCCCTCCCACAAGTGTGAAGGACGTGGAAACTCAGGAATAAAAACACACCCTCTACAAATGAGACAAAACTGCTTGGGTCAAAAGCGGAATCATCAGCTCATGATGTCCTGTGAATGTATACCCTTTACCCCCCATCTCTGTTGGACGTTTGACGACATTCTCTACGGGACGGTATTGTTGATTCATGTCGAAATTGGCGGCGGTAAACTGGGACACGGTATGTCCTAAGTTCCGAGCGATCGTCAACGCTTTCAGAAATACCTCAGGCAATATGACCGCTGAACCCAAATTCAGCACAACGCCACCCCCTTCGAGATCCGTCACTAACGTGGTTAGGAGCCGGAAATCGGTGAAACTCGCTGCGCCGATGGCGGCACCGTCCGCGGACGGATGCTGATGGATAATATCTGTGCCGATAGCAACATGCACTGTGATTGGAACATCGTATTGGATACCGGCAGCAAGCAGGCTATATGCATTATAGGGCGCGTCCCGCTCAACGAGTTGCTTACCGAGTGCTTCACCCATCCCGATCCCTGTATCTGCGGCGTGCTGCGTCGCTGCGTTCATCAAGCGTCCTGTTTCCTCCCACATCCCGAACCGCCCATCTGCGAGGTAGGCGGCGACATCCTCTGAAGTTTCTCCGATGAGCGCGATCTCGAAATCGTGAATGCTACTTGCGCCGTTAAAGGCGAATCCTGTAACCACGCCACGTTTTGCTAAGTCAATTAAGAATGGACTCAATCCGCATTTGATGACATGCCCGCCCATCATCACGAGGATCGGTTTCTTGTTCCGATGGGCAGCAACGATATCGTCGACGAGCGCCAAGAATTCTTGTCCCTTGAGGATGTTGGGTAGACTTGATAGAAATTGGGACAGGTCTATCTCTACTTCTGGTGGTGTTGCGAAATCACGGACAGAGACCTTGTTGATACGGTTCTGCAGCGGATAGGTCGTTACAGATGACATATTAATCGGATTCCGAGGTTTCATTTTTTAAATTTTCCTTGCGGATGCGTTGTGTATAAAAAATTATGCCAAGTATAAAATAGAAAAGCAACACTGTGCGTTGATGTAGAATATTATCTGCGAGTCCGTAAACAAGCGCAGAGATTAGGAAACCGCTGGCGCCGATGAAGGTCCCAAGCTGCCAAAAATCGTTTGTCTTTCGCATAAGAAAAACCTGCTGACACATAATTGTCACCATCCACAAGAACAGAAAAAGCGATGGGATGCCTTGCTCTGTGGCGATATGTAGGTAGATGTTGTGGGCGTGATAGGGTGTATAGTACTGTTCCTCCGGTCCGTTGTGTTGATACTCATAGCGAAACCTACCCAGCCCGATGCCAGTCAGCGGGTATTTCTGAATCAGTTCAAGCGAGGTGCGCCACCATTGTGGACGTTCACCCATGAACCCCGCGGGGTGTGTAATCATCGTTTCGATGCGTTCCTTGATGTGTCGAGGAACGACCCCTATTATTGCCTGACGGGAGTCTCCATTCAGGATCAACACACAGCACACAACACTTATGAACGCTACCCCCAGCAGGCCTCTTTTCCACGAAACACGCTTAAACAGAGTCCTTACAACAAAATAGCCGCCGATACAAACCGCTGCAACGGCGACGCTCACCCATGCTGCGCGCGTCAGCGTCAACGCCAAATTTGCCCCCATCAGTGCCAAAACCACCCCGAATCCCACGATCACGCCAATCGAGAAACGTCGTGATTTTCCATGGGCTTCCGTCCGTCCCGTGTGGAAAATCAGAAGACCGCAGCCAGCCACAAAGTAGCCCATAACATAAGGGAGTGTGAGAGCGAGATATGCCCCCAAGTCATTCGGCATCTTGAAGGTGCCGGTGAGCCGTTGCTCGATCATATACACCATCAGATGCGTCTCACCCTTACGGACGGTATAGCGCCTGTTTCGGGCTGGGTCATCGATACGCCATTCGTCGGGTTGCTTTGGCGTTACAAACGTTGCGGTTTGAGAGAGCGGTACATTGCAATTTCGCAATTCGGCGCGCAATTCATCCGACATTTGTAAATTGGTGCCTTCACCCGCAGCGAGTTCCGCCTGAAATTCTAACCCAATTCTCCCCATGAAATCCATTGCCAAACGCGTATCGTTTGCGTAATAATAGAGTCCGAGGGCGGAGGAGAAGCCCGCAGCGGCGATGAAAGCGATAACAATATGCCGCCATCGCGTGCCCAATCGACTGTGAAGAACCGCATAAAAGAGCAGGATTGCCCGGAGATGTTTCCAAAAATAGCCGAGGCTACTGGTAGCCGGATGTGGCGCCAGAAGTGAGGCTATCAACCCCAATCCGAGAAACAGCAAGATGGGAATATCGAGCGGCGTGCGTTGCCAACTGTAGGAGCGAGGCGATCGCGCCTCTACAATGATGCGTCCTACCCATCCGAACAGCACAAACGAAAGTCCGATGTTGAGGAATGCTGTCGAATAACCGAAGGGTAGGGCAAGGACAAAAATCAGAAATCCGATGTAAGTGGCGGCATCATAGATTTGTGCTGATGTGAATCGTGTGTTTTTTCGCTGAAAGTTTTGGTGCACGCGCTGCACGAAAAGAGAGTGTTTCAATCCTGGCATAACTTGAGAACGAGGCAGAAAATGGTTGAAAATTCAATAGAGATGTAATATAATACCTGTTACTTAGAAAATCTGGCATATATAGAAGGACTTACGCAAAAGGATCAAATTTCACCTATTTTCACTGGATTCGGTGCGGTTAGATGAAGATTAATTTATTAATTCGGTAATTTATTGGCGAAGTCCGGTGCGGTTGGGAAACCGCACCTACCGGGTCTGGGGAAAACATCAGATTACCGAAATATTTTCTGGAACTTCATGAAACCGCACCTACCGGGGGAGTGCGTAAGTCCTATATAGAAGGGGATTCCATCATGCGCTTTACATATAACCTCATTGCTTTAGTGTTAGGGTTCTGTTTTATCGGATTACTTTTCGCGCCAACGGCACCGGCTTTTATTGAGCGCGAGTACACAATTCGTGAAATCCTTGATGCTTGTACGAATATTGTTTTTGGCGAAGTAAAGAGCGTTGACCAGAAACGTTTACGCGGCGTTGTTACAGTAAAAAAAGACGTCAAAGGGAAAAGCGAACTCAAGGAAATTAAGATGAACTTCGCCACAGGACATTACAAACGCGGCACCTCGCCGGAGAAGATGGTCAGACTCCTCAAAGCGGGCATGCCTATCATTGTTTTCTATCGTGAACATTATGGCATAGATAGTATGTGCTTCATTGACAACACGTGGTTTCAGATGCGTGCCTATCGCGGCGGATACAGTGGCACTTGGTGGACATTCACGCACATCGACCCGATGATGTCGCGGACCTTTGATGGCAAGACAAAAGCATTCCAAGCGATTGTCCTCGACATGTTAGCCGGTAAAATGTGGGTAGCCGCCCCGAAAGATGCCGTCAAAGTTCTGGTACTCACAGGAAACAGCACAGATACAACATGGAGTCAAACCCCCGTCTATACGAATACAGCAACGTATGAATATATGGCACTGCGTGCCGTCAAAAAAGTCGGTAAACGTGTCCTCGTGCATGAATCCACGAGAGAACATGCGTTACCGCAATTAGAAAAAGCCGATATTCTGTGGATCGGATACGAGGAGATTTCGAGTTACGGACACTACCTCCTTTCGAGTGAAGTAGAGAAGAAGATCAAAGCCTTTGTGAAACAGGGTGGCATTGTCGTCGTTACGGGACAGGATAGCAGTGCTGAGAAGCCGTGCGGTACCGGGTGGCTGCAAGGTAAGTTGAAAGGCGTTGAAAGTCCACCTGTCCAACATTTCGCTGTTACAGAAAAAGGCACCTCCCTTTTCTCAATTCCCAACAAAATTGAGTCCGGCAAAATCCTTGTTGATGACGCATGGGTAGACTGGGACCGACGCGATGAAATTTTTGCGACGACCGAAGACACTCAGGAACTCGTTGTTGGGGCAAGACGGTATGGCAAGGGATTATACATTATCACCAGCCTTCGTAACGATAGCCAATATACCACTTCCTTGAACAAAGGACTCATGGAAAATATCATACATTATGCCGTCAGCCAACTCAAGTAGAATAACCCAAGTTGCCAGTTATTTATAGACATAGCACTCCGCTGGAGTGCAAGAATCTGAATACGCTGTTTTCTATAGACATATCACCCCGCTGGGGTGAAGAAACATGCCGAAAAACTTTTTCAAACGAGTAGAATTCATTAGTAGCAACTTGGGTTAGAATAGGTGTCAGCAGTCAGTTCGGTTTTTCTAATGAGGATTAAGAATTTAAACGGGTAATTTTCAACAAGGTCCGGTGCGGTTGGGAAACCGCACCTACCGGGCCTGGGGGAACATAGAATTACCCAAATATTTTATTAAACTTCACACGAAAAACCTTTCAGTTTTCAGTGAAGAGGTGATCGCTTAACAAAACCCTCTTTTAACTGACCCTTGATAACTGAAGACGGATACCCGGAAATCCGACAAGCGACACCCCTTACGAAAACTTCACGACGACCAACGTAATGTCATCATTGGCGCTTTCGTCCTGTTGATGTGCCTGAAGGTCGGACAGAATCTCTGTCTTTATCTCTTCGGCGGACAGATGTCGTTTTTGCGAAATGAGTTCCGTGAACCTGTCGAATCCATACATTTCGGCGTTAGGATTGAATGCTTCTGTGATCCCATCTGAATAAAGGACCAACAGATCCCCGGGATACCACTCTACTTCAGAACTGTAGTATTGCGTGGGTGTGTCGGACATTGAAATACCGACCGGGAGAAAAGAGGATTCTAACTCAATGAGATCCGTATTCTCACTTTCGACGCCGTTCTGTTCAGCACGATAGAGGAGCATCTGTGGGTGCCCGGCATTGGCGAACTCCAACCGGTTGTCGGGGTGAATGATAAGATAACAGCAGGTCATGTAGATAAAAGTCTGGGCATCTTCTTCAGTGACCCGGGTAATGGCTTTCATGACCTCTGGCACAGAAGCATCAAAACGGAGCTGCGTTTGCAAGCAACTTTTTGTCATTGCGGCAACCATCGCCGAATGATAGCCGTGCCCCATGACATCACCGAGAAAAATGGCGACGCTATTGTCCCGGAGTTCCATATAGTCGTAATAATCGCCGCCGACGCTATTTGCGGGTTTGCAATATCCGGAGGAACTGACGTGGCGTTGCGCGATTTCTTTATTTGGGAGGAGGGATTTTTGGACTTCAGCAGCAAGCCGCATTGATTCTTCTTGCGCGACTTCCTTACGGATAGCACTCATTTGGATCTCAAGGTCGCGTCGGATTTTCTCATTCAAGACCCGGAACATCCCACTCCCAATTCTCGGTTCTCGTGCCATAGCGTTGTAAAAATCGCTTCTCGTGATCCGCAGAAATTGCGTGGGTTTTACTGTTTTAACCGTTGCGCTCCGCGGTTTATTGTCAATCAGGGCGATTTCTCCGAGGCAGTATCCTTTCTCATTGAAGAACAATACTTCTGTGCCTGCCTTGATGATACTGACTTCACCCTCCACCAATAAGTACAGCGAATCGCCTTCATCTCCCTCCTCAAAGAGCGTTGAATAGGCTGGATATGCGACTTCGTTGGCAATATGACAGATCGCTTTTAATTCGGTTTGTGGGAGTTCTGCAAAAAGTTCCGTCTTTTGTAAAAACTGTAACTTCTCTACTTCTGGTAGCATTATCTATTCAGCCTTTGACTTTTTATAGAAAATGTGTTATTTTTAATTGGAAACCTGTAAACTGCGTTTTGGGTAATTTATCGAAAGATTAGACGAAATTCACGAATATAAGTTGAGAACAATGCAAGGCGTGGGGTCCGCGCAATATGTTCATATATCTATCATGACACAGAAAAGAGAATTATGTCAATCATTGATTTTTTTCGGGGAAAAGTTCTGCTGATTACCGGTGGCACCGCATTTTTGGGGCAACCGATGGTCGCAAAAATTTTAACTGCCCTTCCCGATATCCAAAAGATTTATCTCCTCATTCGAAGCCGCACTGATACAACGGGCAAACAGACTACCGCTCAAGAACGTTTAGAAAATGAACTTCTCACTTCCGACGTTTTTGACTCCCTTCGTCGGCTACACGGCGACAATTTTGATGCATGGGCGCAGCAGAAACTGACAGCTATTGAGGGTGATCTCACGCACGAGCGCCTTGGATTCAGCGATGCGGAATACCAAAGGCTCCAGAACAAAGTCCAGGTCTTTATCAATATCGCGGGACTTGTGGATTTTGATCCCCCTTTCGATGATTCTTTATGGGGGAATGCCCTCGCTGCGAAACATGTCGTCAACTTTGCCAAGGGTTGTCCGGATGCCGTGTTTCTCCACATCTCAACAGCCTACGTTTGCGGTGACAAACCGGGACGCGTGCCTGAAGAACTTCCAGTACCATACGCAGACTACGCAAGCCAACACCGCGAAAAAACAGGCATGCCTATCCCTGAAACGCTCTCCGAGGAAATCGAAGGGTTGCTTTCCCTGAGTGCTGCCATCCGTACTGAAGCCGAATCACCTGAAAATCTCGCCAACCTTCAGCAAGAAGCGGCGCAAATAAAAGGAACGCGTAAGGGACTTGCGGCACAGATCGAGGAGTTGAAAGCAGAACGGCTTGAAGAACGCTTGGTTGAAGAAGGGTTAAAGCACGCTCGTTCGCGCGGATGGAACGATACTTACACCTATATGAAATTTCTCGCTGAGCAGATGGTTATGGAACTGCGCGGCGAACTGCCCACCGCTATCGTACGTCCCTCAATTATTGAGAGTAGTTTTGATGAGCCTGAGCCCGGATGGCTCGGCGGATTTCGGATGTGCGAACCGCTAATCGTCGGTTTTGGGAAAGGGCGGCTCCCGGATTTTCCAGCAGATCCGGACATAATTCTCGATATTATCCCCGTCGATTTTGTAGTGAACGCTATCTTGGCAGCTGCCGAGGCGACCGCAAGGCGCGGTGGTCTCGAAGTGTATCATGTCGCGACAGGGACGCAGAATCCGCTCTATTTTCGAGGTATCTTTGAAGCAACCTACGAATACTTCATGGAATATCCGATGGTAGAGGACGGAAAACCGGTTGCGGTCCCCATTTGGAAATATCCGAGCTTAGCGGAATTCCAGCGAAAATTGGATAGCCGCATGCGTCTGGTTGATCTTGCGGTTCAGACCCTCGGCAAACTTCCGATCCGTGCCGCTAAGCGGAAACGCCGTCACCTTGTCCTGAAGCAGAGCGGTATCAAAGCACTCCTGCATTACATTAGAATCTATGCCCCTTACACGCGAACCAACTTTGAATTTGAGACTGAGAAGACACGAGGCCTTTACGAGGCGCTTTCACCGACAGAACAGCAGCGTTTTAACTTCGATGTTTCAAGGATCCATTGGAAGCGGTATTTCCAAGAGATCCATATCCCTGGCATAAAGAGACATGTGTTGAAGATTGAAAATAACACAGCGACCGATACAGAAACATCTTCCTCTGCCAAACAGGAGAAAGCGAATTCGCAAGACGAGTCTGAGGAATCCGCGACTGCCCTCGAACGGACATATAATACAAGGGGTGGATTTGCGCTATCCCCAGACCAAACCCCTCCAAAAACGATCGTAGACCTGATTAAGATACAAGCCGCGCGAATCCCGGATAGAATCGCGCTGCAAATGGCAAACGAAAGCGGCTGGGAAGCGTATACATACGCGGAGACGTATACCGTGTCGCGCCACGTGGCGTGGCAGCTATGGGAAAGCGGTTTGCGAAAAGACGATCGCGTGATATTAGTTTCTGAAAACCAACCCGAATGGTGTATCGCTTATCTTGCAGCCGTCCAAATAGGTATCGCTGTTGTTCCGCTTGACGCGCAAACACCTGCCCATGAAATTTTGGCGATCGCCAAGTTCACTGCTGCGAAATCGATTTTAGCCTCCGAAAGCGTATTAGAAAAATCGGATGCGGAGACCCTATCAACGCCAGGGACGATGTTACAAAACATCAACAAGAACTGCGCAATTGTGGGGGTTTCCGATGCCACGGCACACGAAGCCTCGACCGCCGAGATTCCTGCCGATTTTCCGAATGTAGACGTCTCTCCGGATACCGTTGCCTCGATTATCTTTACAATGGGGACTACCGTTGAAGCGAAAGGTGCGATGCTTACGCACGGTGGCTTTATTTCTAATGTCCAAGCAGTCGCAAAGGCGCTCCCACCGACAGACACCGAGCGGATCCTGTCAGCACTTCCATTGTATCATGCTTTGAGTTTCTCCTGTAGTTTACTGATGGCACTTTACAGCGGCACGACGGCGACTTACGTCAATGCCCTGCGTCCGACAACCCTTCTGAAGACAATGCGTGAGGCAAAGACGACGGCTTTTATTGGCGTTCCACGTCTTTTTCAGATGCTTCAAGGCACAATTGAGCGACAAGCATCACGAGCGGATACACCCGGTGAGACATTGGCAGAAAAAGCACAAGCGGTCATGGGGGGTGAAATACGCGTTCTCGTCAGTGGTGGTGCCTCGCTCTCCGATGCGATCTACGACGGATTTCAAAAATTCGGTATGACCCTTTACCAAGGCTATGGCATGACCGAAACAGCACCCGTTCTCAGTGTGAATCCGTATCTAAAAAGTAAACGGGGTTCGGTAGGACCCGCGGTAGAAGGCGTGGAACTTCAGATAAAGAATCCGGACAGCGATGGGATCGGGGAGATCATCGCTAAGGGACCGAGTACGATGAAGGGTTACTATCAGAACGCGGATGCTACAGAAAAGGCTATTCGCAACGGATGGCTCTACACAGGCGATTTGGGTTACATGGACGCGGACGGCTACCTCTATCTCACTGGGCATTGCAAGGACATTATCGTTCCCGCATCTGGAAAGAATGTCTATCCGGTTGAATTAGAAGCACTCTATCGGGATAGTTCGGAAACCATTTCTGAAATGTGTGTCCTCGGCATTCCCCACGAAGACGGGTCGGATATGGGTATACATGCCGTGATTGTGCCGACAACTCCCGACGAGGAAACGCAGACCGAAATTCAGCACCATCTTCAGGCGCGAGCAAAGCAGCTACCGAGTTACCAACAATTCCACAAATCCCACTTCTGGAACGATCCGCTCCCAAAGACTGCGGATGGGGGAATAGATCGACAACATCTAAGGTGTAGTTTGGAGGCGCGCCTTAAAAGCATGGCAGATCTTCAGGAGAATTCTGCCGCGGATGTAGATAGTGCTGCACCAAGATCGGACATACCCGAAGAAATCCTCTCTACCCTCGCACGATTGGCACGCATGCCAGCACACCAAATTCAACGGGAGAGTCGTTTAGATACCGACTTAGGGCTTGATTCACTCACGCGCCTCGATCTTCTACTGGTCCTTGAATCCAGACTCGGTGCAACGATTCCTGATGCGTTACTCGCCAATTTAGAGACGGTCGGTGATGTTGTCACATTAATTGAGACGTTTCCCACAGACATCGCAAGAGAGACAGATACGCCGCGCGAGGCCGGAAAGTCTGAGTTCAGGCAGGTGCCGCGGTGGTATGCCCGTGCGTTCCGCACCGTGATTACTGGCATCTATCGGAACTATTTTTCATTGAAATGCTATGGGCTTGAGCATATTCCGCAGGATAAACCGTATATTATTATGCCGAATCACACAAGTCACCTTGATACTTTAACGGTGATTACTGCGTTGGGGACGAAGGCATACCGACTCTGGACGCTCGCTGCCCGAGATTACTGGTTCGCGACTCGTTTTCAAGGTTGGTTTGCTGGAACATGCCTTAACGCGCTGCCGATAGAACGGGAGGGGAATTTTACGGAGTTTCTACAGGATCTCAGGGCAGCGAACGAGGTGATGTCGAAAAACAACGGCTTGCTCATCTTTCCTGAAGGGACACGCTCGCTTGATGGTCAACTTCAACCTTTTAAACCGGGTGTGCTGAGTTTGCTTATCTATACGCCTAACGTCCCGGTTATACCGGCTTATATTGCGGGAACCTACCAGGCGTTACCGAAGGGACGGAATTTCCCTAAGAAACATCCCGTGCGTATCGTTTTTGGTGAACCGTTTACCTTCCCACCGGAGGATTGGGGAACGCAGGACAAAACAGCGATCAATCCTGACAGATATCAAGAATTTTTGGAATTGGCACAAAATCGGGTTGTTGAGCTTGGAGCACTACTGAGGCAACAGGAAGGTTCTTAGGACGTTATTATGTCGGATCCGACCCCGAAACTTTTAAAAACAGCCGCATTTTTTGATGTGGACGGCACTTTGTTGAAGTCCACGATTGTCCATTACTATATCTGGATGCGGTTCAAAGAAACGCCATTCCTTTTAAAGTATCTGTGGCTCGTTGGATTTCTACCCAAAATTGTCTACTACTTAATTTTGGATAGGATCAGTCGTCCCCGCTTCAATGTGACATTTTATCGTAACTATCGCGGGATGAATGTCGACGAGATCAAGGAATTGTCTACCGAAATGTTCGAGGCTTACCTGCGTCCGAAGATCTTCCCTGCGGCGATAGTCCAAATTCAGGAACACAAGGCGCAAGGCACTCCTGTCGTTTTCGTCACGGGTTCGCTTGATTTCATTGTGCAGCCGATAGCGGACTCCCTTGATGTCGATGCTGTATTGGCACCACAACTTCACGAACAAAACGAACAGTTCACGGGTGAATTGACAACCGTGCCCCTCATTGGGGAAGAGAAAGCGAAAGCGATGCGAGCCTACGCTGAACGACACGGCATTTCATTGGAAGACAGCTACGCTTACGGCGACAGTCAATCGGATCTGCCTATGTTGGAATGTGTTGGGAATCCGGTCGTTGTGAATCCGGGAAAAGCACTCCGTGAGAAAGCACTCGCATCTGGCTGGGAGATGCATGAATGGTTATAAAAAAGGAGATTAATTATGAACATTAGACGTTATTTTGAGTCCTTGTCCGAACCAAACGACACGATGTTTATTGAAATTGGGGATAGGCACCGGTTTACCCGTCGCGGCGACGATTGGATTAAATTCCGTGAGGATCTGATTGAACTCTTGGAGCAGACCATTTCTGAGGAGTTATCCAAAGAGTTCGCGGAAGCGACAGCGGAATGGGTTTCGGAGAATTAGTATCGGTGGGGGAATCCGTGAATAGCACTTCTGTTGCTGAAGTCTACGTCCTTCGAAACGATGATATAGTCGTTGTCCCGTGCGTAATTCCATAATTCAGTATCCGTTGCCATATCCAACCCGACAGCTTTAACATGGATGGAATTAGGAAATAGATCCGCCAGTTGCGTCACCAATTGGTCCGATAGGTTCTGATGAAATAGAAGTTTCATTTGTGTGAACAACCATTTGTGATTTTTCCTTGTCCGCAGCATACGCAAAACAGGCACGAATGTCCGTCTCGGTTAACTCGGGGAAATCCTTAAGAACCTCCACTACTGTCATACCGGATGCGAGATACTCAAAGACATCGTAGACAGTAATTCGCATTCCGCGGATGCACGGTTGGCCACTACGTTTCCCCTGTTCAATAGTAATAATGTCCCTATAGTCGTTCATTTCATTCCCTCCGAATCACCAAGAACATTAAGGCAGTTTATCCCATTCTTTATCAAGTAGCTCTCTGCCTTTCTCTAAATCATCTTCAGAAACTTGGTGTTTTTCGTTGATTATTTTCCTGCCTTAAGTAATATCAACTAATTATACTATTATTTCAAGGACACTGTCAAGGAGTTTTCTCCAACATAACACAGCACACAGAGTATACCTACTACTTTAAGAAATATTTGACATACACATTCAGTTAGTCTAAAATAGCAGACAATGCTTATTGTTGAACCGAATCAGGTGTCATAGACTCGCCCTACAATCCATTAAGGAAATAGGACTTCTCATGCCAGACCCAATCACCGATGCGCAAGCGTTGGAAAACGCAGGCAAACTTGCCGAAGCCATCCAAGCCTACGATGGCATCCTCAACACAACAGATGATACGTCAACGCTCGCACTCGCTAATTTTCGACTCGGAACAATCTATCGGACGTGGCGAGAACTCTTCACGGCACAACGGTTTTTAGCGAAAGCACATCAACTCGCGCCAAGCGACACTAAAATTCGAGATGCGATTGAGGAACTGAATCAGCATTTTTCAGAGAATCGGGAGGCGATCGCTGCGGAGATGTCCCGTAAAAATAGCGATCAGATTGTATCGCTCTTCCGTATTGCGACGGGGATTAAGCTCATCACGATGGACAAATCGGTTCAGGCGTATCCGTTGCTGAAGAGCCGCACCAAGATATTCCCGAACGCTGCTGTCGCAAAGCATCTCCTCACCGATATCCAAATCACAGAGGAGGAGCGGAACTCGGCGATTGATTTCCTGTTGGAGAGAGATTGGCTCGTCAATACTGGCGTCTCACTTTACACAATAGCGGAAAGTGGATTGTCCGCCTTTTATACGGAACTTGCGCAGCTGCACATCGCCAATGCAGCTTACCCAGAAGCGGCGATGTGTTACGAGCAGGCGTATTGGTTAGATCCGTCACAACACCATCTGCGCTATCAACAGGTAATCTGTCACGCCGAAGCAGGAGCATGGGACGCGGCAGTCGGGATGCTTGCACAACTTCCGACTGAAGTTCCGCAAGACATAGACCGCGTGGTGTACCATTCCGCTGTCGCACAGAGTTACCACCACGTCTATCAGGCTACCCGAGATGAGAATACGAAAGAGAAAGTGATCGAAGCGTGTGAGACGGTATTGCGTTTGGACCAAAAGGCGAGAGAGATTTCAAAACTGCTTGCGGGGTATCAAGATAAAAAGAGGTGGTGGCGTAGGTAGCACAGGGTTATTCAGTTTTAGCAATTCTGTACGGAAAACCCCCTAAAGAATCAGAATCAACGGTATGAAGCCCATATGGGCTTCCCCGGGTATGAAGCCCGTGTGGGCTTCCCCGCCCCTTATCAGGGGGACTTTAAGTGTATCCTGGTGGAAAACTAAATGACCTTAGAAACACGATTGACAATTTTTTAAAAACTATGGTATGATAAACATCGTTCCATCCCCTGTCCCAATAATTGCAAAAAAAAAATTGTGGAGGAGAAAAGATGTCAGCACGTTTAGCAATAGATGGCGGCACACCCGTTATTGCAGATTCTATACCCAGCGGAATGCACGGGCCCAGTATGATAGATGCGCGTGAGATCAATGCTGTGACCGAGGTTTTGCGCAGTGGGAAACTTTTTCGGTTTGTTGAGGATTCAAATGTAGCCAGTTTTGAGAAGGAGGCAGCGGCGTACCTTGGGACGAAACACGCGTTGATGGTGAACTCCGGTACCTCCGCAATCATCTGCGCATTGACTGGGGTCGGTATTGGACCGGGAGACGAGGTGATAGTTCCGGGTTACACTTTTATCGCAACTGCGGCTGCGATTGTCGGTGTGGGTGCGATTCCAGTCATAGCGGAAATCGACGATTCGCTCGGTTTAGATATTGCCGATGTGGAGCGAAAAATTACACCGCATACGAAAGCTATTCTACCGGTCCACATGCAAGGGGTGCCGTGCCGGCTTGAGGCGATTGTCGACCTCGCGCAGAAGCACAATCTCCTTGTTGTTGAAGATTGCTGTCAGTGTGTCGGCGGACAGTATAAAGGGAAATACGCCGGAACGTGGGGGGATGCCGGTGCGTGGAGCCTCAACTACTACAAAGTCATCTCTTGTGGTGAAGGTGGACTCGTCTTTAGCGACGACTACGACACTTATGAACGCGCAGCCTTCGCAGCGGAACCGGGTTTACCGATGTGGATGAGCGATTCTGAATGGAAGAACAAACCTTTTTCTCGGCAGTGCTACCGAACGAGTGAAATTTTGGGGGCAATCGCACGCGTGCAGCTTTCAAAATTAGAGGACATCTTGGGACACACACGCCGACTGAAAAAAGCGTTCACGGCGGAACTCGCTGAGACACCGAAAGGTTATATCCGTCAACATGTAGATGATCCGACGGGTGAGTGTGGTATTAGTGCCGCGATTATTGTGCGTGATGTGGAACTCGCCAAAAAATACGCCGAAGCGCTCAAAGCTGAGGGCCTGAACGCCGGCACGGCTTACAATGAAGGTTTCCCGGATCGGCATATCTATACCTATTGGGATTCCATTCTCTTCAAGCATTCGCCCGACGCTTCTGGGTATCCGTGGAAAGATCCACGTTACACAGGAGATGTTGAGTATTCGCGGGATATGTGTCCGCAGACCTTATCGATCCTCGGTCGTGCGTTGCGATTTGGGTTTAACGTGAATATGCAAGAGGAGCATGCGCGGTTGATGGCAGCCGCAATCAACAAAGTGGACGATGCCCTTGGATCTCTTTAACGATTAAATATGAGCGTTGCGTCCGTTGTCCGCAACGATCTAAAATTGTTAAAAGACCTGTTTCAGGTTATGAAGGGTTTTTTAACAACAATTGTACATCTGCATTAATCGTTAGAGATAGGGATGACATAGGTGCGGCGACCGACTTCGGTGAAACCGAGTTTTTGTGCCACGCGAAGTGAAGCGGTGTTGTCTTCACCACAACTCCAAGCCGGTACTTTCCCTTTCGCCTGAATCTCTCGAGCGACGCGGGATGCCGCAGCGGTCGCAAATCCTTTTCCACGCCACTGCTCGACTGTCGAAACACCGATATCGGCATGTAGGTCGGTTTCCGCATAGGTATGTGCGATGGCGACAATATTACCGTCCACAACGGCTCCCGCGGCGATACCGTTTGTTAGCATTGCTTCGTGCGTTTTGTAACCGTTTCCTTGGACTTCCGCCGGAGCCTTTGCCAAACGCACAGCATCTTCTAATGTTAAAAGCCGAACTGCCTCGTTTGAATAGCAATGGACAGGCTCCAAAAGGGCATGACAGACATCGCCATAATAACGGATAGATGTGCCCCTGTCGGCTTCAATAAGTGCCCCGAGAGATGCAGCGCAGACGCTCTCGACGTTGACACACCCCCATCCGTGGGTCTCTTTCAAAAGTTGCCACAACGCCTCGGCATCCGTGCCGAACCCACAGGGTTCATCTGCACAAAAGGCGTCGAAAACGAGAGCACCCTTGATATCCGGCAGGCTGCCAGCAATGTAAGCATCGCACATCCCCTGTTTCAAGCGGGACGCGGAGATAACCGTCATGGGGGTGTCCCCGATGAGATCCGCCAGCACAAGACATTCTTGGAACGTAAGTTTAGTCATTTTTCTAACTATGGGAATCTGGTCACTGCTCCATTACATTCCGCAGTGGTTCTTAGTTAATTCCAACCGGCTTAGGGGTTCAAAGGTTTCTGACTTCACCGGAGACCGTTGCGTAATGAAATTATGTCCTCCTTAAATGTCATAATTTGTCCCCCATACGCTATTCGCTATGGGGACCCCTGCATTTACATTTGGAGCAACGCCCAGGAGTAATAAATTAAAAAATGAAAATTACGATTTTAGGTTCAGGCACCTCAACAGGCGTTCCTGAGTATCAATGCGACTGCGAAACCTGTGAAGATGCGCGGGATGTCAACTCGAAAAACTACCGGACCCGTTCATCAATCCATATCGAAAAAGAGGGGAAGCACCTCCAATTCGACCTCGGTCCCAATTTCATGGATCAGATCGTTCGGAATCGGATTGAGCGGATAGATGCCGTTATCTTCACACACTCGCATGCCGACCATGTCAGTGGAACGAACGACATTGTGATGCCGTGCCGAAAACAGCAAATGGATATGCCCATCTACGGTCCTGAGCAGACGATTGGCATCTTACAACGCAACTTCGATTATATGTTTACAAAGGAGACGTTCCAAGGTGGTGGTGTCGGACATCTGCTACCGAATGTGATTGAAGAAAAGGAACGACTGGCGTTGCATGGATTCGATATTATGTCAATTCCAGTCGAACACGGGAACGTTCCGACTTATGGCTATCGCATCGACGACTTCGGATACCTACCCGATGTGAAACGATTGCCGAAGGCGTCCCAAGACCTACTGAATGGGATTGACGTGCTGGTGATTGATGCGCTCAGTTTCAATCCGAGACATCCAACGCATCTTTCAGTCGGTGAAGCCTTGGAAATCAGTGCGGCTTTAAAACCGAGGGAGACCTACTTCACGCATATCATGCATCGCCTGGATCATCGGTATTTTCCGGAGCAGTGTAAAGAGATGGACATTGAACTCCCAGACGATGCCTATCTCGCCTATGATGGACAGGTAATTCAGCTATAGTATGTGCCTCGATCCAAAGATCGAGGCAACAGCCCTGTTCTCTACCTACCAAATCCATTTTGTGGCGGTTTCCGTTGCTGCAGAATAACGCGGTCGTTTGCCTTGAGTCCGCTTTTGACGATCACGTGTGTTTCGTTCTGCATACCCGTTTCAACCTCTGTGCGTGTGCCCTTGCTGCTACCATCATCAAGCATAACGGCTTTTCCCTTCGACATATCAATCGTGGCGCGTATACCGTCAGCTTGCTTTTTACCTTTCACCAAAAGCGATAGCGTTGTTGGACCTGGACGGATACCGCGTTGGGAACTATCCAGACTAATAGTAACATCGTTGGACCCCACATTTGTCACAGTGCCCCTGAAAATCTTCTCACTGACAGTCTGGACTTCAATCGGCTGATTTACCTTGTAGGGTTTGGTATTATCAACTTGCGCGATGACAGTCGCTGACGGTTCATTTATAAGGGCATCAATCGGTAGTAGGAGCACCCCTTTTTCTTCATAGGTAATGATATCGACATCTGCGCTCATACCCGGACGCAGTTCCTCTGGGGACCCGTTCACTTCGACCATCACCTCAAATGAAATGATGTTATCCTGTTCCGCGCCGCTGGGTGAAATTTCATAGACTGTTCCGTCGTATGTTTTTGTTTGGTAGGCATCTACCTTAATTTCTGCGCGCTGGTCGAGCCGGAGGCGTTCCATATCGACTTCGTTGATGAAGGTTTTGACGACCATTTTGGAAGGATCCACAATCGTCATAATGGGTGGACTCTGCGAGAAGGCAGAACGTCCAGACGTCACGATTTCTCCTTCTTCGAGTTCGAGGAGGGTAACAATTCCCGCCATAGGTGCCCTGATTGTAGTCCAATCGAGCCGTTCTTGTTCATTTTTTAGATTACTTTCCCTACGCAGTTTATTTGCTTCAGCACTCACCCGGGATTGCTGCGTCAGCAATTTTTCATTGTCGAAAGTCGATATCAGTTCTTGTAACCGAGTTTGGGAATTGTCGACCCGAAGTTGTGCCTCTTCCTCTGCCTTCTGGCGCATTTTTTTCAGGTTTTCGAGGTTTCGCTGCTCGTTCGCCAATATTGCCTCACGTGTTACAATGGCAGTCTCGCGTGTATTGATCGTTCGCTCTTGCGATGTGATCGCTTGTTTCTGTGAGTCCACCCGTGTTATAGCATTTTCATGTTGGACTTCCGCATTGGCGTGTTGCGCTTGTGCGTCTTCCAATGCCTTTTTGGACACCAGTCCCTTATCAAAAAGTTCGGTGTTGCGATCGAGTTCTGATTTGGCGTTATCCAGGGAAACCTTTGCGGATCTGAGGGAGGCTTCATTTTCAGACAACGTAATTTTTGCCTGTGCAAGCGCGATGTCGGCTTGATCTAAGGCAATTCTATCCTGTGCGAGCGAGTTCTGAGTGGTCTGAACATTTGTTTCTGACTGACTGACCTGTGTTATCGTTGTGGCTTTGGTGGTCTCAAGGTTCGCTTGAGCGATTTTCAGATCTGCGTCTGCCTGCGTGAGTTCACTGTCAAGCCGCTCGTTTTTGAGTTCTATGTTTAGTTCTGCTTGTCTGACTTGTGCTTTGGCAGCCGCGACATCCGCTTCCGCCTGTTTCTTTCCCTCTTGATAGAGTTCGGGATCCAGTTCCAGCAATATTTGGTCCTTTTCAACCCTATCGCTGTTTTGAACATGGAGTCTAACGATTTCGCCTTCCACGTTAGATTTTATTTCTACGTCGATGAGCGGTTCCAAGTTGCCTGTTGCACTAATACGCGTTTGGAAATCGCCACGTTCAACGACCTCAATTCTCTTATCCAGAGATGGATCTGCCCCGTTTTTTCCGCGGCCCAGGACGACCCAACCGATTGCAACGACGAGGACCAAAACAACGGCGGCAGCAATAATTACTTTCTTCAAGGGTAATTCCTCCTATAGGAGTCGTCAGTCGTCGGTTATCAGTTATCAGTGAAAAGAGGGATTTGGTCATCCGAAGACCTCTTATAGACTGACAACCGATAACTGAAAGCTGATAACAAATAAAATAGCCTAATCGGAACGGAGTGCTTCAACGGGTGTAAGTTTCGCCGCTTTATTGGCGGGATAAAGCCCGAAGAAAACACCGATAGCTACAGAAACGAGTAATGCGATAATCATCGTTCCGAATGAAATCACTGAGGGCCAGTTGCTTCCCTCCCAGACGAATCTGGAAATGAGAGCGGCTGTTCCCTGCCCCATGAACACCCCGGCAATTGCGCCGATAATGCCGCCGCCAAGCGTCAGCACGGCTGCTTCAACCAGAAACTGAGCCAGAATATCGTTACGGGTTGCGCCGAGCGCTTTACGCAGACCGATTTCCTTCGTCCTGTCGGTTACAGAGACCAGCATAATGTTCATTACACCGATCCCGGCGACCATCAGTGCGATGCCAGCGATCCCGCCCATCAGCGCTTTCATCACTAAACCCACTTTTCTGGCAGTTGCCAACTCCTCTGTAGCCGTCCAATAGTTATATTCTTCACCAGTATTGTTATGTTGTCTTCCCAAGATCCGTTTAGCGTCGGCTATAGCGATTGGAATCGTCTCCACGTCAACAGCTTCTACGCGCAGGCGTTCAACGTCATCCCTGCCCTTAAAACGCTGTTGAAGCGTCGTTATGGGGATAATGAAACGGTCGTCCCAGCCAGAAGTGTCCATCGCGTCGCCTTTCTCCTCCATGACCCCGATGACCTTCAGGCGCACCTCATACAGCCCGCCTCTCCCTCTCCATCGGAATGATTGCCGCGAGGCTTTAATCTCTTTTCCAACGGGATCTTCGCCGAGAAAGACCTCTTCGGCGACCTTGGACCCAATAACAGCGACACTACTCGCTGCTTCTACCTCTTCCGGTGAAAAAAACCGACCGCTTGACGGGTACCAGTTGTGCGAACGATCGTATCCTGCGGTTGAAGCGACGATACGAGATTCTTTTGTCCGTCCTTTATAATTGACGGTCCAACCCGGCATATCATCTTCGGCGACGACATTGACGATCCCTCTGGCTCTCTCAAGAATTGCAAACGCATCTTCGGTTTCCAAATCTTCAGCGCGGTTTCTTTGCCATCGGCCCCTCCCCCGCACGGCTGAGCCAGCGGCGCGGCTCAAGGTTCCCGACTGTTTGTCCCAGTCGTCCTTATAGATTTCGATCATCTTTGTGCCGCCGGTCCGTTCAATTTCTCGTAAGACCATGGCACTCGACCCATCACCGACGGATACCATACTGACAACGGAACCTACACCGACGATAATCCCTAAAATCGTCAGTGCGGATCGGAGCGGGTTCCGCCGTAGACTGGAAATGCCTAAAATAATACACTCCATCAAATTCATGTGGATTGCCTCCTAATCAGCCCTAAGTGCCTCAATTGGTGAGAGGGAAGAGGCTTTTATAGCTGGGTACATCCCAAAAGAGATGCCAATTATCGCTGAAAATGACACCGAAATCAATATCCATTCCGTGGAGATAACCGAGGGCCATTCGGGAACGATCTTGACGATGTTGACGGCAAGCATTGCCATCCCTTCGCCGGCGAACAACCCCACTACAACGCCCAAGGCGCCGCCTACACTACACATTGCGACTGCTTCTATTAAAAATTGTGTCAGAATGTCCAAACGTTTCGCCCCGATGGCTTTTCGTAAACCGATCTCGCGGGTGCGTTCCGTGACAGCCACGAGCATCATATTCATAATCCCAATGCCCCCGACAAGTAGCGAAAATCCTGCGATACTCCCCAATGCGATTTTAATGACTTTGCTGATTTTGTCCAGTTGTGCCATGCCTTCCCGCATATCCCAGATAGAGAAGAAATCGTCTTGTCCCTTATGCATCTTTCGGAGGACGGTTTTCACCTCTTCAATCGCTTGGGGGACCTCCTCAACGGTATTGGCGTGGACTGAGAGCATCACAATCCTATCGTTACCCGTGAAACGTTCCTGTGCTGTGGTAAGTGGGATGAATA
>JAJEIP010000043.1 GCA_022827885.1 Candidatus Poribacteria bacterium
GCGGCGTGCGTTTTGAGGTCATAAATGCCGCTATCGCCGGTTTCTAAGATATCACTGTAGTTAATCGGTTTTGCCATTTTTTAATTATTCCTTGCGGGGAACGACGGGAATTAAAACTTTACCGTGCGTTCCTTAAATCTGAAGAAACACCCAAGCAAAACCCTACGCCGTTGTTGCAGGCTACGGTCTTGCTTCTTTTATCCGTATGCGACATGACACTTTCTATTCAAACAGTTGTGCGACTGGACACGTAAACCCTTCGACGACATCCTCACCTGTCAATGTATCTTCACACGTCAGCAGTGTGAAATCTGTTTCAGAACGATAGACCATTACTGTTTTTGCAACCGGTTCGATAACCCAGACGAGGCGTGTTCCCGATTTCAGATACGCTAATGCCTTTTCAGTCACATCATACTGCTTATCTGATGGCGAGACGATTTCAATAGCGAGATCAGGGGCAACAGGCATCCCTTTATATTTATCTTCCGACAACCGATCTGTCGAAACAAAAGCAACGTCCGGTTTCACTACCCTGTCGTCCAATTGAAACGTTGTCTCAATAGTATATAAACGTCCTAACTTATTTTCTCGAACATATGAACCTAAAGGTATTATAACGTTGACCCCTATTTCACCATGGACAATTGCGGCAGCTGCCATCGGCACTAATTCTCCTTTTACATATTCATAACCTTCTAAGTCATTCTCAAGAAACTCCTTGAGCGTCATCTTGTGAGGTATGGATACATCTTGAGTAAACTCTGGGTTCGTTTGCGAGTTAAGCATCGGTTTTCCCCCTTGCAAGAGCGATCTTCTGATCGCGATACCTCTATTTATTCTGTCCTTCGAGCAGTTTCACAACCTCGATTCTGCCGGCTTTCACCGCTGCCTCGTCGACTTCAAGTTTCAACATACCGAGTATGCCCTTGGTTATCAGCCAGTTCAATTCTGCGCCCTCTACCGGCGTGCCCCCCATGTTATTTCGGAGCGTGGTATCCGCGCCCTTATCAAGAAGATGCTTTACTATCTCAGTACGTCCGAGGAAAGCCGCCGCATGCAATGCTGTTCCACCGTCCTGACTTCTCGAATTGACATCTGCGCCGTGCTCGAGGAGGAGTGCCACAACTTCCGTGTGTCCCATCAACGCGGCAGTAGCCAACAGTGTGCTACCAGATTGCGGATCCTTTGTATTGGGATCTGCGCCATTTGTTAATGCTTGTCTCAGTGCCTCAAGGTCACCGGTGAACGCCGCTTCTGATAACCATAAGTCTGTTGAATTGTCTTCAACGTTGGGTAAAGTTCCTCCCTTGGGTTTCGTGTCACCGCTAAACATCTCCCGAATTTTGGCTTTTCCCGCTTCAACCTCTTTCCGTTCCAACTCTACCCCCATGAATTCTGCCGTCATCTTTGTCATTTCCCACGGTACACCTAAGGTGTCTATAGGTGTAGCACCATCATCGTTCTTTGAGGTGATATCGGCGCCGCTTTTTAGGAGTAGTTGGGCGGTTTCAGTGCGTCCCAAAAACATTGCGAGATGCAAGGCAGTGTTCCCATCTTTATTTCTCCCATTGACCTCCGCGCCATGTTGGAGCAGCAGTTCAGCGGCTTCTGTCTGTCCCATCATTGCTGCCCAAGTCAACAGTGGCATCTCAAAATGCAGCGCGTTAACATCGGCACCGTCCGCGATATACTGTTTGATGGCTTCAAGGTCTCCCGCGCGTGCGGCACCTACTAAGGTATCTTCTAATGAGTCCAAAAACCTTTTCATGAAGTCGCCATCCTCTGGGATAATGAACGGCGGATCCGGACGCTTGCGCCATACCGGCATCCCATCAGCGATTTCTGCCTGTATATCACTTTTGCGGTTACGGATGAAATCGCGGACTGTTTCTAATTCGCTTGCAAAGGTCGGCTTATTGTAATTTCCCCACTGATTTCCACCTCTGCCCCACTCTTCCTCGATGACACGCTGAGCAGAGACTAAATGAGGTTCAACCCTTACAGCGGTTTTGTCTAACGTTGCCAATAATTTTGTGCTATCCCAGTGTTTGTCTAAAATCCCGGTGAGTGCTTCGGCATACCGTTGCCTTCCGGTTTCGAATTGATACAACTGATAGGCAATCAAACCCTGTGTTTTTACGGATATCGGTGCGCGCGCGTCATTCATGAACTCAAGCTTACTCATCTTCGTAAAGATGGAATCCATACCCCACGGAATGAAGTAAAATTTATTATCTTCCGGGTTCAAATAGACGAAAAAGTTGTTTTTATTTCCGGAGTAACCGTCCCAGAACCCGACCAAACTTTCAGCAGCCCAGAATCTATAGAACGACTCCAAGTCTACTAACTCACCAATATCTGCCTCTGTTACTTTCGGATCCGCCAGCAGGTCGATCAAAGCGTTGATATGTGCTCTGCCGCGTGTGTCATCCCCTCGTTTATGTTCAAAACTGTTTTCCCATCCTTCATAAAAGTCCACGACTGTCCCTTCATAGAGGGGTCCATCGCTATTCCCAAAAGCGCGTTCCAGCAACGGTTTCCGAACGGTCTCCACGTGTGCGTATATCCCGAGGTTTTCGCCGTTCACTGTTACTTTCGCATAGGCGCATCGCGACGCGGGTGATCCGATTGCATTAAATAGCGCATACCCCAGAAATTGGCTCATTAGACTGGTGTCTTGTTTGTTGTTATTAAGCGTCAGGTTCGTGAGTCCTTCAATACCGCCCTCTTTGTCGATATGATTGAGTTTAATTTTGAGAGAGGGGCGGGTGTGGCTTAGTGAACCGATGAACCCTTTTTTACGCAATCCTACCTTTGGAAAGACGACCCCATCAATACTGACGCTTGCCTCAACGTAGGTATACGGACTTTCCATCGGCTTAAATTGCCGAGACGCACCGAGTGCTGTTCTGAAATCCCGGGACTGATGCCGGATGGTGTCCCAATCCCGCTTTGGAACGGTGATTTGGACATCTATAATTCGGTCAGTTGGGAAAATATCGTCTAATGTTAATTCTTTTGCGCTACTGCCATGGATAGCAACTCCCAAACAGAGAAGTGTTGCCAAGCAGGCTGCCCATTTTGTCATTTTTTCACCTATTTTTAAATTTTTTTGTTGCAATTAGTATAGCAGATTTCGGATTTTTATGCTTGTGAATTTTCATGAGAACACATTGACCGCCACAAGATTGGTTCAAGGCGGCTGCAAAGCCAAAGATTTCAATGAGTGGCTCGCAGAAGTCCTAAAATCGAGAAAAATTTTCACGCACCTGAAACCGATTTTTAAAACTAACGTAATATACTTTCATACATGTATACATGTTTGCATGTGGACATGTATGGAGGCATATATAATTATGAAAACAGTAGCGATTCTATCAGGCGAGGGTGGGGTTGCCGTTGAGACGAAACCGAATCCACTGGTACCGCCATCCCGTCAGGGCAAAAAGATGATTTCTGGGCATTTCGACAAGGATGTGCATCGGCAGTTGAAAATGCTCGCGATTGAGAGGGACACGAGTATTCAAGACCTGCTGAGTGAGGCGTTGAATGCGCTGTTTGAGCGGAACAACAAACCGCCGATAGCGTAAAACACATTTCGGGGGATTCCATGATTTCGAATACGGATTGGCGAATTTTAGAGCAAACGAACCGGATGCTGGCATTGAGTTGGGAGGCACTCAGACGGGCACGCGCAAGCGGCGATACGCACGCAATCAAGATGGCTGAAATGCGTTATTTTCAGGCACTACAAGGTGTGATTGTATCGACACAAAACGCGGTCGCTCAGAATGCGGTGTCCCCGTAAACAGGCGTAGTCGTTTTCAGGTTTTTGTATACTGTTTTGAAGTTGCGATCAGGGGAACAACGGGGTTGTTGTTCCCCTTACTTTTTGGTGTTGCTTCATCTCTCGGTAAAACAGGAATTACGTATAGCAATCGTTATACTGCAATTAATGACACGACAGATTACCGGGCATATATTGTCACTCGCGCATGAGTATTATCGATTTCAAATTGCGGTTTCGGGTGTTCTGCCTGTGCCAATAACCTCCGCGCGATCGGTATGCCGATGCCGAACCGCTGCACGAATCCAAAAGTCCGCATTACGTCCGCCAAATTGGGATTCCGATAGTCGGTAAGCCCTGACTCCCCGAAATTTTCAGACGTTATCTCACCAAATACACCCCCCGGATTTAAAATCTCAATCCGGTTATTGAACCAATACACACGGACCGGGGCATTCGTTCCTTCGTAGGTCCTGTGCATAATGGCATTTCGGGTAATCTGTTGCACGGCTTCTATTGGATACAGGGCTGTTCGTTTCTCAAGAGGCCCAGATGTGATGTCAACTGCGATGCGATTATGTGCGATTAACTTATCGTCTAAGCGACGAATCTGGTCGGGAATGGCCCCCCGGATTTCCAAACTGTCAATAATGTCATCCGTGAATTCATTGCCATCAATTCTAAGGAATTGCACGTAAGCCCCAGGTAAGAAATATTGCTGCGTCTTCCCAATTGAGAGGATTCCGAGCACAGTTGCAGTCGGGTCGTCAGCAGCAGTAATCATCTTTGTTGCTGCAAGCTGCTCATTTAGACTCCGATCATTGGCATCCAATATTTCTGCAGAGAAGGCCTTAGGTAAATATTCATAACTGAACAGCGCGAGGTTAAGATCGGAAATCCCGGTCGAAGGGATCGGATAGAGGTCAAACGGGCGGTCCCCATATCTGCGTTTTTCGTTGAGGATTCGTTCGTCTTGTGCGGTAGCGATACCTCGACGGGGTCCAATTCGGATATGGATCGCCCCTCGGCATCGGATCGGGGGTGAATTGGAGGGTTGCACCGTGACGAGGGCAATTTCCTTGCCCTGTAGCATCCGCTTTTCCACTGTCAACGATGGCGGAGGGACGATATTCCCATCAGTTTTTATATCCGCCAACCGACGCAACAACTCGTTCGTAATCGATGTAGTTCCGAGGGTCGTATCGTCTTTGACCCCTATAAGAACAAGCCCCGGTCTTCTATGGTCTGGTAGGTCGTTGGCAAAAGCACAGATCGCCTGTCTAATACTTTCCGGTGCACTCCCGGATAAAGATTCCTTAAATTCAACAATGTCAGATTCACCAGTTTCGATGATTTCCAATAGTTCTTCGTCTGTAAAATGTGACATTGTTTTTCCCGTTAGATTGTCCGTAGGAGCGCGGGTGTCCTTCTTACCGCTTACCATAAAGTATACAATGGAGCAAGGGTATTTGTCAAGCCTCATTTTCGCGCCCAGAGAATCAATACAGCACATGCATCCGATTCTTTCCCCGAAGGGTTTCGTCTGACATTGCGATTGGGACCTCAACGACAACGATCAACGCACCCTCTTCACTGATTGCGAGTGTGTCGTAGGGGAGCTGCCCCTCTGTGCGGTAGGTGTATAGATATTTCGCCAAGCCGCTACCTTCTGCTGTTAGATCAAACATCGACACGCCATGCAGACTCTCATTCGGGTCCTGTGCTCGCTTGGAAACCGATAGCACGGCATAACGATCCTTAGCGTCAATGCGTAAGCCTTGTGGCATATTCTCAAGTTTCCATTGCCAGACCTTTTCACCCCCCCATGAATAGGCGAACAACGTCATGCCGTTGGGATGCCCTGCTGATGGCTTTTGTGCCCCTTTCCGAAGATGATATGGGATGTAGGTATCCCCTGTAACAAAGAGTGCCGCGGCATCTGTCGCACCGATTGTGCCAGTCGTTGCGATGATAGGGATACCACTTACCTCCAGTGGCGTCGCCAGGTTTTCCTGCCAGATCGGTTCCGACTTATTCACGTCAAAGATAAAGGCACGACCATCGTCCGTTGCTACATTAATAAACTTCCCATCGGGAGACATGCTAACCCCGCGCCAGAATGTGACCTGTGCGAAATAGTCGCGCAACGGTTCAATATCCGTGTGCCACTTTTCCGTTCCATCTTCCACGTTGAGAACAGTGAGTTTTCCGTTACCTGCATCGTTTTCATCCGTCGCACTACCTTGCAGATTATGCCCACTATCCGTTAGGAGTGCGAGTGTTTTTCCGTCAGCACTTACGTCAAACCAGCGTATTATTTTGGGGACCGTGCCTTCACGGGGCCATTTCCAGCCAATATCTCCCGTTTCCCCACTGAATCTGTAGAGTTGGGATTTCTTAAGGGGGGTGTTATTCTCCGTCCACGAGTGTACACCCGCCACCAAAAGGTCTCCATTCGCCAACGCTTGCATACACGATTGACCGGGGTAGCTGACCCAAGCGTAGACGCTGTCAGGATTACTCGGCGTGGAGGTTTCGATGTCATCGGCAGTGCGATATTTCCAGCGAAGCGTCGGTTTATCGGTGGTTAGATCGTAGCAGTAGATAAATCCATCTGCCGCTTGCTCACCAATGTAGAGTTGTGTGTTATCGTGATTGAACGCCATCCGCCCCACGTAGCCCTCCGAGATGCGGGTTTTCCAGAGAATTTCACCGGTCAACGGTTGGAGGACCGCGAGATGTCCGCTATCGGTTGCAATTGCTAATGGCGGGGTATCACCGTGTCCTAAGGCGAGTTCTGTGGGTTTCGCGGGCTGTCGAAGGTTTTCCATCAGCGATAAAAGTTCATCTAATTCGAGCGTGCGGATGAGATACGGTTCAGGTTTTAGTGGCGACGTTGCCGTTGTTTCGCTATCATTGAGGTAAAATTGGTAATTTTGGTTCGGTTGCCATGCCAATTGAAAAAAAACACGGTTTGCATCAAGTCTGTGGATTGCAGATGTTTCGGCTAAGTCGTGGGATGCACCGCTCGTCTCCCACGCGATGCCTATTTCGCTTTCAACGCCGTTTTTGTGTTCCGTTTCAAACATTACGCCGTGTTCGGTTTCAAATACCACGCCTGTCCGGACCCAAGTGACGCTCATATCCGCTGTTGCGACGTTAAACGGTAAGGTAATAATCAGCCAAAGTAGACTCAAAAATTGAATTCGTTTCATTATATATTCCTTGTGTTTGTATTGTAAGTTTTCAAGTTCCAGAGCACACCACTTATCCCCAAAGCATAATTAAAAAATTATTCTGCTACACGCCATAAACCTCTCCCCAACCGTGCGCCGAGAAGGACACCGATGAATGTATAGACGAACCCCTCTATTAAAATTCGGAGAACGATATACCAATCGGCGTAGAAAAGCCGATAGAAGAGTATAGAAAGTTGAAAATCGACGTAAACAGAGAGTGCGTCGCAGATGCCCAATACGACTGCCCACGCCAGGAGGTTGCGATTCCGCACCAGTAAGAATCCCGTTTCCAATAAAAGGACACTTGTGCCGGTATAGACGATTGCCATCGGTGTGAAAAGTCCGAACGTTACACCACCGAGCAGCAGACGCACCGCAGAAACAAGCAAGATGATACCACTTCCTTTCGCGCGGACATGGCTGGTAGTATCAGCGTTTTCAGGGTTTCCAGTGATGTAAATTAGCAGTGCTGTCAGTAAAGCGTAGTAGAGCGTCTCGTTGATTAAGCCGGTCAGTAGGACAGAGACTGGACCTAAAATGGCGCGGATTAAATTAAGGAACAGTGTTGAGGGAACCATCACTGCCACGAAAACGGTTGTGCTGAACAGGGCAATCACAATGAGATGCTTTGTCGTGAAACCTGCGAAAATTCGTTTGTGGAACCGCAAGACAATTAAGAAACCGATGCAACTGCTGATGATCGCCAATAGACTCACGAGTAACGCTTGTTGGTTTGGAACGATTAAATGCAATGGACGTTGTTCACGAAGGATCGTGGCGTCGCTTCCCCACACCTTTACCGTAACGGTCCGTTCATACTTCCCAGGAACCGCTTGTTCTATCTTCCCCTGGCTTAAATAGACGGGGTGAAAATAGATAGGCAACGGAACTTCTGTAACCGTGTCACCCGGCAGACTCGCAAATGCTACGCTCCGATTCATCCCACCGTTGGCTGTCTCTGGAGGGGCAAGAAAGGAAATAGTTTCGCCACTCTTCGTATCCGTGTTCTTTGATGACACAACCACATGGATCGTTTCTTCACCGCCGTTGTGGAGACGGACCGTTTGATAAGTTGTTGGCTCGAATGCATTGGTCTGTACGGTTCGGAGCCAACTGAATAAGGGTCGTGGATAGTAAATGGTATCTTCTCGCTGCTTCGGATCCACCGTCCCCGTTGCGTCTGTAGGCATCTCAATGGATTCGATGGAGAGGTGTTCAGCGATCTCAGAAACAGTTGCGATCCGCAGTTGCACAGTCGCTTGTTGTTCCCATATTTGTCCTGCGTCTGTTGTGAAACGGACAGTGCCTGAAATCTCTTGTCTATCCAATGGGTTCGCCGCGGATGTTTTCAATACCAATTCACGATACCACACCTCCGATGCGACACTCAATCTACCGGTGGTAGAGAGGCAAGTTTTTCCCGCTATTGTTTCACTTTTCCAATCGATTGGCAAGCGAACGGCTGTTACGGTTGAGGGTAGACAAAGTTCCAAATCAAAGGTCGTTGGGACCTTCCCATTTGTAACGAGGACTGTGGCAGTCATTTCACTGTCATGCAAAACAAGTGCTTTCTGATCGTTTCCTGATGCATTATCCAAATCCGTCTCAATTGCAGCACCATAAGGAAGAGCGATCTCTAAATTCCCCTGCGTGTATGTCCGCGGTGCCGTCACACTTTGAACGATAATATTCCCAGTGGTTAAGGTCGCTTCAAACCGATAGGTCTCCGCTTCACCCCATTGAAAATAGAGGGATTCCGTCTGCCGAGGCGGCACAGGAAAGTTGAGTTGTGCGACCCTCACATCGTCAGGATTAAAGGCGCTGAGGCGTCGTATCGGTGCTGTCGTTTCAAATTGCACCTGTGCCCCCAAGGAAAAAAACGTCACTTTCCATGAGATCGGTTCTTCTTTGGGGGTTGAAGCGCAACTGATCAGAAAAACAAGCAGAAGATTAGCAATCAGCGATCGGAGGTCAGCCGTCAGGAAGAGAGAATGGAAGAATGGAAGAATGGAAGAATAGATGCCTCCGAACCTTCCAACCTTCCAACCTTCCAACCAAATGCTGAAGGTGTCCGATGGTCTCCGACGGTTTCCGACAGCCAATTTGCTGATGACCGTTCTTCCAATAATCGATAAGCGATGACCGACAACCATTAGAAACCTCACCCACGAATGCCAAGTTAGCGTTCCTGACCGATCAGCACCAGGTCAAGAATATTCACCACTTCGTCTCCATTGACATCGGCACGTATTCCGGCACCTTCGTCGCCGAGAAATCGACCGGCGATTATCATATCTTTCATGTTGATGAACCCATCGTTGTTGATATCTTCGCGTCTCGGTGTAATCGTTGCGAACCCCAAAATAGAGCCAGCGGGTCCAACGTGATAGGATCGCAGGAGCGATGCATCTGTCACGTCCATGACGCGAACGAAATCCTGTCCGCCGCCCGACCAATCGGGTTGGATAATATAGAGATTTCCATTCGGAGCAAAGGTCAGTCCGCCACTGATAGAAGTATCTGGATCGTTACTGAAGTTGGTGATCGTGTCATCTTCGTCACGGATCCAGTTTTGTGCTGCGATATCGTAGATGAGCAAACCGGGGTTTTGCCAACTGCCTTGGATAAACAGCTGTTTTTCTGAATTAAGGGCGGAGGCACCAGGCGTGAAACCGAGTTTAACCGTTTCGATAATCTCATCGGTATTCGCGTCAATCAGAACGAGATACCCCGATATATCATTGTAATTGCCCGTTGTTTTGACGATGATCGTGGAATCACCATCGTTGAGGATTCCGCTTGCGTTTGTTGGCACCGGAATGGATTTCAATATGATGTCTGTCTGCGTATCAATCACTGTGACACTGCTATCGTAATAGGTCGTCTTCTGTGCGGCCGGATCCCATTCCCATGCGGGGTTCGCGACGTAGGCTTTTCCGTTGAGGAGTGTGATACCGGTCGGTTTGTTGAAGGAGCCGGTGAGGACCTTTGTCACATTGCGATTGTCGATGTCAACGACGTGGACCTCATGCGTTGCGGCACAGGTAACGTATAACTTCTGATCACTGACCAAGGCGACCTGTTGCGGCGTTGTGCCCGCCTGGATTGGAATTTCGCCAACAAACTCTCGATCTTCTAAGTTAATAATATAGATGTTGTCGCCGGAACTTGTTTCGCCAGTGATGGGTAAGTTGAAACTCGTGACATAGGCGAGATGCCCGTGAACAGAGAGACCAATTGCCCGTCGCCGCAATATCGGATCAAAGCCGATGCGGAGTATCTCATTGTCAACAGCCCGCCTCTCATTGGACTCCGTCAGATTGATGAGTGAGAGTGAGGCAACGATGCCCAAATCGGGATGCGTTAAGGTATTTATGACAACAGCTGCGTTTGGTTCCTCTGTTTGTCCTAAAGCAGGACTCACGAGGCGTGTGAAAAGAATAGCACTGAGAAGTAGGAGTGAATAACACGAGAAGTGCCGCAGAGCGACTTTTTTTGACGCGCTTGCGATCCGCGTCGCTACAACTTTGTTCATTAAAGACCTCCGTAATGAAACAAAAACCCCCTGCTTTCATCGGAAAGACAGGGGAGGAAGCGACACTTTGTGTAAGGCGTATCCTGTAACTGTGTGAGGGAATTCCATCTCTTATGTCGGAATTTCTATTTGGGTTTGACAGGATACTGTGTTCCGTTCCACCGCTTTCCCGCGAAAGCAGATACGTGAAACACAATTCAGGCAGGTCTCCTGACTTCCGATCCTTCCGCTGGACCTTCCCATCAATTATTTGACAGTGGTATTTTCAGCGGATACTTGCGATCGTTCACAGTGGCGGGGCCGTGGCGGATTCTCACCGCGCTTCCCTATTCTCCGTAACTCGGCACCTGAACCGTTCGTTTATTTAAATGTAATATACATATCATATCACGCTGGACTCTTTTTTGCAAACATTTTTTTAATAAAAAATTTGACAATGCAAAAGAGATATGGTATTATTAATATTAAGCGTGGATACATCCAAAAGAATTTAGCAGTTATCAACCCTTGTTGAGAAGGAACAAGAATGGCGTTTTTAGGTTCATACTCCAGCTTGCATAGCATATCTAACGATTGGCATTGGTGGCGGTCCAATGGCTTGCGGGGGAGTGTGCGTTCAAACGGATAACTGAAATAGATATTGAAAATCGTCATTTTTTATTTTTAAGTCCTGTTGAAGCCTTATGCACACCGATCCCGGCGGCATAAGGTATTTTTTTTGCAAAGTTCACAGATTAACCCGTAGTAAGGAAGTTTTAAAAATGAAAATTTTATCGGAACTTAAGTATGATCGCGATGGTTTAGTCGCAGCAGTCATTCAAGATGAGACGAATAACGAAATCTTAATGGTAGGCTATATGAACGCGGAAGCAATAAGAGAAACGTTGAATACGGGACGTGTCTGCTTCTGGAGTCGTTCCCGCCAAAAATTGTGGATAAAGGGGGAGACTTCAGGGCATACGCAGACGGTTAAATCTATTGCAATAGATTGCGATGGCGATGCTCTGCTCATAAAAGTTGAACAGAAGGTGGCGGCGTGCCATGTCGGTTATCGCTCCTGCTTCTTTCGAGAAGTTTCCCCCGACGGAGAATCAACGCAGATCGTAGGTGAAAAGATTTTCGAGGCAGATGCCGTTTACTAACCTCCAAGTTGTGGAAGGGAAACCTTGTAAGCCCGATTTCATACCTTAGCATTCGCTCGGGAATCGTTTGATTAAGTTCACCTATGGATCCGGATATGAACAAGAAAAGCACCAGCAGCTGTAGGCGTGGCTTTCAGCCGTGTCTTTGGCGATACCTTGGTGCAGTCGCGCAAAGAATAAGGATATGAAAGAGGAGCAACCCATGTATTATCCTACATTGGAGGATTTTCGCAAGGAAGCGAAATCAGGAAACACGATACCGGTATACCGATCGATTCTGGCAGATATGGAGACCCCGGTGTCCGCTTTTTATAAACTGATGCCAGATAATTATGCGTTCTTACTTGAAAGCGTTGAAGGTGGTGAAAACCTTGCGCGTTACTCTTTTTTGGGGAGTCAACCCTCATTGCTTTTCCATAGTAAAGGGCATCAGGTTACGATTGAGTATTTGGAAAAAGGCGAAACCGTCGTTCAGGAATATGAAGATCCGTTGCGTGCGCTTGAGGAGTTGATGCAGAACTACCGCCCTGTTCACAACGCAGCGTTACCAAAATTCCACGGAGGTGCGGTCGGTTATATGAGTTATGACATGGTGCGCTTCGTCGAGGAATTACCAGATAATACCGAAGACGAACTGCAGCTGCCGGATTGCTTCTTCATGATTGCCGAAACGCTCTTGATATTCGATCATGTGAACCATCAAATCCAGGTTGTAGCAAACGCGCATATTGATGGAGATGTGGATGCGGCTTATGCGGAGGCTCTTGCGAAAATTGAGGCATTGGTCGAGAAACTTACAACTGCCTCCGAAGCGCATTTACGCAGCAAGCGTGGTGAACATCAGGAGGGGTATGAAAAAATCATATCCGATCCAAAATCGAATTTTACGAAATCCGATTACGAAGCCGCGGTCAGACGCGCGAAAGAATACATAGCTGCAGGCGACATTATCCAAGTGGTGCCTTCGCAGCGATTCAGTTGTCCAGTGTCCGTAGACTCATTCGAGATATATCGGGCATTGCGAATGATTAATCCATCACCGTATATGTATTTTCTGAAGTTCAATGATTTTGACATTGTCGGGGCATCACCAGAAATGATGGTGCGCGTAGAAGATGGCATCGTCCAAACCGTTCCGATTGCAGGAACACGCCCGCGTGGCACCACTCCTGAGGAGGACGCGGAGTTAGAGCAGACACTTCTCTCCGATCCGAAGGAACGGGCGGAGCACGTTATGCTCGTTGATTTAGGACGGAACGATCTCGGTCGGGTCTGTGAATATCACACTGTTGAGGTGACCGACCTTATGATAGTCGAGCGTTTTTCACACGTGATGCACATCGTTTCACACGTCATTGGACGCTTACGCGAGGATCTTACGGCTTTTGATGTTCTGCGAGCGTGCCTCCCCGCTGGAACCCTCTCCGGTGCCCCAAAGATACGCGCAATGGAAATCATTGACGAACTCGAACCGACGCGTCGCGGCACCTACGGGGGAACGGTGGGTTATTTTAGTTTCTCTGGCAGTGCGGACACAGCAATTACGATCCGAACCGCGGTTATCAAAGATAACACCGCTTATGTGCAAGCAGGTGGCGGTGTCGTTGCGGATTCAGTGCCTGAAACCGAGTATTACGAAACCGTGAGTAAAGCGCGAGCGATGCTCAGTGCTATTGCATTGGCAGAACAGGGTTTTTTATTGTGATAGCTGACGGGTAAAACAGGAGAAGAAAATGGTTTTAATGATTGATAACTACGACTCGTTTACCTATAATTTGGTGCAGTATTTGGGTGAACTCGGTGCCGAATTGGAGGTGCATCGGAGTCGAAAAATAGGATTAGAAGCGTTAGATGCCCTCGAACCTGAACGGATTGTCATCTCACCGGGTCCTTGCACGCCGAAAGAAGCCGGTATATCCAACGAAACGATAAAGCACTTCGCTGGCAAAGTTCCAATTTTGGGGGTTTGTCTGGGTCACCAGTGCATCGGGGACGTATTTGGCGGCGACGTGGTTAGAGCAGATCGGTTGATGCACGGTAAAACCTCAATGATTGAACACAATGAGGTCGAACTTTTCGAGGGATTGGATAACCCATTTGAAGCCACGCGATACCATTCACTGATCGTAAAAAGGGATACATTGCCAGAGTGCCTTGAGATCACCGCCTGGACGGATCAGGATGAAATCATGGGGCTCCGGCATAAAACGCTACCTATTTGGGGTGTGCAGTTCCATCCAGAGTCGATTTTAACGGCTGCTGGAAAGAGTTTACTCTCCAACTTTTTGGCATTGTAGGACCGTGCCACTGGGTATTTGACACATGAAAATCGCGAGCATAGCTCGCTCCTACAGCAAAGGTTGGATTGTCTGTAAAATGAAACCTGTCAATCAACGATTGACAAAGCAGTAGATGTGGTACTAAAAACAGAAAGGTTTAAATATGACAAAACAGACAGATAACACGGCGCCTGTCCCGATCTTTGTCTCTTGGTCCTCGGGCAAAGATTCTGCCTGGGCACTTCATACACTCCGTCAGGAGCCGGAACGCTACGATGTGCGGGGTATTTTTACGACTGTCACAAAGACCTTTGATCGCGTCTCCATCCACTCCACGCCGGCATGGGTGCTAAAACAGCAAGCGGAGAAACTCGGAGTGCCATTGTATGAAATTCCGATCCCTTATCCTTGTTCGAATGCGATCTACGAAGAGGCGATGCGAAAATTTCTCGCTGAAGTGGAAGCGTTACCCGAACATCAGGGGACATCGCATTTCGCTTTCGGGGATCTGTTCTTAGAAGACATCCGTGAATACCGAGAAGACAAATTACGTGGAACTGGCTTTACGCCGATTTTTCCGGTATGGGGAGAAAACACAACACACCTCGCTGAAAAAATGATCGCTTCCGGCATGCGTGCCATTATTACTGCCCTCAATCCGACCAAGGTTCCCGCCGATTTCGCAGGACGTTGGTTTGATGCCGAACTCCTTGCCGATTTACCCGATGGGGTGGATCCGCTCGGTGAAAACGGTGAGTTTCATACATGTGTTGTTGATGGACCGATGTTTAGCTCACCTGTTGCAGCGAAACCGGGTAAAGTTGTCCAGAGAGACATTGTTTCTAAAAAAGATAGCAATGATAAGATTCACGCAAGCAGGAACACTTCACCGACTTACGTCTATGCCGACGTAGTGCCTCTGGAAGCATAATTTAATGAACACGCAATTTAGTGTGTTGACTTTAGCCACTTTTGCAGTCGCGTAAGTTTATCGGGTGGGATGTGTGATGTGTTTGCGTCTGTAGGAAATGCGCCGCTCGCTACCTCTTCCTTATACCGACAGATTGCCTCAAAAGTCAACTGGCTGTAATCTTGATAGCGTTTGGCGTGTTTGAGTGGTGGACCGATGCCCAATATATCGTTAATAACGAGTACTTGCCCGTCACAGCATCGACCTGCGCCAATACCGATGGTTGGAATATTGAGGGTATCCGTTATGATCTGACTTACCTCTTCCGTAATTTTCTCGAGGACAATGAGTTTCGCGCCAGCCTCGGCGAGTGCTGCTGCTGCTTCAATGAGGCGTTTCGCTTTGGCAAAGGTTCTTCCGTGGGTTGATGCCTTGGTCCCATGGATTTGCGGATTGTGACCGATGTGTGCACAGGTGTCTATACCGTGTTCGGTGAGTGCAGAAACAACAGGGACCTTTTCTGGACCGCCTTCCAATTTAACACCGTCTGCTCCCTCGGATATAAAGGTTTTTGCATTGGTGATGGCTTGCGTCACATCGCGGTCTGCGGCATAGGGCATATCAACGAGAAGATAGGCATCTGTGACACCGCGACGCACTGCTTTGAGATGGTGACGCATATCGTCCATTGTCACCTCTGTCTCGTTTTTATAGCCGAGAACATTGGTTCCAACGCTGTCTCCGACAAAAACGATGTCAATACCAGCTTCGTCTTGCATACAAGCGGTCGGATAGTCGTAACAGGTCAGCACCGTAATCGGTTGCCGTTCCTGTTTTTTAGCGTGCAGATAAGCGATGTCCTTTTTCATTTTTTAATTTTACCTTGCGGTTCGGTCAGGCGAGTTAAGATATTCATGTTCCGTTCCGTAGATCCGCCTGCGCCGTTGTTGCAGGCTACAATTTGGGTTTAACGTTTCCAAGATAACAGAACCTCAAAATTCCCAAACCCCGCATAAATTAAGCCAACGCCTCTGAAACGGTTTCTCCAATAGTAGTGAGGCTATCGGCAACAGCGACGCCAGCATCCTTGAGCGCCTGAATTTTATCGGCGGCAGTGCCTTGCCCACCGGAGATGATTGCCCCCGCGTGCCCCATTCGCTTTCCGGGTGGTGCGGTCTGTCCAGCAATAAAACCGATAACAGGCTTCGTCATTTCGTCCTTCACAAACTGTGCTGCTTTTTCTTCAGCCGTTCCCCCGATTTCACCTATTAAGACAACGGCGTGTGTGTCGTCATCCGCCTCAAAAAGTTTGAGAACATCAACGAAGTTTGTACCAATCACCGGGTCGCCACCAATCCCGACGCAGGTAGACTGTCCAATACCGAGTCGCTTCAGTTGATATGCAGCTTCGTAAGTCAAGGTGCCGCTTCGGGAGACAATCCCAACGTTGCCGGGTGCATAGGCAAATTCGGGCATAACACCGATTTTGCATTCACCGGGTGTGATGATCCCCGGGCAGTTCGGTCCGATTAATCGGGTTGACTTTCCTTGAAGATACGCCTTTGCTTTGACCATGTCGAGAACAGGAATGTGCTCGGAAATACAGACAATCAGTTCGACCCCTGCTTCTGCCGCTTCCATGACAGAATCTGCGGCGTTGAAGCGTGCGGGAACGAAGATCAACGAGGTGTCCGCGCCTGTTGCTGTAACTCCGTCTGCCACAGTATCATACACAGGGATACCATTCACATCAGATCCACCTCTACCGGGGACCGCGCCTGCAACAATCTGGGTGCCGTAAGCTGCGCACTGCTCTGTATGAAAGCGTCCAGAACGACCTGTGATGCCCTGAACGAGGACTTTTGTATTTTTATTAACGAGTATGCTCATATTTTTTAGTTTTCGGTCTTCGGTTTTAAGAGTTGTCGGTCATCAGTTTTCAGTTGTCGGTTAAAGGGGTTTTGACTGAATCATACCGCCTCTTAACTGACACCTGAAAAGGTTACGTAACAACCCGCACTGACAACTGATAACTATTCTAATATGCTCGAGCAAAGACAGCGATCTCTTCCGTGGATTTTCCACAAACAATACATTCGCCATCTCCACCAGGTTGTTCCATGGGGAGGCATCGGATAGTCGCTTGTGTTTCCTCTCTGACTTGATCTTCACAGGCGGCGTTGCCACACCAGCGTGCGTGTGCGAACCCATTTTCGATAACCTCTTTAAACGCGTCGTAGGTGTCAGGTTTAAAGGTATTCGCATCGCGAAAATCTGTTGCCCGTTTGAGCATGTCAGATTGAATAGTCTCAAGCATCTGCTTTACCGTCTCTGCAGCATTGTCAATTGGCACAAATATTTTGCCTTCCTTGCCCGGTATATCGCGTCGTGCGAGAACGATTTGCTGTTTGCTCAAATCACGGGGCCCGATCTCTATACGTAAGGGCACTCCTTTGAGTTCCCATTCGTTGAATCGCCAACCGGGTGAGTAGTCATGTCTATCGTCAACATGGTAGCGAACGCCGCCCAAAGTTTCACAGATGCCCCTAACGGCTTGCATGACGGCTTGCTTATCACTGTCTTTATTTTTCGGAACGATTGGCACAATGACGAGCTGCGTGGGTGCGAGTCTCGGGGGCAGAACTAACCCTTGGTCATCCCCGTGTGTCATGATAATCGCACCGATCATTCGGGTGCTCACCCCCCAACTGGTTGTCCAGCAGTGCTGCTGTTTCTGGTTTGCATCGAGATACTGAATATCGAAAGCCTTAGCGAAGTTCTGTCCCAAATCGTGTGAAGTGCCAGCTTGAAGTGCGCGTTTATCCCCCATCATTGCCTCGATGGTATAAGAAGTGAGTGCGCCCGGAAATTTTTCGCTTTCACTCTTGCGTCCGGGAATGACAGGTATCGCAGCTTCATTGATTGCAAAATCGGCATAGAGGTCCAGAATGCGTAGGGTTTCCTCTTCAGCCTCCTCGTGCGTTGCGTGAGCGGTATGCCCCTCTTGCCAGAAGAATTCCATCGTCCTGAGGAAAAGGCGAGGCCGCAATTCCCATCGGACCACGTTTGCCCATTGATTGATAAGTACCGGTAAATCTCGATAGGACTGGATCCACTGACTATACATGTAGCCGATAATAGTTTCAGATGTTGGGCGGACGACAAGCGGTTCTTCCAACTTTTTTCCGCCGCCGTGTGTGACGACAGCGAGTTCTGGCTTAAAACCCTCAACATGCTCCGCTTCTTTTTCGATGAAACTCATCGGAATGAAGAGGGGAAAGGCGGCGTTTTGGTGTCCCGTTTCTTTGAATCGGGTATCCAATTGTTCTTTGACATTCTCCCAGAGCGCGTAGCCGTAAGGACGAACGACCATACACCCTCGGACGGGAGCGTAGTCAGCCATCTCGGCTTGACGGATGACCTGCGTATACCATTTTGCGTAGTCTTCACTCCGGGGAACTATTTTATCAAACATTTTTTAATTATTCCTTGCGGATAAGTAACGAGGTTTAAAACTTTGACGTTTTCCGTGTTCGAGTTGAAAAAATACCCAAGCAAAAACCCCGCGCCGTTGTTGCGGGCTTGGTTCTTGGTAGGATGCCGCACATGTCCTTATTTCAGTAGAGCATTCACCAGTAACCCACTCATAATG
>JAJEIP010000053.1 GCA_022827885.1 Candidatus Poribacteria bacterium
ACATGCAGATTCGACAGGGTATGGCTTCTCTCTTGGTAATGGACTTCGCACGATACACCCTCGAGATTCTCAAGTCCCTGTGCGAGAACAGCATATCTCCCATCCTGTTCCTTTGACCGTGCCTCATGGTTCGTTGACAACCAGATGTCAATAGCCGTCACCAACCCGATAATCTCCTGCCGGTCTACTTTCATGCCACGTCCAACGGGTTTTGGTCCAATAAAGCCGTGCGCCCGAACGATTTCGATGAGATCTTTCCTACCACAAATAAACCCTGTAGAATGAGGGGCGTTGAAATACTTGCCGCCGAAACAGACGAGATCGGCAGATTGGGCATTCCGCCGGAAGTAATCAAGCGGATAGATTTGAGCGGCAGCATCGGCAATCAATGGTAGATTGTGTGAGTGCGCAATCTCAATCGCTGTTTCCAACGGGACGGCGTTGCCCTGATCGGGTTGGATGAGATACGCGACTGCGGCTGTGTTCTCACCGATAGCATCCTTCAATGCTACCTCAGAGCAGCCGTTTTCGTCCCCTACAGATATGAGTTTACTCCCCGGAATCGTAAACGCACGATCATAGCCGTAGTGCTGTATCTTCTGAAAAACGATTTCGTCCTTGAGTCCGGTGGTATCTGGAAGTTGCGCGCATTTGTCAGGATCGTTTCCTGTCATGACCGCTGCGGATGCCAAGACGAGTGCGGTATAACATCCAGCCGTAACATACGCGTCTTCAACTCCCAACCGTTCAGCGATGAATTGTCCCGATTTTTCGAGCAATTCCTCCATTTCGACGTAACTTTCATCCGCTTGGCGCATTGCGTCTCGGACGGTTGCCGAAGGTGTGGATCCGCCTCGGACGGTCTGGTTGCCTGTCGCATTAATGACGGGTCGTGCACCGAGTTTTTTGTAGATGTTTCCCCAACCTGTATTCGCCATGAGTAGCCTCCTTGCGTAAGGTTTCTCTATCACTCACATGAGAAAGCGTTAACGGTTTCGGATATGAATCTAAACTCACTCTAATAGGAAACGCAGGATTTGTCAATGAAGTTTCTTTTCTGTTGAGGTTTAGAGGATCGTCAATTCGTCTTCTTCGCCACTCTCCTCGAGAACCGTCGCTAATTCCGCCGCGACCGCGCCGAAGGCTTCGGATTGTGGGGATTCCGGATGTCCGGCGACAATCGGTACGCCGATGTCCCCCGCAGTGCAAACTTCAGCATCAAGGGGGATTTGCCCCAAGAACGTAACACCGAAGCGTTCACTGGTGTTTTTACCGCCATCCGCGCTAAAGATTTCTGTTTTCTCGTTGCAGTGCGGACAGAGGAAGTAGCTCATGTTTTCAATGATGCCGAGGATAGGAACACCGAGACGTTCAAACATGGCAACGCCGCGTCGAACATCGGCAAGAGCGACATCTTGCGGGGTCGTAACAATGAGCGCCCCCGTGAGCGGAATCGCTTGTGTGAGTGAGAGGGCAACGTCCCCTGTCCCCGGTGGCAGGTCAATGATGAGATAATCGAGTTCCCCCCAGTCCACATCGCTGAGAAATTGGCGGATGGCACTGTGTAACATCGGTCCCCGCCAGATCATCGCCTGCTCTTCTGGCACCATAAACCCAATCGACATGAGTTTAATGTCGTGCCGCACGAGCGGAATAATCTTACGTTCTGGGCTGGTCTTGGGTTGTTCTTGGATACCCATCATTGTTGGGATACTGGGACCGTAGGCATCAGCGTCCATCAAACCGACTGCTGCCCCCGCATTCGCCAAGGAAATTGCGAGATTGGTAGCGACAGTAGATTTCCCGACCCCGCCTTTCCCACTGGCGACGGCGATTTTATACTTAATATTCGGTAATGTGATGTTTTGTTGCTGGGGTTGTTGTGGTTGCTGTCGGGGCACCGTTGGTTGTTGGGATTGTCGACCCGAAATTTGTGAACCCGTAATTACCTTTAAGTCGGGATGTGCTTTCGCCGCAGTATCCGACGCGGATTTCGGTGTTTTCTTGTCGCCTTTTTTTAGAAACCTCATTTGGTTCTCCTATCGTTTTGTGCCTTGGATATCCAGAAGGTGTTGGGTGAATACCAATAATAACGTATCATATGGATGCGCGTCAACACTGCTTTATGTGACGGCATAACTCAAAATAGTTTAACATTTTTTCTGACAATTTTGTATAATACGTATACGAAAAAAGCGCGTGATCTGATAGAGTTCTTAAATTTAATGCAGAAATCAAAGAATTATCAATTAATCGTCCTGCATCTCGCGCACTGCCCTATTGTAAAGGAGTTCTATGAACATTCTAATGTTACGCCATTCCGCTGGCTTTGAGCACACTTATTTACCCGATGCGGAAGTCGCACTGAAGCAAATTGGTGCAGCAAACGGTTGGAACGTCACCACAACACACCGATGCGACCGCATTAACGCCGAAAACCTTGAAAACCAAGACATTCTCGCATTCGCAACGACAGGGAATCTTCCATTTGATGACGCTCAGAAAGAGGCGCTGTTGCGTTTCGTGCGGAACGGCAAAGCCTTCTTCGGCATCCACAACGCGACAGACACCTGCTACGACTGGCCCGAATACGGTGAGATGCTCGGTGGCTATTTCGCGGGACACCCGTGGCATCAAGAAGTAAACGTGATCGTGGAAGACGGGAACCATCCAGCGACGCGTATGCTCGGGAGCAACTTCAAGGTCGTTGATGAAATCTACACGTTCAAAGATTGGGACCGCTCCAAAACACGGGTATTGATGCGTTTGGACAACGATTCCATCGATCTCTCTCGCGGTAATCGTGAGGACCACGATTACGCACTCGGTTGGTGCCATACCTACGGAAAAGGCCGCGTGATGTATACGGCACTCGGACACCCTGATGCCCTTTGGAGCGAAAAATGGTTCCATGAACACATCGTAGGATGTCTCAAATGGGCGGGTGGATTGGAAGATTAGTTGCTATCCGATCTACGATAAACGTTTCTCCGTTAGGCGCGCTTTGTGAGCGCGCCTTCTCGATTTTGTTTGGGTTAACTGGATATAACGCCTGTGGCTCGCAGCAGCGTTTCCTGGACCAACAGTTCGTGTGCTACCGGACGGTCAGGGGATTGTGTTCCTGCGATAGTCGCTAAAAACGCGTCAAGCTCAAGTTCATAGGTGCGCTGACGGCTCTCGCCATCTATCTCGACAATCTGCTCACCTTGTGAATATCCGTCCTTCGCTTCCTCCAAACAGAGCCGAATCGTCAATCCGGGTTCAAAGGGTTCAACGATGATAGCACTCCCTTTACTTCCATAGACTTCAAATCGACGCGCAACGGGTCTCGGTTCCAAAGCAGAAATAGAGATGAATGCCATCGCTTTCTCAAATTCATAGACAGTTAGGGTATTATCCTTGAAAGGTTCGAGCGAACCGCCATCGTTTCGGAGGAAAGCGGTCACTTTCTCTGGTCGCCCGAGGAGCCAAAGCACTTGGTCGAGTACATGCCCCCCCAAATCAAAAAAGATACCCCCGACGTGTTGGCTGATACGCGCCCGTGACGCGTGCGGAATATTGGTTGACATGTGTGCGCGAACGGAAAAAACATCCCCTAAAAATCCAGATTTAACCCACGCTGCGACCTGTTTAAAGGCGGAGTGATACCGCAACATATAGCCCATCTGGACGTGTAAGGATTTCTCTTGGGCGGTGTTGATGACACGCTGCCACTGCTCCCAGTTTTCGCCAGCAGGTTTGTCGTACCAGACGTGTTTGCCAGCATTTACAATTTGCTCGGTCTGATCCAAACTTTCGGCGTTGTTGCCTTCAGAAGCAACCGCAACAATAGTAGCGTCGTCCAACATTTCTGCCGCATCCGCAAACCAGTGAACATCGGCAAACGCGCCTTCGCCGGCTTGAAGTTTTTCGCGTTGTTCCGTGTCGGGTTCAAATACACCTGCGACCTCAACATCAGGATTGACAAGCATCGCTTGCAGTTTCCCGCGTGCGTGTCCATGTTTCGTTCCGTATTGTGCCATCCGTATTTTCGCCATCATTTATCTCCAGAATCTGAAATTTGCAACGTAGTGCTATCTGGTTATTATACGAACACGAGATCGAATGTCAAGGAATATTTACTGTATCAAACATCGGTTGATTTTTCTGACTGTGTATGTTTAAATATTGTTCGTTAGATCTGTGTTTTCTACTATCACATCACTGATTTATCCGAAATTCTTTACATTTTATTTTTGAGGGACAATACAATATGAAATATAGTATACAGTTTTGTGCTTTGGTTGTTTTCGCGACATTGTCTATATCTCTAATAGCTGCTGCCAACGAGGAAGCCGAAGAAGTTGTTAAGATGGAAGAGGTTGTGGTTACGGCTCGTAAGCGCGAGCAGCGATCTTTTGAGGTGCCGCTTTCGGTTTCGAGCATTCAGGGCGAGAAGTCCAACACCTTACGCTCGTCGGGGATGGATGTCCGTTTTTTGTCAAACAGGACCCCGAGTTTACAGATAGAATCATCATTCGGACGTATCTTTCCACGCTTTTATATCCGCGGACTCGGGAATACGGACTTTGACCTGAACGCATCACAGCCAGTTTCAGCCCTCTACGACGGCGTTGTGCTCGAAAACGCTCTGTTGAAAGGATTTCCTGCCTTTGATTTAGATCGGATTGAGGTGCTGCGGGGACCACAGGGAACACTGTTTGGACGCAATACGCCTGCGGGTACCGTGAAGTTCGAATCGGCACGTCCTACGCCGACACTGGATGGGTACGGGCGGTTAAGTTACGGACGATTCAATAGCAGTAATTTTGAGGGAGCCGTGTCGGGTTCGCTCGTTCCGTCTGTGCTTTCAGCTCGGCTTTCAGTCCTTGCTCAGTGGCGTGACGATTGGGTAGATAACGAGCACACGGGCGAAGAAGGTGCCTTAGGCGGACACCGTGATTTGGCTGGACGTTTCCAATTGTTATGGACCCCTATGCCGGAACTGGAAGCATGGCTGAAGTTACACACCCGTGATCTCAATGGCACTGCCCGCCTCTTCCGCGCGAATATTTTGAGGCAGGGAGCGGAAGGTCTGATACCAGATTTTGCCCGCGACCGCATCGCTCACGACGGACAGAACGAACAGACGTTGCGCACGCGGGGTTTGGCAGTTGAAGTTCGCTATGACATTGGAGACTTCCAACTGGTTTCCTTAACCGGAGCGGACCAACTCACCAACTTCTCACGCGGAGACATTGATGGCGGATACGGCGCTGTGTTCAGTCCACCGAGTGGTCCCGGTGAGATTCCGTTCCCTTCTGAAACCGCCTCTGGTATTCCGGCACATCACCAGTTTAGCCAAGAGATCCGTTTGATGAGTCCGGCAGCGCAGCGTCTCGTCTATCAGTTCGGGGTGTACTATTTCCGTGAGTTCGTGGAGATGGAAGATTTCAACTACGATACCTTGGCGGGTGGCACCTTGGACGGAAAGGTCCGTCAAGAACAAGAGGCTACAGCACGGGCGGTATTTGCGGCACTGACTTTCCAATGCCTCGACGATCTGGAATTGGGTGCTGGCATCCGACTGTCTGACGATGTGAAGCACTATACGGCGTGGCGAGAAACCGCCCCCGCTGTTACAGGGGCGGGCCCGCTTGGTCCCATCCACGAGAACCCTCAAGATAGGGTGTGGAGTGGGGATGTGAGTCTGCGCTACCAAGCAGCCCCCAGTGTACAGACGTATTTGCGTGCGGCGCGCGGGTTTCGTGCCCCGAGTATCCAAGGACGTTTGCTGTTCGGCGACGTGGTCACGGTAGCGGATACAGAGACCATCCTTTCCTTTGAAGGTGGCACGAAGTTACGCTTATGGGAACAACGGTTGCACCTGAATCTGGCGGCGTTTCACTACTTTATGCAAGATCAGCAACTGACTGCGGTGGGTGGCGCGGCTAATTTCAACCGGTTGGTGAACGCTGATAGCACGATTGGACGGGGTATCGAAGCGGAATTGACCTTCTTACCCATCACAACGCTGGAGATTGCAGCGGGACTGAGTTACAACCAAACGCGCATTGATGATCCAAATTTAGCGATACAAGGCTGTGGTGCTCCATGTATAGTGCTTGACCCGCGTGCTGCTGCGCAAGGGACTTTTTCTATTGACGGCAACAGTCTACCGCAGGCGCCGGGTTGGATCGCAGATGCATCCCTGCGCTACATGCTCCCGCTGCCGGGCGGCGCGCGTCTGATGGCATCCACGGACTGGGCATATCGCAGTCGAGTGCGGTTTTTTCTCTATGAATCGGTGGAATTCGCCGATGACTGGCTCTTGGAAGGCGGTGTCCGACTTGCCTATCTATTCCCAAACGACATAGAGGTGGCACTTATAGGGCGCAATATTCTCAACGATACGTCTCCGACGGGTGGTATTGACTTCAACAATCTGACGGGCTACGTCAATGAACCGCGGTTTTGGAGTATGGAATTGGTTCGGCGTTTTTGAGGCAAAGTTTGACAAAAAAGCATAACTCCTTTAGAATGGGGACGTCCGAAACACCGAAAACTTAGCTCTGAATGAAATGGAGAGCGGTTTCGAGAATGGTACATTAAAGTTCAAACCTACGTCATTTACCCGCAAGGAATAATTAAAAAATGAAAATTGCAATATGCAACGAAATGTTTGAAAATTGGAAAATCGAAGACGTTTTCACCTATTCCGCCGAACTCGGTTATGAGGCGGTCGAGATCGCACCGTTCACTTTAGCCGATTCGGTTTTAGATATCAGCGAGACCGAACGGACCCGTATCCGTAAGGCAGCAGAAAGTGCGAAGATAGAGATTGCGGGACTTCACTGGCTACTCGTCTCCCCCTCTGGTCTGTATATTAACCACCCAGACGCAGATATTCGGAAAGAAACACGGGACTATTTCCTCGCACTGATTAATCTATGCGCAGACTTAGACGGAAAAGTAATGGTGATCGGTTCGCCGCAACAACGCAACGTGATGGAACCGCTCTCGTTTGAAGAAGCGTGGGAATACGCACGGTCAACTTTTTCAGAGGGTGCTGAACTGGCAGGGGAAAGGGATGTGATGCTATGCATGGAACCGTTGTCGAGCGATCAGACGAACTTCATCACGAACCCCGACAAAGCGGCCGAGATGGTGAAGGATGTTAATCACCCGAATTTCCAGATGATTCTGGATGTGTGTAGCACTGCGAAAGAAGGTTTGGACATGCCGACGCAGCTCCGTAACCACGCGCCACATGTCGCACATTTCCATTCTAATGACGACAACGGCTATTTACCGGGTTCTGGCAACGTAGATTACCCACCAATCATTGAAGCCTTAAAAGAGATTAATTACGGTGGCTACGTTTCAACAGAGGTTTTCGATTTCAACCCAGATCCGCAGACAATCGCAAAACGGAGTATCGAATTTGTGAAGTCGCTGCTATAGGAGCTAACGATGAACAAGACTCTCCATGAATGCTACGAGGCGTATACCACACTCAGAAATGAAATGGGACGCTGGCTGAAACAGAGCATGCTGCTCGATCCACCGGGTCCGAACGATGGCGGCGAGGACGAGGCG
>JAJEIP010000046.1 GCA_022827885.1 Candidatus Poribacteria bacterium
GTAGCCACCTTTTTGGGACTTGGAGTGATGCTTTTACAACTCGCAATGTTGATGAATCTCCGCTGGGAACTTCCCACTCGGAATGTCACACATATCAAAACTGTTTTTCAATAAAAATGATTTATGAACCACCCTCATATATCTAAGATTTTACAACTCACTTGAGGAAGGACGCAAAAAATCGTGCAAAACAACTTAAAGACCAGAATAGACACGTACTGTAAACTCAATACGCATTTCGCGTACCTTAGTGACGAACAATTGAACTCTTTCTTTCATAATATAGAGAGTACGCGCGGTTGGGGTGTAAATCATGTACTCAAGGTAGGGAAATCAAAGGTATTCGTTAAGAGGGTTCCAATCACTGACCTTGAATGCAATCACATGTTCTCCACCAAAAATTTTTACAATTTGCCGACCTACTATAACTACTGCATTGGTTCCGCTGGTTTCGGGGTTTTTCGCGAGCTTCTGAGTCACATCCAAACAACAAATTGGGTGCTGCAAGGTGCTATTGAGAATTTTCCCTTGATGTATCACTACCGAATCATGCCCCGTTCTGGAGGAAAGGCGGACTTAGACACAAAGTGGTATAACGGATATGTTAAATATTGGAATAGCAACGAGAACATTGGGAGGTATATGGTTGACAGAACAAATGCGAAATATGAGATGGTGCTGTTTTTGGAGTATATTCCTTACACATTTTTAGAACGGTTTGGAAAAAACATGGACGAATTGCCCTCATTCATCGGCGAGATATCTGACGCGATAGCGTTTCTGCGGGAAAACGGAATTATCCATTTTGATGTTCATTTCGGTAATATCCTCACCGATGGGAATAGACCGTTCCTCACAGATTTTGGATTGGTACTTGACAAGCGTTTTGATTTAGGCGAAACCGAGCGGGCATTTTTCAGGAAGCATACATGCTTCGATTATGGAACATTTCTGTCTTGTTTTGGAGGATATATCATGTCAGTTTACCAAAGCCTTGCGAACACAAAAAAGAAGAAAGTCACGCAGAAATATGCCCTCAAAGATGACATGCCATATTCAGAGACTCTCAGTATCCTCTTGGAAAATGTAAACGAGATCTCCACCGACAGTCTCATGAGGTTGCACAAAAACTATGTTGAAGCTGCCAGTAAATATCGCGCCATTATTGTACTGATGTGCGAGTTTTTTGTAGATATGAGGCAAAACTATAGGAAGGACACGAGATACAGTTACATGAAATTAAAGCGTTTACTTGAAGAGGCAGGACTCCTTCACGGACACACCTCTTAACCTATCAGGATCGCGTCTGGCGAGTCCACTACTACAATTTTAGTCTCACGTTACACATAAACCGAATCCAAAATTCTCGGAGGAATGAAGTGCGTATAATCCAGGGAATATTCATTGGGATTGCTGCAATTCGTTCAAACAAACTGCGTTCCCTACTAACAATGCTCGGGATTATCATCGGTATTGCTTCGGTCTTGGCGATGGCGCAAAAACGCTTGTGCTTGATGAAGTAGAGAGGTTCGGCGGGGCGAACATGTTCAAACTCTATTACAATCCTTGGAGACGAGCTGGCAACCGATGGGTACGACATCGGCACAATGAATACTTTAGGTATGAAGACGCTCTGGCAATTGAGGCGGAGTGTCCGTCAGTAAAATTCGTTGTTCCAAGACTCCCGAGGTGGGAACGTGTGCTTATTCAAGCTGAAGGCGGAGCTGAAGCTCGAAGCGAATATAACGGGGGGACTCCTGTTTATGCAGAAGCAATGAACTGGAACATTCAAATAGGACGTTTCATTACCGATGAGGATATTGCGAATCCAACAAGAGTTTCTGTGTTGGGCGTTGATGTCGTTGAGACACTATTCGGTACTGATTCTCCATTAGGCAAAGAAATTAAAATCGGCATGGGGCGCGGGAGGGAACGACATCAACGAAAAACAGAACGTTTTACAGTTGTCGGGATATTGATGCCCCGCTGGCATAGTCTCCGGTATGGCCACAGTTATGACGAGATAGTATATATTCCTCTCACAACGATGCAGCAACGTTTCACTGGTAACGATCGGGTAGGGATACTTGATATTCACGCCCATACAATAAAAGATATCCCTAAAGCGATTGAAGAAGTAAAAACGGTGATAAGAAAACGGCACAAGAACTATGATGATTTCTTTAACCTCTGGGTCATGAAAGACAGTATGGGACAACTGGAAAAGATCAGTAAAGTCATAAAAATAACTTTGGGAAGCATCGCAGGGTTTTCACTCCTCGTTGGTGGTATCGGGATTATGAACATGATGCTCGTCGCTGTCAACGAGCGCACGCGCGAAATCGGTCTCCGAAAAGCAGTCGGTGCCAAAAGGAGCGATATTCTACTACAGTTCTTGAGCGAGGCCGTTGTGATGTGTACTATAGGAGGGACAATCGGCGTTGGGATGGGCATTCTCGCGGGTGAAGGTATGGCGATGCTCGCCGTCAAAATCGTTAAAATTGTCCCCGAGTGGCCCGCCGTTATCTCTTGGCAATGGGTCCTGATTTCCGTATCGTTCTCAGCAATAATCGGTATCTCGTTTGGTCTATATCCCGCAATGAAAGCCGCCACACTTCCTCCGATTGAAGCATTACGCAAAGATTAAAAAACGTCGGAAAGTTTTTTATTTCCGATGCATTTTTTCCAGTTGAGTTTCTCATAAATAGTCTCCCAGAAATTCTGATTTTTTTCTCAGAAACAGGGTTTAATTGCGTAAATTATTCTGAAAAAAGAGGGAAAAATCGGTGAAAATCGAATGGAACTTTCGAGTCGCTTGGATGTTTATCATGGTTTTTTCTGTTCTGTCGTTCTCAAGCATAGTGGAAGCTGAGACAGAAACAGAATCCGCCCATAGAACTGCGGCAGCGGTCCGAATTAACGGGGCATCGCCGAAGTTAGACGGGGTTTTAGATGATGACATTTGGAAAACCGCACCCCTCCACGAGGGGTTTATGCAGCAAGATCCTGATGAAGGCGAACCGTCGACAGAACGCACCACCTTCCAGATCGTCTACGATGACGAGGCGATTTACTTTGCTGTCATGTGCTACGACAAAGAACCGGACAAGATTTTCTCTCGCCTCGTTCGACGCGACAATTACGTTACATCCGATAGACTGGATGTGGTTCTTGACCCACATTACAGTCGACAAAATGCATTCTGGTTTACTGTCTATCCTTCCGGTTCCGTAACAGATGGTGTTATTTCTGGGCGCGGCTGGTGGGATAACACGTGGAACGGGGTCTGGGAAGTGAAAACAAAAATACACGAAAATGGGTGGGCAGCAGAATATAAAATTCCATATCATGTGTTACGATTCGCGCCAAAGGAAAAATACACTTGGGGACTCCAAGTCGCACGAAGTATTAGCAGAAAAAAGGAATATGCCCTGTGGCGTTTGATTAAGAAAAATGAGCCGGGTTGGGTGTCCCGATTTGGCGACTTAACGGGCATTGAGAACATCCATCCCCCTCACCATTTGGAATTAATTCCCTACACCATGGGCAGAACAACGCTCAATAGCAAAGCAGATGTGTGGGGGAATGTTGGTGGTGATGTCCAATATGGGATTACCTCTGGCATAACGCTCAATGCCACAGTCAATCCTGATTTTGGACAAGTAGAGGCGGATCCGGCGAGTTTAAATCTTTCGGCGTATGAGGAGTATTTTGAGGAACGCCGTCCCTTTTTTATTCAGGGCGCGTCTATCTTTGGCAGTAACGACTATAATTTCTTTTACTCCCGGCGCATCGGGCGGCGACCAGGGCATTTCGACGTGCCAGATGGAGTAGAGGAACTGAGCCGACCGGAAGCCACAACGATTCTGGGTGCCGCCAAAATCGTCGGAAGAACCAATGGTAGGACCTCCTTTGGTATCATGGAGGCTGTTACATCACCAGAACACGCTCAGATTGAGCAAAAAGGTGAAACTCGCGAGTTCCTTGTTGAACCCTTGACGAACTACTTTGTCGGTAGGGTCAAGCAAGATATTCTGAAAGGCAATTCATACATCGGGTTGATAACCACGGCCGTCAATCGGCGCGCTTCCAATTCCGCGTATGTCGGCGGACTTGATTGGGATTTGAAGTTTGCAAAGGAACAGTATCAGGTAACTGGCACTATCGCAACGAGTCAAGCCGGTAAAATAGATGAGCGCAAGTCGGGTTACCTCGCCCACATTGAAGTTGACAAAAGCGGCGGGTGGTTGAGATTTGATACCGATTTCAGAGTCCTTTCACCTGACTTAGAGATCAACGACCTCGGCTACCGGCGACGCGCCGACATAGTAGAATGGAATTACGATTTCACGGTGCGAAAACAGAAGCCGTTTAGTATCTTCCGCCGCGTCATTTTCGGGCTCTATGGGTGGCGCACTTGGAATTACGACGGCGTGAGTATCAGTCGTTATTCCGAGATATGGACGGATGGCCGCCTAAAAAACTATTGGGATTATGATCTCTGGGTCGGACGCAATTTAGAGTCCTTTAGTGATGATGACACGATGCGCGGCGGAACTCTGATTAAGAGTCCGCCAGGCTGGTGGATTTATACACAACTTCGAACCGACAGCCGCAAAACGGTTCAACTCCAACTTAATCCTGTGTTCGCTTGGAACGACGACAAACGTTCCTACGATTACGATGTGAGGCTGCGGATACGCATTCGTCTCGCCTCGAATATTGAGGTGAGCCTCGGACCCTCATATAGTTATGGAATGAAGGATGCACAGTGGGTGGATCTGGTGGAAGAAAACGTCAACGGACACCTCGAAAAACATTACGTGTATGGTGAACTTGAGAACCGGACCTTGGATTTCACAACACGTGCGAACATCAGTTTTACACCAACGCTGAGCTTACAGTTCTATGTGCAACCCTTCATTACGATTGGAGATTATGCAAACTTCAAGGAATTAGTCGAACCGAGGTCTTATCTGTTCAAGTCGTATCCGTTGGATGAGAACCGAGACTTTCATCAACGTTCGCTGCGAGGCAACACTGTCCTTCGCTGGGAATTCCAGCCTGGCAGCACGCTATTTCTTGTCTGGACCCAATCCCGTGAAGCCTCATTAGAAGAGGTGAGAGCAGCAGATTTGGAATTCCGACCACTGCATCGGTTGGGGAGCAGTTTCACTGACGAAGGAAAAAATATCTTGCTGATTAAATGCCGGTATTGGTTTGGCGTGTAAAGGGCTAACGAGAAAACCTGAATTAAGTGCCATGATTGGAAAAGCACATCTACAATTCAAATTAACAGTAGCATTCGGAGAATACTATGGCAATTACTGTCTCAGAGAAAGCAGGGGTCCTTATTTTTCGGCTGGGCGATGGAATTATCAGCCCCGTTACCAAAACGATATCGGAAACTAGAGAGGCGACACTTTCAGCATGTGCCTCACCGCCAAGACTAATATTTGACTTTAAAAAGGTAACCGGGATGGATAGTTCGGGTCTCAGCGTACTCATGAAAGTTTATGCCGATATCCACCCGCGTGGCGGGAAAATTGGAGTGATTAACGTGAACAAACGCGTCAAAAGCCTCATCGTTATGGCACGATTGATCACCGTCTTTAAAAATTTTGAAAGCGTAGACGACGCTGTTGCTGCCCTGCAGCATTCCAAAGTTTCACAATCCGTTTGAAGAGGGTGACGAAAAATCATGAATAATAATTTAAAGACCAGAATAGACACGTACTGTAAACTCAATACGCGTTTTTCGTATTTTGATAACGAACAGTTGAGTTCTCTTTTTGATGGGGAACGCAGCACGCGCCGCTGGACGGAGAATCATATAATCAAGTTAGGGAAATCGAAAATATTCGTTAAGAGGATTCCGGTCACAGAACTGGAATATAATCACATGTTCTCGACGAAAAATCTCTACAATTTGCCAACCTACTATAATTATGGCGTGGATTCTGCGGGACTTGGTGTTTTTCGCGAGCTTCTCATGCACATCCAAACAACGAATTGGGTACTGCAAGGTGCAATTGAGAATTTCCCTTTGATGTATCATTACCGAATCTTGCCGCGTTCTGGAGAGAAGGCAGACTTAAACCTCAAGTGGTATAACAGATATGTGAAATGTTGGAATAGCAATAAGAACATTGGAAGGTACATTGTTGAGAGAAACAATGCCACATATGAGGTGGCATTGTTTTTAGAGTATATCCCTTACACATTTTCAGAATGGTTAGAAAAAAACGTCCAACAATTAGATTCATTCATTAACGAAATGCTGGATACTATAGCGTTTCTACGGAAAAACGGAATTATCCATTTTGATGTTCATTTCAATAATATCCTCACCGATGGAAATAAACTCTACTTAACAGATCTTGGATTGGGACTTGACAAGCGTTTTGATTTGGGCGAAGCCGAGCGAGCGTTTTTCAAAAGGCATACACTCTACGACTATGGAGAATTTCTGTTCTGGTTTGGGGAACATCTCTTATCAATTTATCAAGGTCTTGCAGATACGAAAAAGAGGAAAATCATGCAGAAATATGGTCTCACAAATGCCATGCCACGTCCAGAATCTTTTATTATCTTGCTGGAGAATATCAGCGAAATCCACACCGATGGTCTCATGTCATTAGACAAGGACTATGTTAAAACCGTCAGAAAGTATCGCGCCATTATTATGCTGATGGCGGAGTTTTTTACAGATATGGAGCAAAATGATAGAAAGGACACGAAATACAGCCGCGCGAAATTAAAACGTTTACTTGAAGATACAGAAATCCTCCGCGAAAGAATCGCCTAATCTACCAGAATCGCATCTGGCGAGCGTAACGAGTTCGTCTGATACCAATCAAACAAGGACTGTGTAAAAGAATAGAGAAAAATTTATGAAAATTGAGTTAGATTTTTGGACTGTCTGCGGATTTGTCGCGATCTTTTTCGTAGTTCAGTTCTCAGGCGATATAGCTGCTGAAACCGAAGAGTCCGCTCACAGAATTGCGACTGCTATCCGAATCAAAGGCGCACCACCCCAATTGGATGGCGTTTTAGATGACGTTGTCTGGAAAACCGCACCCCTCCACGAAGGTTTCCGTCAACGTGATCCCGATGAGGGAAAGCCGGCTTCCCAACGCACTACGTTCCAAGTCGTCTACGACGATGAAGCAATCTATTTTGGAATCATGTGCTATGACAATGAACCCGATAAAATTGTTTCTCGTCTCGTCAGACGGGACGACGATGTTGACTCGGATAAAGTCTATATTATCCTTGATCCGCATTACAACCGACAGATCGGTTATGGGTTCACCGTCTATCCTTCCGGTTCTATTACAGACGGTGTTGTTCGTGGTAGCAATAACTGGTGGGACAATACGTGGGACGGTGTGTGGGAAGTGAAAACAAAAATACACGAAAATGGGTGGGCGGCAGAATATAAAATCCCGTTTTATATGTTCCGCTTTTCCCCCAAAGATAAATATACGTGGGGGTTACAGGTACAACGGGAAATCAGCCGTAGAAAAGAGAATGCCCATTGGCGTTTGATTAAAAAAGGTGAACCGGGGTGGGTATCACGTTTCGGTGATTTGGTCGGGATAAAGAACATCCATCCGTCTCGTCATTTGGAGTTGGTACCTTATGCGATGGGCAGAACAACCTTGAATAGCAAAACGGATTTATGGGGGAATGTTGGCGGTGATGTTCAATATGGAATTACCACCGGAACAACCCTCAACGCCACAATCAATCCTGACTTTGGACAAGTGGAGGCGGATCCTGCTACTTTAAATCTCTCTGCTTATGAGGAGTTTTTCGAGGAACGCAGACCCTTTTTTGTCAAAGGGGCATCCAATTTTAACTTCGGAGATTGGAATACGCAATTCTTTTACTCCCGGCGAATCGGACGGCAACCGGGGCATTTTGACATTCCGAAGGGTGGGACTGTCTTGAGTCGTCCGGAGGCGACAACGATTCTGGGTGCTGCCAAAATCGTCGGGAGAACCAACAGCAACACGTCCTTTGGTATTATGGAGGCTGTCACGGCACCTGCGTATGCACAGATTAAGGAAGGAGATAAAAGCCGCGATTTCCTCGTCGAACCGTTGACGAATTACTATGTCGGTAGGGTCAAGCAAGATATTTTGAAAGGCAACTCTTATGTCGGATTGGTGACGACAGCGGTAAACCGACAAGCTTCTAATGCTGCCTACGTAGGCGGACTTGACTGGGATCTGAAATTCGCGAAGGAACGATACCAGATAAGTGGAATGTTAGCCACAAGCCAAGCTGGAAAACTTGACGCACGTAAATCGGGTTACCTCGCAGATATTGAATTTGAGAAACAGGGCGGATGGTGGCGACTTGATACCAGTTTTAAGGTGCGCTCCCCGGAATTTGAAATAAATGATGTCGGTTATGTGCAGCGCGGCGATATGATGAGATGGTTCTATGACCTCATGTTCAAAAAAGAACAACCCTTCAGCATTTTCCGAGAAGTAACTTTAGGTCTTTACGGTTGGCGTGAATGGAACTACGATGGTGTTAGCATCGGTCGTTATTCCGAGATATGGACGTATGGCAAACTGAAGAACTATTGGGAGTATGACCTGTGGGTCGGACGGAATTTGGAGTCGTTTAGGGACGAGGATGTCCGACGCGGGGGGACACTCATTAAAAATCCCGCAGGTTGGTGGATTTTTACCCAACTTAAAACCGATAGTCGCAAAATGGTTCAGCTTGAACTGAATCCGATCTTCGCATGGGACGATGATAATAAAAATTCTGAAAAGGAAGTTAGTCTCCGTCTGAACATTCGTCCTGCGTCGAACATTGAACTGAGCATCGGACCGATGTATCGTTACCGAATTTATGATGCGCAGTGGGTCGGGTTAGTTGAAGAAGACGTCAATGGTTATATCCATAAACACTACGTCTATGGAGAATTAACGAGTCAAACACTTGACTTTACAACGCGCGCGAATATCAGTTTTACCCCAACGTTGAGTCTTCAATTCTATGTGCAGCCGTTCATTACTGTCGGAGACTATACCAACTTCAAAGAGTTGGTTGAGCCGAGGTCCTATCAGTTCAAACCGTATCCGCTGAAGCGTAATCCTAATTTCCACATGCGTTCGTTGCGGGGGAATACCGTGCTCCGTTGGGAATTTCGTCCGGGAAGTACGCTGTTCTTGGTTTGGTCTCAATCGCGGGCAATAGAGTTAGAGGATGTGGGCGCAGCCGACCTTGAGTTTCGTCCCGTGCATCGCTTGAGAAGCAGTTTCACGGATCCTGGGAAGGATATCTTCCTGATTAAATGCCGATATTGGTTTGGAATTTAATCCTTTTCATGCGCGTAGAAAAAATAAAACTTGACAGAGAGTGTAAGAATTGTTAATATAATGTGAGTTTGACATAAACATTTAGAAAATTCTCTCCGGGAAAGTGTTAATTTTATCAAATTTTTTTCACCTTTTTAAGATTATGCACCTTTTCCACCCTAAAATTGTGTCTTTAATAATCAGAGGGTTCTTTTTCTAACTTCTCTTCTTTTTACGTCGGATTCACGTTGATAATATAAATGAGAAAAAAATCGGATGTAACAATACGTTAAAGCGCGAACACTTAACCACATAGGAGGTGCGTCCCATGAAATCGCGCCGTATGCCTCTCGTATGGATGGTATCGCTCGGCATACACGCCTGCTTTGCAGTCGTTGTAGGGTACCTCGCCATCTCATCTCAAGCACAGAAAGCACAAGATACGATTGATCTGAGTTTCTTCATCGTTACGCCACCCCAAGCAGCGAAAAGGGATGTTATTCAGAAGCCAGCTGTTGTAACAACCCCTGTTCCGGATTTGAGAGTCGTTCCACAAACTGAGACGACGCAGCGTCGGGCAACAGTCGCCCGCGCGACCAGATCATCCTCAACTGCAGCACCTGCGGCATCGCTCATGGCGAGCGCACCCGCTGCCCCAAGAGGACAGCAAGTCAAAGTTCCGAGCGCATCTCCCGTGATCCAGCATACGACACAACCGCTATCAACCGCTGCACAACTGCCGACAGCATCAGATGGATTACCGACCGCAGGCTTGCCCAGCGGCGGGGCAGTTACAGATGGTATAGGCGTAGGTATTGGTGACGGTTTGGGTAGCGGGACCGGACGTGGGACTTTCGGTTCAGGATCCGGTTTCGGACAAGGACGGACACAAAACCGTGGTGGTCTGAACTCGCTCGTAGACGGGGCAGGTGCTGCAAATATTAACGCATCCCTGTCGAGTGTCGAAAAAAATATGGTTCTCGGTAATGGTGTCCCACAACTTCCCAAGGGAAGCCCAGGTGCCATCATTCAAGGTCGGGGTACAGAGATTATTGGAAGTCTCAATCTCGTCCGTCTCGATGATCCATTGCATCCGAACCTCGATATATGAGGCAACGGCATCGGACATCTCCGATTCGGGGCAGGTCTGCCCTATTTAGTCCAGTCGCTGAATGCAGAAACAGGTATCGAAACCCAAATGGTGGATGCCGTTCAAATTACGGATGCAGCCTTTTTTGAGTCACCCATTATCTTTATGGAACCGGTTCCCAAATCCTCAGTGCAACTCCATAACGGACTGTTAGGGGGTAGCAATATCTGGAATGCGAAAGGGGATCGCCCTTCCTTCGGTTATACTGATCGGGAGGCGCAGCGAATTCGCGAATATGTCATCAACCGCGGTGGGTTCATCTATATGCCGACGCACGGAAACACGGAAGCGGCAATGCAGCCCGCATTGCGAGTCTTGCGCCAGATCCTTCCTGAATACCACCTCACCACTATCCCGCAAGATCACGAGATTTACGACAGTTTCTATGAGTTGAGCGGACCCCTGCGTTTTCCCGTCCGGAAAATTGGGGCTACCATTCTCCATCACGGTCCGTATCGTCAGTTACAAGGTGTTTTCATCGATGATCGGTTGGCTGTTCTCGTTGATACAGAAGCGATGATACACGTGATGGATGGTGCTGTCCAGAAACCTTTCTTCGGTCACTATCAGGATCGGAATAGAATCTTAGATGAATTCGCGCCCGCCGCTGCACGGCAACTTATTAACGTCGTCATCTATGCGGTGACACACGGAAACATCTCGGATTACAGCAACTATATTCCTGCGAGTGCCTTCGCCGATGGTGAGATAGATAGTACGCCGAAAAAGCTGCCGAATGCTGCCAGCCGGTTATAGGAATGCTAATTAAAAGCAGCGCATAACTACCTAATAAACAATAAGCCGCGTCAATCTCTTGACGCGGCTTGTTTTTTGGCACTTTGCTTCCATTTTTATTGGGAAAGCTTGGTAGATCCCGCGAAGATAGGCGAGATGATAGCAAAATCGCATTTCTATTTGACAAATCGGGGTTAGGTATGTATAATATAAACAAGAATCGTCTTTTTTTCACACAGTTTATATGCCCATACGAAGAATCTTAACAGGATACAATGAGGAGACTTTATACAAAAATGGCTGATTACGCAAATCCTGATGTTTTAGTAACTACAGAATGGGTCGCTGCACACGGTGGTGATGCTGGCATCCGACTCCTTGAGGTTGATGTTGATACTTCAGCTTATGCTGAGGGACATATCGCTGGGGCAGTAGGACTCAATTGGGAAACACAATTGTGCGATCAAGTTCGACGCGATATCCTCACCAAAGAACAATTCGAGGCACTTTGCAATGACAGCGGCATCGCCAACGATACGACTGTTATTTTTTATGGAGATAACAATAACTGGTTCGCAACCTATGCCTTGTGGCAATTCCGTTATTACGGACACGACGAAAGTCTGTTGAAAGTGATGAATGGGGGTCGTCAAAAATGGATTGATGAAGGCAGAGAGCTTGTCACTGACGTTCCAGATCATTCCAGCACAGGGTATCAGGCGAAATTCCCCGACGACAATGTCCGTGCTACAGCGGGGACGGTTCGCGATACACTCGGACAAGGTATTGTTAACCTCGTTGATGTCCGTTCGCCTGCTGAATTCACTGGCGAAGTTATCGCGCCTCCGGGTATGAGCGAGACAGCGCAACGCGGTGGACACATCCCCGGCGCAGCGAATATCCCATGGGCGACAGCAGTGGCTGAAGACGGCACCTTTAAGTCTCATGACGAACTCCAAGCCATCTACGGTGGTGCAGGTGTTGATGAGGGTCAAGAAACAATTGCTTATTGTCGTATCGGTGAACGCTCATCGCATACCTGGTTTGTGCTGAAGTATCTACTCGGTTATGAGAAGGTCCGCAATTACGATGGGAGTTGGACAGAGTGGGGCAATCTGGTCGGAGCACCTATTGCACGCGATTAAGGAAATAGTTACCAGCTGTCGACGTGCTTCGCCAGGAACGATGCTTGCGCTGCGTCTGAACCAGAGATCGTAGTCCCAGGCAACGCGCCGGGACGGGTATACGCCAAGGCACGTTTTAACACGACCTGTTTCATTGAACCCCAAGGAAAATTAAAAATGCCTAAATTTGTTTCCGCGCACGCTATTGCTTGTATGACACGCCAAGACGTTTCACGGTTGCTAAAGCGTTTCAGAGAAGAAGAAAACGCGGATGTAATCAATATCCGAGTCCTATGCGATACGTTGTCAGGGCGGATGGTCTGCGAATGGGAAGCACGCGACAGTGTCACCTTAATCGAATGGTTAAAAAAGTGCAATGTTCAGATACGCGGAACAGGCGAATGGCTCATGACGGTCCAGTATGAATCAATCGACGACGAACTCGTCGTCCCGCCACGGCATGATACTTAGGTACTTGGTAGACGACGTAACACCACGAAATCGATGTACTACTTAACCCGGCAAACGGCGTTTGAAGCATCACATTATAATCGTATCCCTGAATTGAGCGATGCGGAGAACTTGGAGGTGTTTGGTGCTGCTGCAAACCCAAATAGCCACGGGCATAACTATGTACTTGAGGTCATGGTGAAAGGCAGTGTGGATGTAGATGACGGGATGGTAATCAATCTCGTGACCTTGGACGCGTTGTTGAAGAACAACGTGCTCGCCAATTACGATCACAAACATCTAAACCATCAACATCCCGTTTTCGCGAAGAACCCGCATCTACAACCGACGTGTGAGAACATCGCTATAGAGATTTGGCAACGGCTTATCCCTTCTTTACCGGACGGAATGTTGCACAGGGTCCGTCTCTACGAAAGCGCAGCAAATTTTGCAGACTATTATGGGGAAGGACCTATGGTTTATCTTACAAAAGTCTACGAATTTAGCGCAGCCCACCGTTTGCACAGCCATGCCCTCAGTAATCAAGAGAACCAAGATATTTTCGGAAAGTGCAATAATCCGGCTGGTCATGGACATAACTATGTACTCGAGGTTACCGTAAAGGGAGACGTAGATGCAAGAACCGGGTTGGTTGCGGGTTTGAATCTGATTGATGAAGTCGTTCAAAAACAGGTGTATGCGCGTTTTGACTATAAACATCTGAATCTCGACACACCTGAGTTTGAGACGCTCAATCCGACTTCGGAGAACTTCGTCAAAGTGCTTTGGGACGTGTTAGCACCGAATTTGCACCCAGTGGTTCTCCACCGCCTTCGCTTACGGGAGACCCCCAAAAACCATTTCGACTACTACGGTGAGTAATTCATCTTTCTCCCGAGTAGGGATGTAAAAATACAGCCCATTGGAGGCACATTTTAACATAATGGAGTTTAATCAGGCTAACGTTACCCCTAAGTTAGAAGGGCTTTACACAAAAATTCTTGAAAGTTTGGGTGAAGATCCGGGTCGTCAAGGCTTGGTGAAAACACCATACCGTGCCGCAAAAGCGATGGAATTCTTAACGAGCGGCTATCATCAAAACGTTGATGATATTCTGAATGGCGCCATCTTTGACGAAGATTATGACGAGATGGTGATTGTAAAAGAGATTGAATTTTACAGTCTTTGTGAACACCATATCCTTCCTTTTTGGGGTAAATGCCATGTTGGGTATCTCCCGCGGAAACGAATTGTGGGGTTAAGTAAAATCCCACGCATTGTAGATATGTTTTCCCGTCGGTTGCAAGTTCAGGAACGTCTCACGCGCGAGATTGCTGAATCCCTCGAAACCGCCCTTGACCCGCGGGGGGTCGCTGTCGTGATGGAGGGGCGACACCTGTGCATGATGGCACGTGGTGTCGAAAAGCAAGCACCGGTAATGACAACAAATGTCATGCGGGGGACGTTCCGTGAGGATAGTTCAACGCGCGCAGAGTTTCTACGGTGCATCCAAGTATCTTAAACAAAGCCCGTAATGAAATTATGCCTTAAACGGCATAATTTGTCTTTGCTTTACATTTGGAGGGCGGATATACGGAGAGGTGTTTGAAGGTCTCCAACCTACCTCACCGAACCGCAAGGAAAAATTAAAAATAAGGTTGTGGTGATTACCGGAGCGTCAAAAGGGATTGGTAAAGCAACCGCCTTCGCTTTCGCAGCAGCAGGCGCGAAAGTTGTCCTCGCTGCACGAACACGTGAAACGCTTGAACAGGTCGCGGCGGAGCTTAGAGAAACCGGCGCCGAAGCACTCGCTGTTCCAACAGACGTTACCAACGTCGATGCTGTGGAGCAACTCATCCAGCGGACATTAGATGTCTACCAACACGTGGATATTCTAATCAACAATGCAGGGATCGGCTATTTCGGACCCATTGTCGATTTCGAACCTGACGACTGGGATGCAGTCCTTAATTCCAACTTAAAGGCTGTTTATCTTTGTGCAAAGTATGCGCTTCCCTCCATGTTAGAACGCGGCAGTGGACAGATTATTAATGTGCTTTCAGTCGCAGCGAAAATTGCTTTTCAAGCCTCAAGTGCGTATTGTGCCGCGAAGGCGGGTGCGTTAGCACTCACAAAGGTTTTAGCGAGTGAAGTCCGCCAGCAGAATATTCGAGTTACCGCTGTTTTACCCGGATCAGTGCATACGCCATTTTGGGACGACGTTCCAGAACACCCAGACTTTGAACAGATGTTAACACCGGAACATGTTGCTGATACGATCGTCTCCATTTGTCAGCAACCCCCGGGTATGGTGACTGAGGAAATTGCTGTAATGCCGCCACTCGGGATTCTCTAATTTCTAATGATGGGAATCTGAACACTGCCCATTATATTCCGCCGGGGTTTTGGTGAAGTTAACAACTTCTCATATCCTAAAGAGATTTCTTGACTTAGACGGAAACCGTTGTGGAACGAAGTGGAACAACGCCCATATTCAATAGTTTAAAAAGCGTCCGAGGCGCCGTCGGATGCGAATCTTGCGAATAGCACGTGTGTCGGCATCTATAACTGTGATGATAGAATCGCTCAAGTCAAGTTCAGTGCCAATTTCTGGGATAGTGCCAGTCCGATCCAGAATATAGCCAGCAACCGTCTCATAATCACCTTCGGGAATAGCGAGTCCGTAGTGTTCTTCGAGCAGATCTACTTCAGTTCTTGCATCACATTCAAGGATCTGAGGCGTAATCAGGCGGATAAATTCGGGCACATCACGTTCATCGGCAAATTCACCGACAATTTCTTCAACAAGATCTTCGATGGTGACGAGACCCACCGTGCCGCCATATTCATCAACAGCAAATACCATTGTGTGACGGGTATGCTGGATCTCTTTGAGGAGCGCATTGATGTTTTTAGATTCAGGGACGTGCAACACTGTTCGGATGAAAGGTTCAATCGTGTTAGGTAGGACATCTGGTTTTCTGTCGAGATTTGAATTCGCCCCTGATTCAACGTCGGTATAAATGACATCCAGAAGATTAACAATTCCGACGATATTGTAAATTTGTTCTTCGTAGACTGGAATCCTTGAAAATCCGGAGTCAGCAGCGACTTGCAAAAAGTCTTCGCATTTTGTATGCTTCTCAATTGCAACGATATCGACAAGCGGCACCATGACTTGGGCAACCGTCCGGTTTTGTAGATTGAGTAGACTATGAATCATACGCCGTTGGTTGGTGTGTAGGTTGCCGGAGCGTTCTCCCATCGTGGCGAGAAGTCGTAATTCTTCACGCTGCGCATCGGGACTCGGTGTGCTGGCACCCCTATCTATGAGTTTGACGATAAACTGCGTCAAAGTTTGCACGAGGTAGATGAGCGGCGCTAAAACCATTTCAGAAAGGCGGAGGAGATAGGCATAGCGCAGTGCCAAGGTATCTGCCTTGACACGAAAGATAGTTTTCGGTAAAATTTCTCCAAAAATGAGGAGGAGCGTCGTTATACCAACCGTTGCAATGAATCCCTGTAGACTGGCTGTAAGGTTCGGGAGACTTCGGACAACAAGACCTTCACCCAGTTGTGCGATAAGCACATTGGCGAGATTCGTTCCGACCAAGGTCAACGCGAGCATTCTCTGGGGCGATTCTATCAAACGATGAACGATTCTCGCTCTGGTATTCTCCGATTCAACAAGTTGATTAATTCGGAATTTGTTTACCGAGATAAGGGCGGTTTCCGAACCAGAGTAAAAAGCTGATAGGACAAGGCAGACAAGAACTGCCAGCACAAGTGAACTTAGCACTGCTATCTGTCCTGTGCTACTCGCACCGATTAAAAAGATGGATAATAGAAGAATTTTCAATTGCTTTGTATCTGGTATCCGTTGTTGTTACACTTCAGTTTTGCTGTCAGGAACCGGCATTTTGATGAATAAACTTGTGATAGCATTGCCTTCTGTGGCAGTAATTTCAAATTCGATGCCGTTTTCGTCGGCGTAGGATTCGCCAACAGACGGAATGCGACCAAAGAGTCCGAGAACATAACCGCCAATGGTGTCTGCGTCGTCTTCGCTGAGTTTTAGTTCAAATTGCTGATTGAGTTCGCGGATGCTCATACGCCCGGAAGTTTCAAGTAACAACGGGGCTTCAGAGTGTTTGACAAGATCAGGGGTCGCATTGGCTCTATCGTGTTCATCGACAATGTCTCCGACGACCTGTTCGACAATGTCTTCGCTCGTAACAATTCCTGAAACGCCTCCATACTCATCTTGAAGGATCGCCATTTTAGTTTTTTCGCGTGTCAGTTGTAGTAGCAATGCCCCGATCTTACGCGTCTCAAGGACAAAGATGGGGGCCCGAATAAGGGAAGCATTAGACGGAGTTTCAGAAATCTGGTCCCGTTTTTCGAGGAAAGCCTCAAGCGTCAGTGAATTCACAGCGGCGGGTCGCCAGAGTGCTAAATCTTTCACATAGAAGATGCCACAAATATTATCGATTTGCTCTTGATAGACCGGAATGCGTGAGAACCCATATTCCATTGCTTGCTTTAAGGTTTCTTGAATAGTGTTTGATGTGGGAACTGCGACGACTTCAGTCCGTGGCACCATAATCTCTTTTGCCTCAATGTCGCGTAATTGGAGAATGTTGCTCACAATTTCCCGTTCATCCGGCGGGAGGGCTTCTTCGTGATAGGTATCGACGATACCTCTAAAATCTGTTGCTGTGAGGTGTTCTGTAGGGGACGGGTGTCCGCCAAATACTGGCAGAAGGAAGTCGATAATTCTGCGTAGCAAGCCACGTAACGGGGAGATGATAATGGAAAATATCCATAGCGGTGGCGCAGCGACTTTTGAAAAAAATTCCGCATGCTTAATCGCGAAGGTTTTCGGCGTCATCTCACCAAAAATAAGCATGAGGACAACGCTGGCAGCTGTGGCTGTGACGAACTGAAGGACTTCTGTATATGCCGGAAGCACGCGTTTAACAAGCCATAGCATCAGAATCGCGAAGGAGACATTGACCAGATTATTACCAAGTAAAACGGTGATAAACAGTCTGCGTGGGTTGTCAACAAAACTGACGATTGCAGAAGCGCTGCCTTTTTCAAGGCGAAGTCTTTCGATTTGGACGCGGGTAAGTGCGCATAAAGCCGTCTCGGAGCCGGAGAAAAAGCCTGAGAGGACGAGTAACCCTGCTAAACCGATCAGATAGGGGAGTAGTGGAACAGCTTCCATTCTTTTTTAGAAAACAATGTTTCGACGAAAGTACATGTCGAAAATTGCTATTAAGTGCACTGAATCAGCGGTAATTTGTAATCTGAACATTTGTTTAATGATAACATATTGACAAAAAAATCGCAACAAAAATATTACCGTATTACAGTATTGGCAAGGCAATATTAAGAAATACCTTTAATCTCAAACGAATACGACTAATTTTGAGGATGTCTATGACAAAATTAGAACAGATGCAACAGATCGAAGCATGTGGTATTGTCGCTATTATTCGTGCCAATAGCGCAAATGAATTGATTGAAGCAGCCGCTGCGATTCATGCAGGCGGTGTTAACGTAATTGAAGTGACGATGACAACACCGAACGCGTTACAGGTAATCAACGACGTTTCATCGGCGTATGGGGATACCGTTCTCGTTGGTGCCGGATCGGTATTAGACGCAGAGACAGCACGCGCTGTGATGTTAGCAGGCGCTGACTTTGTTGTCAGTCCAGTTACAAAACCAGATGTAATCGAGATTTGTAACCGCTACGGTAAAGTTGTGATTCCCGGGGCATTTACCCCAACCGAAATCTTGCTGGCATGGGAAACAGGGGCAGACTATGTAAAGGTGTTCCCATCAAGTGGTGTTGGTGCCGACTACATAAAAGATGTGAAGGCGCCGCTGCCACAAATCCCGTTGGTTCCAACAGGGGGCATCAATGCGGAAAACGCGGCTGATTTTATTAAAGCCGGGGCAACCGCTTTGGGAGTCGGAAGTGCCCTCGTTAACAACCAACTCATTGCGGCTGGTGAATTCGCAACCCTCACGGAGAGAGCGGAGAGGCTCGTTAAGGAGGTACAACGCGCCCGTTCAAGGTCTAATTCAGTTTAGATTTGTTCAAAATGTATTTTTATGTTGACAATTAATCTTAATTCTGTTAATTTTAATACTAAGATGTATACCCTGTCCCCTTTGAGTGCCAATTATGCAGATTGATCAACTCATTTTAGGTAAATATAGATTGCTTGAGTTTCTCAATTCAGGGGGATTCTCTTCGGTTTTTCGCGCCCGCGAAGAAATGACAAATCGGATTGTGGCAATTAAAGCCTTGGCAAAAACTGCCTATCCCGCCAGTAGAATGAAGTTTTTGCTGACCGAGTTCCAAGCGATGTCGAAAATTTGGGGACATCCAAATATCGTCTCTATTCATACCGTTGAACCCGGCAAAGATGACTATGTTGCGTGGATAGTCATGGAATACGTCGAGGGGAAAAGCCTTCATGATCTCATGCAGGAGGGCGCACTCAATCTAACAGATACCCTCAATATCGGTTTAGACATTTGTCGCGGGCTGAAAGCAGCGCATGAACACAAAATTATGCATCGCGATATCAAACCGCAGAATATTTTACTCACAATCGAAAAAGAAGCAAAGGTCGCCGACTTTAGTATCGCTCGCATATTTGGCGAAACAACTGAATTCGCTGAAACTATGGCGGGCACCCGACGCTACATGGCACCCGAACAGCACTACGGCTCTTATGACTATCGGGCAGATCTTTATTCCACAGCACTCATCTTGTATCAGGCGATAACCGGGCGATTTCCGTTTTCAGGGGAAAATAAGGAAATTGATAAAAAGAAAGCAGCCGGAGAAATAGAAGAAATCCATAGATGTCCCGAGGTGCTCCGCAATTTCCTACAAAAAGCACTTCACCGACAACTCTTAGAACGCCATCAGAGTGCCGATGAAATGTATGAAGAACTGGATCGAATTCGCCAAGATGAGTATGTTAAACAAGTTGCTCAGCTGATTGATGCGAGCGTTAATTCCAATAATCCAAGATTAGCAGAAGCACTGGAAGGGTACCGTAAAACATTTCGCCTCTCGCTTGCAGATGCTGAACGGATGAATCAAAACCTCTTTTTTCAACGACGGCAGCGGGAGGAAAATAGTAAACGAGAGAAGATCGTAACGCAAGTTCAAAGGCACTATACACTTGCTACACGTTACATCGAAAACCAAGACTTTCGAGGCGTACTATCGGAACTCCATAGAGCAAGCCATCTCTATATCGATGATCAGGGCTTAACCAATACTATAGACAATTTGTTTGACGAACTCAGTGCCGCAAACATAGTCTTCCCATCACGCCCGACTGCTGAGGAAATTGTTGCCCTCATTCAGAAATTACCAGAGAATGAAAGTGATGTTCTTCGGACATGGCTTGAGCATCAAATATCGGTACCGGAAGAAACAGAAAATATAACACCCATACGCCCCCGCGTTAGGGCAACCGGCAGTTATCGGCTCGTGATGGAGGAAGCTTCACCGGAATTCCTACTCGATCAGGTTCACAGCGACATTCAATATCCACATGAGATAGAAGCATTTCGTATCTTTCGGCAGATTCAAATCTATGAACAACAGGGGCGGACCCGACAATGCCACGTGCTTTATAGGAAGCTCGGTAGATTCTATCAAAAACAGGCTAACAACTTTATCAAGAAAGACGATTTAGAACTCGTTGCTAACTGTTATACGCGCGCCCGCTTCGCTTACACGGTCGCAGAGAAACAGCGTCTCGCCAGAAAGAACGCCAAAAAGGGTGGGATTTATTACACGCGCTTGGCACGTCAATTTGAACTACAGCGTTCATGGGAAGAAGCAGGAAAATCTTATATCCTCGCCGCTTACAATCATAGTTACACGAATTTGTTGTTACTCGTAGAGGAATGCCATCGAATGGCAATCGTCTGTTATTTTAACGCTGCTGAAAGTGCACATCTCAATGATGATTTACAAACCGCTTATGACTTTTACGCGTTAATCTTGGCGGTCGGTGAAAAGATGTCTACACCGACAAAAATGGTAAGCGAAGCACAAAAATTAATGTCGGAAATCCCGGTCGAAAGTTAAAGGAACTACACGTGAAAGCAGCTTTAAAGCGCGGAGAAGTGCTTATTGGAACATTTGTACTTGAATTCGCCGGTTCCGCAATTGCAACACTTCTCGCAAGTGCCGGAGCAGACTTTATTATCGCAGATTTGGAACACAGTTCCTTCTCCATAGAAACTATTGGACGGACAATTCGGAACGCACGAGGTTCAAACCTTCCCTGTATTGTCCGAGTCCCCGCACTTGAACGTCATTTTGTCTCTCGGGTGCTTGATGCAGGGGCAACCGGGGTCATGATTCCTCGGGTCGAATCCTGTGAAGACATTGAAAAAATTAAAAAATGGACAAAATATGCCCCCGAAGGCGACCGAGGTGTTGCTTTCGGCATTGGACATACTGATTATGGGGACTTCACAAAACTGGATACCAGAGCGTATGTCCATAACGCAAATCAGAAAATTCTCACCATCGGGCAGATTGAAACCCGCCAAGCCGTTGAAAACCTAAATGAAATCCTTGAGACAGGCGAGTTAGATGTTGTATTTATTGGGCCCTACGACCTATCCACGTCTATGGGTATCTCTGGGGAACTCAACCATCCACTGCTTTTAGAAGCGATAAAAAATATTATTAACCTCACACAGACACATAATATCCCTTTAGGTTGTTATGTCAACGACTTTGAGGGCGGTGAACAGTGGTTAAATCTTGGTGTTCAGCTGATCGCTTGCGGAAATGATGCGTTTCTCATAACTCGTAAATTTGCTGAGGAACATCAAAAATTCAAAAATGCGGTGTCGGATTTAGATCGTTCAAAACGAATAGCGGATCCACAAATATAGCCGGGAATACACCGAAAACCTGCAAGTTAATCATCCACTCGACTCCGATACAAGGCAGCAAAGCACGAGTGGATGGTTAAAACGGACGCAGCAGCCCAGGGGCCATAAATTAAAGAATGGAAACTTACGATATTCTCACAATCGGACGAAGTTCTTTAGATCTCTACGCGAACGACATCGGTGCCGCGTTTCCAGATATTAAAAGTTTTGGTGCCTTCGTTGGTGGATGTCCTACGAATATCAGCGTTGGTGTCCAGCGACTTGGGCTTCAAGCTGCACTCCTTACTGCCATCGGCGAAGATCCGGTTGGGGAGTTCCTACTCAAATTTTTGAAAGATGAGGGCGTTGAAATTCAGTTTATTCCGCACAAACCGGGGCACCGAACAAGTGCTGTCGTCCTCGGTATTGAACCGCCGGATCGATTCCCGCTCATCTATTACCGCGATAACTGTGCAGATATTGAACTCACTATTGATGATGTTCTCGCCGCGCCGATCGCTGAAAGTCGAGCGGTGTTAATATCTGGAACTGGTTTGAGTAAGGAACCGAGTCGCAGCGCTACACTCTACGCGGCTGAATACGCACAAGCACTCGGCAAACACGTCTTTTTGGATCTTGATTTTCGGGCGGATCAGTGGCACGATCCAAGAGCATTCGGCGTTGTCGTGCGATCAGCGTTACGTTATATTGATATTGCCATCGGGACGGAAGAAGAGATCAAAGCCGCAACGCTTACGAGTCTTTCACAACTCACAATTGAACACTCTCAAATCTCAAATCCTATGATTGAAGGGGATATGGCACTCGCTATTGAGACGCTTTTAAGTGCTGGTCCAGATGCACTGATAGTAAAACGTGGGATTGAAGGTGCCGATGTTCATTTGGCGAACGAAGAAATCGTTCACGCTGAACCCTTTCCTGTTGAAGTTTACAATACGCTGGGTGCTGGTGATGCTTTTGCGAGCGGTTTTATTTACGGTCATCTCAGTGGTTGGGGTTGGCGGAAATCTGCCCGTCTCGGCAACGCCACGGGTGCAATTGTCGTAACACGGCACGGGTGTGCGAACTTTATGCCGACAATGCCCGAAGTTGATGAATTTGTCGCAGCGCGCGGCGGATGGTAAATACAATTTGGTTTGGGTTCCATACCGCAGCCACACATTACTTTATCAAAGGAGCAGCAATTTTCATGAAAACACAAAAACTCACGATGGGACAAGCCATCGTTCAATTTCTCCGACAACAATATGTTGAACGAGATGGAAACGAAGCCCAATTTTTTGCCGGTATGTTCGGAATCTTCGGACACGGAAACGTTGCAGGTATCGGTCAAGCGTTGCATCAGTATTCCGATGCCTTCCGGTTCTACCAGACGCGTAATGAACAATCCATGGTACACACCGCCGCTGCGTTTACCAAAATGAACAATCGCCTGCGAACCTTTGCCTGCACGACATCCATCGGACCGGGGGCAACAAATATGATTACAGGGGCTGCGGGCGCAACGATTAACCGACTGCCGGTGCTCTTACTACCGGGAGACATTTTTTCCACACGCTTAGTCGCCCCAGTTTTACAGCAGCTGGAGTCTTCCAGTTCACAGGATTATTCTGTGAACGATTGTTTCAAGCCGATTTCGCGGTATTGGGATCGGATTAATCGTCCAGAACAGATAATTACTGCCTTGCCAGAGGCGATGCGAGTCCTGACATCGCAGGCTGATACTGGGACAGTAACCTTAGCACTTCCGCAAGACGTTCAGGCTGAGGCGTATGATTATCCAGCACAACTTTTTGAGAAACGCGTTTATACCATATCTCGCCCGCGTGCTGATGTAAGCCTACTAAATCGCGCAACGGCGTGGATTCGCGAGAGTAAATCTCCTTTGATTATCGCCGGTGGGGGTGTTATCTACAGTGAAGCCACAGCACACCTCGCACAATTCGCAGAACAAACTGGTGTTCCTGTCGGTGAAACTTTCGCCGGAAAAGGTTCACTGCCCTACAATCATCCCCAGAATCTTGGAGCCATCGGCGCAACAGGGACACCAGGGGCGAATATCACTGCCCGAGAAGCAGATTTGGTGATTGCAATCGGCACGCGCTTGAGTGATTTCACGACTGCTTCCAAGACTGCTTTCCAAAACCCCAACGTCCGTTTCATCAACATTAATGTTGCAGAATTCGATGCCTTTAAACATGCCGCCTTACCACTCGTCGCAGACGCGCGCGTCACACTTGAGGAACTGGCTACCGCTGTCGGGAACTATCACGTTGATGCTGCCTATGCCACACAAATCAAGAACTATCGCGACGAATGGGAGGAAGAAGTGGATCGACTTTACCACCTTGGTCACACGCCTTTACCGAGTCAGAGCGAGGTCATCGGTGTGGTTAACGAATTTTCACGTCCTGAAGATGTAGTGGTGTGCGCAGCGGGGAGCCTTCCGGGAGACTTACACAAGTTATGGCGAACCCGTAATCCGAAACAGTACCACTTAGAGTACGGATACTCGTGTATGGGCTACGAAATCGCTGGTGGATTGGGCATCAAAATGGCGGATCCAAATCGCGACGTCTATGTTATGGTTGGTGATGGTTCATACTTAATGCTGGCGCAAGAGATCATTACATCGATTCAGGAAGGTTTTAAACTCATTATTGTGCTTGTGAACAACGAGGGACATAGTAGTATCGGCGGATTGTCTCGGGCAACCGGCGCGCAAGGTTTCGCCACCCGTTTCCGCTATCGGGACGAAAAAACGGGTGAACTTGAAGGTGACTTTTTACCCGTAGATCTCGCCGCGAATGCTGCCAGTCTTGGTGCCAAGGTAATTGAAGCAACAACCTTGCAAAGCCTAAAAGCCGCCCTACATGAGGCACGAGAAGCTGAGCACACAACCGTTGTGAAGATTGATGTAGATTACTACCAAGGAGTTCCGCGCTACGAATCGTGGTGGGATGTTCCTATCGCACAAGTCTCCGAAGTCGATACGGCGCAAGAGGCCTATGAAGAATACGAATTGGATAAGCGAAAGGAACGCTACTTCCTTTAAGCCAATTAGGACTTACGCCGGGTGCTCTTTTATAGCATAACCTGTTTGGTTGTGTTTCCACAGACCACTTGTGTTTTTTAGACGATCCCTTTCTCATGCACGGGCGATGGTCAAAATTATGTAAGTCCTACCAATTTAAGGGATGTTGACGAAAGGAAGGTTATGAAAGCATCAGAACTGTTAGCAAAAGCCAAATCGGGAGACGCTATTGCATGTGGTTCATGTGATGAGAATATCCCAGCGAATGACATTTTGGGATTTGTGTTTAAGTTGGGAACACTCGCACCGCGCATGCAAAACGCAAACGTCGGTGATATTACCTGCGTAAAATGCCAAACTGCGGATCCAGATATTAATATTGAACCGCGCGGACCAGATGTTAAGTTTGTCCGTGGTGATTAATGGGCAAGGACTGCTATTCCTATTCGTCCACACTTCGATATGTCCGAATATATTGTTGGCAGAAATCCAGTTATAGAACATCTAAAGCGCGGGACGCAAGCCGTGGAAAAAATCTGGATTGCCAAGGGGAATACCCACTCACGCATCCAACATATCGTTACAATAGCAGAAAAGGCAGGGGTCCCTATAAAACGCTGTCCACGACGTGAGTTGGACAGGCTTGAGCCATCTGTGCCACACCAAGGTGTTATCGCCTTGGTGAGTCCGGCGCGTTACGACGATCTGGCATCAATACTCGCGAAAATAGAACGCAGTGAACACAACGCGCTGTTAATTATATTAGATAACATTCAAGACCCAAGAAATCTTGGAGCGATTCTCCGGACCGCTGAGGCTGTGAATGCCGATGCCGTTATCATTCCCAAAAATCGTGCTGTCGGCATCACAGCAGCTGTACACAAAGCATCAGCAGGTGCGTCCACGTATATACCCATCGTCACAGTGACAAACATAGCACATACCATAGACACCCTTAAAAGCAGGAGAATATGGGTCGCCGGTGCCGCCGAGAATGCATCTTGTCTATATACGGATACTGACTTTAGAGTGCCATTGTGTCTCGTCTTCGGAAGTGAAGGTAAGGGACTCCGACGACTTGTGAAACAAAAATGTGATTACCTTGTTCATCTGCCGATGTTAGGCAAAATTGGCTCACTAAACGTTTCAGTTGCAGCGGGTGTGTTGTTATATGAAGTAATTCGGCAACGCGATGTGAAATGAATCGGCGTGCTTCAAATGAAGTTTTCCTCCTTCAGACTCACAAAAATCCCGTCCCCGATGATAATGTGATCCAACACTTTTATCCCAATCTGATTGCCAGCCTCAATCAACTGTTTTGTTGCCCGAATGTCTTCTTGGCTCGGCTGTGGATCTCCAGATGGATGATTGTGAACAAGGATAATTGAATTTGCTGATTCTTCGATAGCGAATCGAAAAATTTCGCGTGGGTGAAAAACACTCGCATTTAGCGTCCCTTCAAAGACTGTGCTTTCTGACACTAATCTTTTTCCCCAATCCAAATCGTCATCCAGATCACCTGTGATGCCTTTGGTTGTTACACCGCCCTTGGTGTCAAGGCAAAGGACGCAAACAATTTCCTTCTGTAGGTACCGCATTCTGGACATCATCAGATCTGCAACATCCGCCGGGGATGTGATTTTATCGCGGTCGGCGTGGAAACGTGCCAATCGTTTGCCGAGTTCAAGAGCCGCGACGATCTGTGCGGCTTTCGCTTCACCAACGCCTTTAATTTTCTCAAATTGTTTGGTCTTGTGATCCGCCATCCGCTTCAAATCGCCTTCAACCGCCATCAGCACCTGCTCACCAAGCTGAATAGCGGATGTCCCTTGGAAACCGCTTTTGAGGATGATAGCCAAGAGTTCAGAGTCTTTCAGGGTCTCCGGTCCATATTTATGGAGCCTTTCGCGTGGACGTTCATCCTCAGGGAGATCCTTAATTCGTACTTTATACATTACTTTCCTTTCTATTGATAGAAATTCGTCAACATTATACTCTGTTTCAGCATTAAAAACAAACAAAATCCGATGCCATTTCCGGGGAATTGCGTACCCATTTTCCGCAAAGAATCTAAGAAACATAGATCAGTAGTGGGTCGTTTGTCGCGCCGGTGAACTGCTGTCTTTAAAGTTGAAGAAAATTTCAAAATTGAAGTTTAAAGTTGAAAAAAGTTTAAAATTGGAAAGGGCAACTCTTTTTGGCAACATTTCACAAAATCGAATGGGTATCCAAATTGCAGGTTGACAAATATTTTCAATTAGTTTAAAATTGAAAGTGTGAATCGAAATTTCAATTTTCCAGCAAACAACAAAAGGAGACAACCATGGCAACCACGATTCGCCAGAAAGATGGTGTTGCAATCTTAGAACCGAGTGGAAAAATAATGGGAGCCTCAGTATCGGAATTACGAGAGGCAATCACCTCACAGATCGATGCCTCCGATGAGCCACGCATTCTCATTAATTTCGATCGAGTCAATATGATGGATAGTTCGGGTCTCGGCACGCTGATGGGGGCACATGTAGCCGCAACCCGAAAGAAAGGGCGTATCGGTGTCATCAACGTCGGAACAAACATTAAAAATCTGATTGTCCGCAGTCGGCTTGTCAGTATCTTTGAGCATTTTGATACCGAGGATGCTGCAGTTTCGGCGCTGTCAAGCGAGAGTTAAGGGCATAATTCGAACACCCGCCCGTGACCTAAACGCGCAGTAGCATTAGGAGTATGTACACTATGGCAATCACCGTGTCTGAGAAAAAAGGGGTCGTTATTTTCAGACTGAGTGGCAGAATTATCACCCCAGGGGTCAAAGAGGTCTCGGAGACCGTGGAGGAGGCACTCGCAGTGCGCTCCTCACCCCCGAGAGTCGTGTTTGACTTCAAAGAAGTAACCGGAATGGACAGTTCTGGGCTTGGTGTCCTTATGAAAATCTATTCCGACATCCACCCGCGCGGGGGGAAAATAGCAGTGATTAATGTCAACAAACATGTCAAGAACCTCATCGTCATGGCGCGCTTAATCACCGTCTTTAAAAACTTTGAGAGCGAAGAAGATGCTGTTGCTGCCTTGCTGCAGCACGCCGAGTGAGATTCAGACTAATCTTAGTTTTATGGTAGCGGCGGTGCTTTGCTAACGTCGAAAACCTCTCAGTAAAGTCCTACTGCCTCGCATCTATAAGGGAATGTCTCATGATAAAAAATATCCTCGTTGCCATCGGCGATACGGATTACGAGAAAAATGCCTTTGAGTACGCCGGACAACTCGCCGTCCTTTTAGGAACACATTTATCGTGTGTTTTCTTTCAGGACAGCCAGCACGGTGGAAACGCTGATGTCGCAGAGACTGTCATACGTCGAACCGAGACGGAATGCTCGCTCTACGATTTCTTAGATTACCACGTTGAATCTGTCGCTGGCAATCCGCGGCAGATGATCTGCGAAAAAGCACATTCCGCCGACCTGGTTGTTGTCGGGCTTCCTGAAGATATAAGAAAGCGGCGCCTCAAACTTATCCAAAGCCAGATCGACGACGTACTGCTCCACATCACAAGACCTATTATTGTGGTGCACGAACAATGCACTCTCTTGCGGAAAATACTCGCTGTCCATCATGGAGACACCTATTCTGATCATGCCTTAGGACTCGTCGCCGAAATCGGGGAGTTAACAAAAGCCGGGATATTAGGACTCGCTCTTTCAAGCACACAGCAGGAAGCAACCCGTATTAAGCAGCAGATGGAAGCATATTTGGAATATTATGATGTTCAAGCCGACTTCCTCGCTGCTCGTGGCTTTACGGTAACAAACATCTTGGAAAACGCAGAAGAAAATGATTGCGATCTCATTGCATTGAGCGCGAGTCATCATGGAAGATTATACGAGCTTGTTTTCCAAAGCACTACCCAAAGTGTTGTAAAAGTCGCAAACCGGGCAGTTCTCGTAACAACATAGATTTACGGGACGCACGCGATGCTCTTACCTTTCATTTTGTCGAAGTAAACAAGAAGCGTAAAGACACTACTCGCAAGCACATATTAATGGGTGAAATCATGGAACCTTGGCATTTTTTACGGATTTCCACGGATATGTTCGGGTTTATCAATTGGGGCGGTGGATTCGTCGCTCTCAACTACTCCGTCTGGGAAGAAATCCTCGGATTCACACGATTAGAACTTCAAAACTCCCAATGGTCCGCATTCATACATCCGGAGGATCGGGAGGAAATGCTTACCGAGATCGAAAAGGTGAAAACAGGAGAACGCGATGCTGTTACCTTTGAAAATCGATTTCAGCATAAAGACGCGTCTTACAGATGGCTAAGATGGCACGTAGCATCGGATGGTGAAAAACAATGCTATCACGTCGTCGCAACAGATATAACACCCCGAAAGCAGTTAGAAGCAAGATTGAAAGAGAGTGAAACCCGATTCCAGCAATTGGCGGCGAAACATGTCCAAGAAGCTGAGTTGTTGCATACCTTGATGGAAAATACCCCAGACCACATCTATTTCAAAGATACAGAGAGTCGATTTATACGAATCAATCGTTCTTTAGCAGATCGGTTCGGTTTAAGAAATCCCGCAGAGGCAGTTCGTAAAACCGACTTTGACTTCTTTACCCGTGAACACGCCCAACAGGCATATCAGGATGAGCAGGAGGTCATTGAATCTGGGAAACCCATTGAGGCGAAACAGGAAAGAGAGACCTGGCCCAATGAACAGGATACATGGGTATCAACGACTAAAGTCCCGATTCGGGATAGAGAGGGCCGCATCGTAGGAACATGTGGTATTTCACGCGACATAACTGAGTACTATCGCGCCCAACAAGCCGTTGAGTACGCAAGCCGTGCCAAAAGTGATTTCCTCGCAAACATGAGTCACGAACTGCGCACGCCTTTGAATGCAATCATTGGATTCGCTGAAATTCTACGGGATGAACTTGTCGGCAGCATTAATGCTGAGCAAAAGGAATGCATTAATGATATTCACATTAGCGGTGAACATTTGCTGGAAATGATCAATGACATCCTTGACCTTTCAAAGATTGAAGCCGGAAAAATGGCACTTCAATTAGAGACGTTCTCTATTGTTGAAGCCGTCGAGGAAGTCAACGCCATTATTACTGCACTCGCTGTAAAGAAGGATCTCAACCTTACCTTGCACTATAACCAGAATGGGATGATTGAAGCCGACAGAGTTAAATTCAAGCAGATTTTCTATAATCTACTCTCCAATGCAGTGAAATTCACCCCAGAAGGCGGTAAAGTCGAAACCCAACTGGAAGTTGGAACCACGGAACTCCAAGCTAAAGTTATTGATACAGGTATAGGTATCTCCGAAGCCGATCAGGCGAAACTCTTCGCCCCATTTACACAAATCGATACGTCAAAATCTCGGCGATACGGTGGAACAGGTCTCGGTTTAGCCTTGACGCATAGGCTTATCATGTTACACGGTGGCGAGATTAGTGTGACAAGCCGGGAAGGAGAAGGGAGTAATTTCGCTCTGAGCATCCCCCTTCAACGCCCTTCAACAATTAAAGTGTAAATTTAAAACTTCGGTTCATTTTATAACTGCTGGCTTGAATAAAAGGCAACCTGTGAAAACTGAAAAACCACCCCCAGCCGAAGAACAGACAGAAACGCAAAAACGGATCTTGGTGATTGAAGACCAAGAGTTGAACCGCAAAGTAGTGCGGATTGTCCTGCAATCAAAGGGATATACAGTCGTGGAAGCGACTGATGCTACGGAAGCACTCGCAAGTTTGGAAGACGCAATACCACAACTTATCCTCATGGATATTGCCTTACCCGGACAGAGCGGCGAAGATTTAACAAGACGCATTAAAGCGAATCTTGCATGGGTAGATATACCAATTATTGCACTCACAGCCGCAGCCATGTCTGGAGACAGGGAGCGCATTCTTAAAGCTGGATGCGATGATTATCTCAGTAAACCGATCGACATCAAAGTTTTAGTGGAGCGTGTAGAGACTCACATCAAGAGGACAAGCAAATGAATGAGGAAGTAATATCTGAGCAGCAGGAAGGTGCGAAAATCCTTGTTGTTGATGATGAACCCAAGAATGTCAAAATTCTCCAAATTCAACTCAACGCACGAGGATATACAGTTTACACGGCTGCAGATGGACTTGAGGCACTGGATACCGTCGAAAAAGAGATGCCAGATCTCATCTTGTTAGACATCAACATGCCGAGAATGGATGGATTTGAAGTCGTCAAACGGATCCGAGCGAATGAGGCTACCGAATTCATTCCAATTGTGATGATAACCGCGCTACGGGACACCCGCGAGAATCGAATTAAGTCTATTGAGGCAGGGGCCGATGATTTTATTGAGAAGCCTTTTGATAGTTTAGAAGTCCTCGCCCGGGTGCGTTCACTCTTGCGAATTAAACGCTACCAAGATACACTCGCAGCGTATAACACCCGTTTGCAAGAAGAACTCCAAATGGCACGAAGCATTCAAGAAATCCTGATTCCTCAGAATGGTGTACAAGAATTGTCGGGATTTCGGATTGCTTCACACTGCCGGCCTGAAATGGCAGTCGGCGGAGACTTTTTTGACATCTGGGAAATCGCACCCAATCGACTCGGGGTTTTTATTTCGGATGTTATGGGACATGGGGTTTCAGCGGCTTTTGTAACAGTCTTCATTAAAACAATTTTGGCGGAATTCCAGCAGCAAGTCGAAGATAATCCAGGCTATCTGCTTGAAATACTAAACACCCGTTTCAATGATTTGATTAGTTCACGACTGTTCATGTTTGCAACAGCCTTTTGCGGGATCATTGACTTGGATAAGGGCGCACTCATCTGTGCAAACGCTGGACATTCGTTCCCATTTTTGTACAATACCCATCAACAGACATACCAAGCTGTTGGCGATCAATGCACAGGAAATGGGTTAGGCATTTGGCGAGACTCAGTTTATGAAACAGTACATTATCCATTCGATGCGTCCAGCAGAATGTTCCTTTATACCGACGGTGTTTACGAAGCTAAAAACCCACAAGGCGAGGAATTTACAGTAGATCGCCTCCAAAAATTGGTGTGCACATACGAAAAAGAATCCGCGTCAGGACTCATCACCACCGTCTCGGAAGCTATTGATGCCTTCACCGACAACTGCCCGAAAGACGACGATCTAACACTGATCGCGATTGAAGTTTCAGGGGGAGATTAAATTTCGATATCTCTCGGTTTTAAAAAACGAAAAACCACTCGAACATCGGTTCCGCCTGACGCATTCGTTTGCATTTCGTGCATATCCGAGAGAGATTTAGCAATGAAAATACCGTGTCCGCTCTCATTGTTTGGGGAACGGTTCCTCTCAATCTCCGACAGTCTTTCATGTGTTAGCCAACTCTTTTTTCCCGCATGCCGCGCACCCGTGTCCCTTACTAAAATTGCAAGGGTATCTGTATCAATACTGATGCACAATTTAACGCCAACTGTAGCATTAACCGAGCCATGATGTACTGCATTGCTACAGACTTCGTCAAGCACAAGTTGGATGTCTGCTACGCGTTTTCTGGAGAATCCGAGGCTTTTGGCGAGGTTTCCAACAAAGGCCCGAACAGGTTCTATATAAAAGGCGGCACTCGGAATTTGAAGTTGAATATCTGCTTGCGCCATGTACTAAATTTACTTTGCTTAAAATGCTGCGAGGGCACTGTTTTCTGATTCGTAGATTTCGACGACACTGGAGGCCCCGATGAGATTAAAGGTCCGTGTTAAGTTGTCCGCAAGTGCGCAAATTTTAAGGTCGCCCCCACTTTGGCGAAGCCGTTTCGCAACACCTACCAAGGCACCTACAGCCGTGCTGTTTATATGACTCACTTGACTAAGATTCACAACAACCTTCTCGACTTTCTCCGCTAAGAGCCCTTCAAGCATCTTCCGTAAATCGGAGGCTGCGTAACTACTCAAGTCTGTTTTTATTTCAATTATTTTGATACCGGATTCCTCTCGGAGTTTCATTAATTTTGTCGAATCCATAGAAATCACCTCCCATAGATTAAAGCCAGTCCTAACTCAAGGAACCGTTTTTAAATTCTATCTTAAATCCGAAAAAAAATCAAGCAAAATTCTGTATTTGAACCCTAAATCGCGGAGATATTCTCCAATGGCAGGTCTTTCTGAGAATTAAATCATATCAATAAAAAAATTATTGTTGATTTTCTTTCTGCATTTATGATATACTATTATGCAACCGATTTGAAAGTGCCAAAAGCACTTTGAATATAAGGAGGAACTGGCGGATTAACGCGGTTGTGCGTTTTTAAATGGACCAGGTATCTTAATGAACAACGAACAGGCAAATACAAATGCGTCCACTGTTGATGTGGAAGAGGAAAAACATTCAACTGAGGGCTCAGTTGAAGTGAATCAGGAAGTAGCCAGCGAGACAGAAACTTCAGAAGTTGCAGAAGCCACTTCTGCAACCAACGTAGACACTGAGGGGCAGGAAGGAGCCACGGACACTGAAGTGGAAGCAACTGCTGGCGACGCTGATGTTGAAGAAGCAACAACGCTTACTGATGAAAGTACCCCCGAGGAGGCAGCAGAAGTGGCTGATAGCGATGCTGAAGCAGCAGCACCCACTGAAGAAACACCCTCGGAAGAGGTGGCGATAGAGGCAGCACCGGAAGAACCAGCGGAATCAATGAGTCCGGAATCTCTTGAAGAAGCGTATGATAATTCGATCAAGGCGTTTACGGATGGCGAAATTGTTAAAGGGGTCGTCGTAGATGTCAATCGCGATGAAGTCATGATTGACATCGGCTTTAAGTCCGAAGGTTATATCCCAGCATCTGAATTCGACGCTGGACAAGACGGTTTGCCTACTGTTCAGGTGGGCGATGAGATTGATGTCTATATTGTGCGGCGTGAAGACTCTGAAGGACAGATAGTCCTTTCGAAAAAGATCGCCGATCAAACACTCATTTGGGATGAGATTGCGACCGCGTACGAAGCAGGTACACCTGTCATGGGACGTATCAGCGAACGGATTAAGGGAGGGCTGCGAGTCAACGTTGGATCCCTCCGAGGTTTCTTACCGGCTTCGCAAGTTGAATTGCGCCCCATCCAGAACCTTGAACAGTATGTAGGACAAACGCTTGAAATGAAGGTGATCAGCCTAAGTAAACGGCGGCATAACATTGTTCTGTCGCGGCGTGCTTGGTTGGAAGCCGAACTTGTCCAAAAACGCTCAGAAGTGCTCAACACACTTGAAGTTGGTCAACAGGTGAAAGGCGTGGTAAAAAATATCACTGCTTTTGGGGCTTTTGTTGACTTGGGGGGCGTTGATGGATTACTTCACAAGACAGATATGGCCTGGAAACGGATACATCATCCATCTGATGTCGTCTCTGTTGGAGAAGAAATCGAAGTCCAGGTCATCGGTATCAACCAAGAGAATGAGAAAATTTCCTTGGGCTTGAAGCAGAAAACTCCGGATCCATGGACAGACATTGAGGAAAAATATCCTGTTGGCGCCACGGTTCGCGGTGTTGTTGTTAATATCGTCAATTATGGGGCGTTTCTACAACTTGAAGAGGGCGTTGAAGGCTTAATTCATGTCTCTGAGATGGCATGGACCCGCCGGAACGTTGCCCCATCGAGAATCGTCAATAAGGGGGATGAAATTGAAGCCGTTGTCTTGGAAATCTCAAGGGACGACAAACGTATTTCACTTGGGTTGAAGCAGCTGAAACAGAATCCTTGGGAACTTTTGGAAGAAAGATCCCCTGTTGGCAGCAAGATCACCGGGCGTATCCGAAATTTAACGAGTTTTGGAGCGTTTGTTGAAATCGAACCAGGAATTGACGGTTTAATCCATACCTCAGATCTCTCATGGACGAAACGAGGCGTTGCAGCCAATGATGAGCTAAAGGAAGGTAGTGAGATTGAGGTAGTCGTATTACAGATTGACGCCGCTGAACGTAGAGTTTCATTGGGTCTCAAGCAGACACAGCCCGATCCATGGGCAGAAGTACCCGAAAAATACAAGGTCGGTTCTGTGGTCCGAGGTAAAATTGTCAATCTTACGAGTTTCGGAGCGTTCACCAAGCTTGAGGAAGGTATTGAAGGCTTAATTCACATTTCTGAACTCGCAGACCGACGGATTGAAAAACCAGAAGAAGTGGTTTCCGTAGGCGACGAGTTAGATTTGAAAGTGATTAATCTGTCTCCAAAAGACCGACGGATCGGGCTGAGTTTGAAAGCACTCCTCGCTGAACAAGAACGTGCTGTGACACCTGAAGAAGAACAGCCAGCGAGAACGCGATCCGAGCGACCGCCTCGATCACGGCGTGAACGGGAACCGAGACGGCAAATGCCAGCACGCGAAGAGACTGTCACCACATTAGGGGCATTGCTCAAAGAGGAAATGGGTAAGTCGAACGCGGAGAGTTCTGAAAACATTCAGAGCGTTGAGAGTGTGGAGAGTTCTGAGAACGTTGAGAACACTGAAAACGTTGAGAGTGTGGAGGGTTCTGAGAACGTTGAGAACACGAAGAACTCTGAGAATTAATGTTTTTCGTATCCTCATCCGAAATTAAATCCAAGCTTTTGGAGCAGAGGCGAAAATATAAAGCGGAAAAATCTCGCTACGGCGTGGGTCTACATTTTTAAAATGTAGGGGCGGGTTTTTGCGCGTCCATTTTCGTTATTTCACCTGCATGGGTGGGCATATTGCCCACCCGTCCTCTCTTGCACGAAAGCTTTGGCGAGGCACAAAGCCCTTGCTCTACACCGTGGAGCGAGAATAAATACGTAGGCTTAGGAGACGTGGAATTGAGCAAAAATTTTCTTTTTACGTCCGAATCCGTCACTGAAGGACACCCGGACAAAATCGCAGACCAGATTTCTGACGCGGTACTTGATACCATATTCACGACCGATCCAATGGCGAGAGTCGCTTGTGAAACCTTGGTTACAACAGGGCTTGCCGTCATTACTGGTGAAATCACGACTACAGCAAACTACGATGCACAACAAATCGCACGGAAAGTACTAACTGATATTGGTTATACCGATATTGAATATGGCTTTGATGCCGAACGAAGTGCCGTATTGAGCATCATTGATCAGCAATCACCTGATATAGCAATGGGTGTGAACCCTGGCGGGGCAGGTGATCAAGGGTTAATGTTTGGATACGCATGTACCGAAACACCAGAATTGATGCCACTGCCGATTACCCTTGCGCATCAATTAACACAGCGTTTGGCTAAAGTTCGCAAAGATCGTACCCTCCCCTTTATCCGTCCCGACGGGAAATCCCAAGTAACAGTGGAATATGTAGACGGTAAACCTAAGGCCGTCACTACGGTTGTCATTTCTTCTCAACACGATCCTGACGTTGCGGATAGCGAACTGCGTGAAGCAATCATTGAAGAGGTTATCAAAGAAATTATCCCTGAAAATCTCCAAAGCCCAGATGTCAAATATCATATCAATCCAACCGGACGTTTTGTGACTGGTGGTCCACAAGGTGATGCGGGATTAACCGGGCGAAAAATTATTGTTGATACGTATGGGGGCATGGGACGGCATGGTGGCGGCGCACTTTCTGGAAAAGATCCTACCAAAGTAGATCGGAGCGCGGCTTATGCAGCACGACACGTTGCTAAGAACCTTGTTGCTGCGGGGCTCGCAGAACGCTGCGAAATTCAAATTTCCTACGCAATCGGTAGAAAAGAACCTATCTCTGTCATGGTGGATACGTTTGGAACTGGCGATGCAGAGGCACTCACGAAACTTGTCAATGCACACTTTGATTTAACGCCCGCGGGCATCATAGAACGGCTGAAATTACGCCAGCCTATTTATCAAAATACTGCCGCCTATGGACATTTCGGACGTGAAGAACCCGGTTTCACTTGGGAAGAGACCGACTACGTCGAAAAACTTCGATAGATTGGAAAAATTGAAAATACCCATAAACAAAAAGGATACTAATGAACTACGATATAAAAACAACCGAGCTCGCAGCAACAGGTAAACAACGCATCGACTGGGCAAACCGGTTCATGCCCGTTTTGGATTCCATCCGGGATCGATTTCAAAGTGAACGACCGTTGGAAGGATTGAGAGTCGCAGCGTGTTTACACGTTACAACTGAAACAGCCAACTTAATGAAAACCCTGAAGGCTGGCGGAGCCGAGGCGGTTGTTTGCGCATCAAATCCACTCAGTACGCAGGACGACGTTGCCGCATCTCTCGTTGTTGATGAGGAGATAGGCGTTTTTGCGATTAATGGAGAAGATACAGAGACGTATTATAAACACATTGATGCCACCCTTGATTTGCAACCAACGATTACCATGGATGACGGGGCGGATCTCGTTTCAAGACTTCATTCTGAAGAAACGAATCCAGCTTTAGTGGAACGGGTCGTTGCAGGAACAGAAGAAACAACAACCGGCGTTATCCGACTCAAAAGTATGGCTACCGAGGGGGTATTGAGATATCCGATCATCGCTGTGAACGACGCACGAACGAAGCATTTTTTTGATAACCGATACGGCACCGGACAAAGCACATTAGACGGTATTATCAGAGCGACAAATCTGCTCATTGCCGGAACGACAGTTGTCGTTGCAGGCTATGGGTGGTGTGGTAGAGGCGTTGCGAACCGGGCACGCGGCTTAGGCGCCAACGTCATTGTGACGGAGGTCACCGCGCTGAAAGCATTGGAAGCCGTGATGGACGGATTTCGAGTGATGCCGATGCAGAAAGCGGTTCAGGAAGGGGATTTGGTCATAACGCTCACGGGAGATATTCACGTCTTACGTCAAGAGCATTTCAAAGCAATGAAGGACGGAGCGATTATAGCGAACTCTGGTCACTTCAATGTTGAAATCGACATTCCAGCACTTGAAGAATTGAGTGTCGATAAAGGAAGCGCGCGTCCCTATGTAGATGTCTACACTCTCGAAGATGGCAGGAAACTCTATCTTGTTGGCGAAGGCAGATTGGTAAATCTCGCTGCTGCTGAAGGGCATCCGGCGAGTGTCATGGACATGAGTTTCGCGAACCAAGCATTATGCCTTGAATACATCGCCCAAAATCAGGATAATTTTGAGAATCGTGTATATGATGTCCCTGAATCTATAGATGAAACCGTAGCACAACTCAAGTTGGAAGCCTTCGGTGTTGAAATTGATACACTCACGGCAGAACAGGAAAAATATCTCAACTCGTGGGAAATGGGAACGTAAAAAAGTTGTAAGGAAGTCCCTATGAAGAAATCAGAGATTTTGGAGGGAGTTATATTACTCCTATCGGCGGTGCTATTATTACCGATTTGGATGGCATCCTCTCAACAGATAGACCTTCCGCCAACATTGCTAAGAGTGTTGAGTTTCTTGCAGTATCCAGTCATTATTGTGCTGAGTGTTATTTTTATTCGCCGACTGAGACGGGTTATTCGCGCACTACGCGAAAACAAAAATAGACCGGGACCTTTTTAAGGAAAGCGAACGTGCAGCGATGGGCGCGATTTAGAGACCAGCGTGCCTGCAAAACGCGCCTTTACGCAGAAGGAGATAAGAATTTAGAATGGGAGTCTTAGTCGTTGGCACGGTTACTTTAGATACAGTAGAAACACCGAGTAAACGGGTGGAGGATGTCCTTGGCGGTTCCGGGGTCTACGCTGCCGTCGCCGCGAGTTTTTTTGGCAACCCTGTTCGGCTTATTGGAGTCGTCGGTGCTGATTTTCCACACGCTTACACAGATTTTCTTGACACCCGAGGCATTGACCTTCAAGGGTTAAAACGGGTAAACGGCGGCAAATCGTTCCGATGGGGCGGCCGTTATACCGACGACTTTAACGTGCGCGATACGCTTTTTACCGAATTGAATGTCGTGGGTGAGTTTCAACCCGTTTTGCCTGAAACCTACAAAGAGACCCCCTACCTCTTTTTGGCAAATAACCCGCCCAGTTTACAATTGAGCATCATTGAGCAGTCAACCCAACCGAAACTGATTGTCTGTGACACGATGGACTTCTGGATTCATGAAGAGCGGGAGGCTTTAGAAGCACTCTTAGCACGTGTGGACATTCTTATCCTGAACGACAGTGAGGCACTTTTATTAACAGGCGAGTCGAATTTGATGCGAGCCGCACAGATAATTCTACGCCAGGGTCCAAGGCGCGTTATCATTAAGAAAGGCGAGCACGGGGCAATCAGTGTGACGGAATCATCTTTTTTCAGTGTGCCAGCGTATCCCCTCACACAGGTGGTTGATCCAACGGGGGCTGGCGACAGTTTCGCCGGTGGGATGATGGGTTATCTCGCATCTATTGAAGACACGTCCGAAAAAGCAATACGCAGCGCGATGGTGTATGGAACCGTTGTTGCCTCTTTTAATATTGAAGGTTTCAGCATCAGTCGACAAAAAGATGTTCAGTTTTCAGAGATTTCATCGCGATATTGTGAACTTCAAGAAGCCGTCCGTTTTTAATGTAGGCTGTGGATCGCTCTATCATACGCCGCTTCAGCGGATTCCATCACCATTTCTGCGAGGGTTGGATGGGCATGCACCGTCCCTGCTATGTCCATCGCAGTCGCACCCGTGCGAATCGCGACTGCGGCTTCGTGAATAAGCGTTGAAGCATGGGCACCAACGATATGAACGCCAAGGATGTCCCCGCTATCGGCATCAGAAACCGTCTTAACAAACCCGTCCGTCTCGCGGAGTCCCAATGCCTTCCCATTCGCGGCGTATGGGAACCGTCCTATCTTCACTTCGTAACCCTCATCCGTCGCCTCTTTTTCTGTCATACCGACGTGCCCAATCTCAGGTAGCGTAAAAACGCACCACGGGATGACCTGATAATCCATCTCGACGGTGTCACCCAGACAGTTTTGTGCTGCAATCTTTCCCTCTGCCGATGCAACGTGCGCCAACAGATACCGACTCGCCACGTCTCCAACGGCATAGATACCCGCAATGTCCGTCTGCATTCGAGCATCTACGACAATTTTTCCCCCCTCTGTCCGAACCCCAACCTTTTCTAAACCTATCCCGTCTGTGTTGTAACGCCTCCCAATCGAGACAAGCATCTTTTGTGCAGTCAACTCTTCGCCGGATTCAAGCACTGCAGTGACACTTGCCTCCGATTTTTTGACATGGGTCAGTTTCGCACCAGTATGGAGAGTGATACCTTTCCGTTTCATGAAAAGTTGGATATGCCGGATAACCTGAATATCTTCAGTTGCCAAAATTGTAGGGAGCAGTTCCAGCACAGTCACGTTGCAACCGAGGGCATTAAAAATGGAAGCAAATTCACAGCCTGAAACGCCACCGCCAACGATCAGGAGGCTTTCGGGAAGTTCCATGAGCTCAAGAATACCTGTTGTCGTCAAGACTTGGCTCTCATCAATTTCAAAAACAGGCGGTTCCGCAGGTTCAGAACCCGTGGCAATGATAATATTTTTTGCGTGTAATTGTTCGGTTGTCCCGTCAGGTTTGCTAACGGCAATCGTATTTCTGTCGATAAGGGTCGCCATCCCGTTAAAGGTATCAACCCCGTTTGCCTTCAGCAGTTGGGCAATGCCCCCTGTGAGCTGCTGGATAACCGAGGTTTTGTGATTCAATACTTGCGAGTAATCAATTGTCGTCTCGCCATTAATATTCACACCGAAGGTAGAGGCTTCTTGAACCTGTGTCGCCAAGTTGGCAACCGCAAAAAGGGTCTTCGTTGGGATACATCCGCGATTCAGACAGGTCCCACCCCACGCTCCCTTTTCTATCAGGCAAACACTGCCGCCACGTTGCGCCGCTTTAATAGCTGCGACGTAACCTCCTGGTCCGCCACCGATAATTCCGACATCATACGTCGACATTTTTCTAACCCTGGCCTCCTATCAACCATATAGTTAATGATTGAATTTTATCATAAAGGATGAGAGTTGTCAAGGTGAGATGGTCTAAAAGCAACACCATCCGGTCCCTGAAAATCAAAGGTGTTTTTGGTGTTAAATTTGACAAAAAATACAGGGGCTGCTATAGTGAAGGGAATGGTCTTAAGTAAGGAGTCGAAAAATGTTCGATGGGTACTCCCCAAACCAATTCGGCCCTGGACGCTCGGCAGTCATTTGTCAACACGGGGCGGTTGCAACGAGTCAGCCACTCGCGGCGCAGGGCGGATTGCAGATTTTACAGCAAGGCGGAAACGCTGTTGATGCAGCGATCGCAACTGCCGCAATACTTAACGTTGTTGAGCCAATGTCAACCGGCATCGGTGGAGATGCCTTTATGCTCATTTATCAACCCAAAGAGGGTGTGATTCGCGGTTTGAATGCAAGCGGTAGAGCGCCTTACGCTGCAGAACCAGAATTCTTCACCAAGCAGGGGTTGGTGAGTATTCCTTCTTTTGGGAGTATGTATCCCGTCACCGTCCCCGGGACAATTGACGGATGGGCAACACTCCTTGACGAATGCGGAACAATGTCGCTATCGGAGGTCCTTCAGCCTGCCATCAATTACGCAGAAAACGGATTTCCTGTCAGTCCACAGATTAGTCTTGCATGGCAAGAAAGTGCGCAGATGTTGGCGCAGCATCCCGACACAGCACGGACATATCTCGAGAATGGAAAGGCACCGGCACCCGGGGAAATCTTTTATCAACCAAACCTTGCACGGACATTTCGATTGATTGCCGAAGGCGGACGAGATGCCTTCTATCAGGGGGAAATTGCTGACAAAATCGTGAAATTCTCCGATGAAAACGGAGGCTTATTTACGCAACGCGACTTTGCTGAACACACGTCAGATTGGGTAGAACCGATTTCTACCAATTATCGAGGCTACGATGTTTATGAAATACCCCCAAATGGACAGGGGATCGCCGCACTCCTCGCACTCAACATTGTTGAAGGGTTTGAACTTGAAATGATGGGACATAACAGCCCTGAACATTTACACCATGCAATTGAGGCGATGAAATTAGGATTTGCAGATCTCTACGAATATGTGACAGATCCGACGTTTGTGGATGTACCAGTAGACGGACTCCTGTCCAACGATTATACAGAAAGTCAGCGAGAGCGCATCTCACCCGAACGAGCAAACGAGCAGTCAAGCCCGGGTATGCCCATAATGGGAAGCGATACGGTGTATCTCTGTGCGGTTGACAGCGAACGAAATGTCGTTTCTTTTATCAACAGTCTCTTCGCTGGTTTTGGTTCAGGGTTAGTTGCTGGCGACACGGGAATTATGTTACAAAATCGAGGCGCGGGTTTTTCGTTGAGACCCGACCACGCGAATTGTATCGCGCCACATAAACGCACACTGCATACGATTATCCCCGGCATGATTGCGCAGAATGGGGTGCCCTTAGTTACCTTCGGGGTCATGGGAGGACAGATGCAAGCACAAGGACATTTACAATTCGTATGCAACCTTGTGGATTTCAATATGGACGTGCAAAACGCATTAGACGCACCTCGGTTTCGCGTGATGGATGACGCCCGGATTCTGCTGGAGGCGGGCATTCCAATGAACACACAAGCCGCTTTGGCACAAAAGGGACATCATATCATACCCGGAAACACTTTTTTTGGGGGAGGACAAGCAATTTTCATCAATCCATCCTTCGACACGCTGATCGCAGGTTCAGATCCAAGACGAGATGGATGTGCTGTTGGCTATTGAGGCAATAGGATTTTTTTGACTTTTCGCTTAAATTAAGGTATAATATTAAGACTACAGGCGGTTTCGGTTCAAAGACTGAGAACCAAACTGAAGCATGTAAGCCCGCCAAGTCGGTCGCGAATCACCGTTGACGCGATCGCGGATCGCCGCTGATTCCAAAGGTGCTCTTGCCTTGGGGCGCGCTACCTCTGGCAGGATACGAGTAGTCAGCGTCCGAATTGAAGCCGTACGGAACATCCTATCCAGCCTTGAAATGAATCCGTTTTTTGATTTTTTGTACCCTTGATAAAAAGGAGTCGGGCTAAGACGCGCGAACCTCGCCCCGCAGATTAAATACAAAATGGCGAGGAATAGGAAACCCACTCTACAATGCCAATGGAAAAAAATAAAGAAGAATGTATGGAGAGTCAGTTTAGAAATGTATAATGATTTAAAAGAAAAAGATGCCTGCGGCGTTGGTTTTGTCGCAAACCGTTTTGGGAATCGAAGCCACGATATTATCAAAATGGCGACACAAGCGGTCACGAATTTGACACATCGCGGCGCAGTAGCGGCTGATGCAAAGACAGGAGATGGCGCAGGCATTCTAACGCAAATTCCGGAGAAAATATTTCAAAAAGAACTTCAGAAACTCGGCGTCCACCTCGATTCGATGGATGATATGGGCGTCGGGATGATTTTCCTGCCGAGGCATGACCGAGATGCACTGGCACAGGGGCGCGCAATCGTTGAAGAGATATTACAGCAGTACGGTATCCCTTTTCTTGGATGGCGTTCCGTGCCTCAGGATTTTTCCGCGCTCGGTGCCAAAGCACTCGAAACGCTACCGGAAATCCAGCAGGTATTGGTCGGACGTCCAGAGCAACTCACCGATGATGCTTTTGAGCAGCGATTGTATCTGATATGTAAAGAGTTAGAGCATCGGGTTACAGCCGCGGCACTCGATGAATTTCATATCGCCTCTTTTTCTCATCGGACGATCGTCTATAAAGGGTTGCTGGTAGCCCCGCAGCTTACCCAGTTTTACACGGATTTAAAAGACCCTGATTTTCAGGCAGCACTTGCCGTTTTCCATCAACGCTACAGCACAAATACCTCCTCCACATGGATGCTTGCCCAGCCTTTTCGGACACTTGCACATAATGGCGAAATCAATACCTTAATGGGCAATCAGAACTGGATGCGGGCGCGCGAAGCCGACTTGCAATCACCCCTCTGGAACGAGGACATCCAAAAACTCATTCCAATTATCAATCCGCATGGAAGCGATTCCATGAGTTTGGATAACGTCTTAGAGTTATTAACACACTCTGGCCGTGATATCCTACATGCTATGATGTGCCTGATTCCTGAAGCATACGAGCAGATTCCCGATATGCCGGACAAGTTGAAAGCCTGTTACGAGTATCTCTCATGTGTCAGCGAGCCTTGGGACGGACCGGCAGCAGTCGCCTTTACGGATGGCGTTATTGTCGGCGCAAGTTTGGATAGAAACGGACTACGTCCCGCACGCTACAAGGTCACCGAAGACGGAACAGTTGTTATGGGGTCTGAAGTTGGTATTATTGAACTTGATGATGGTTGTGTGGTGGAAAAGGGGCGTTTGGGGCCTGGGCAGATGATTGCTGTTGATACAGCCCATGGAAAATTGCTGAAAAATTCCGACATTAAACGCAATGTTGCCAGGCAGAAACCTTATGCGGAGTGGGTGAAGAAAGGGATCGTAACGCTCCCAGCCGAGAAAAACGGGACGTGTGGCACAACAGATGCTGTCCCTGAAAAATTGTCAACATATCAGAAAGCTTTCGGTTATATGACTGAAGACGTGGAGCGCTTTATTAAACCGATGGTGTCAGAGGCGAAGGAAGCAATCGGTTCAATGGGCGATGACACACCACCTGCTGTAATTTCTCGGCATCCGCGTTTGCTATACAGTTACTTCAAACAACGTTTCGCGCAGGTTACGAATCCACCTATTGATTCGCTCCGGGAACGTCTGGTGATGTCTCTGACAACACACCTCGGAAAGCAGTATAGTTTGCTCACAGAAACGCCAGCGCACGCTCGACTTATTCGGTTACATTCCCCAATTTTGACGAATACAGATTTGCAAGCATTGCGCGCCCTGGATATATCCGATTTCCAGATAGAGACACTCCCTGTGTGCTTCCCCGTAGCCTCCGGCAAGCAAGGTTTGGAAGACGCATTGGAAACACTCTGTCAACGTGCCTCTGCGGCAATTGATGCGGGGATAACACTCCTCGTACTCAGTGACAAAGAGGTGAGTCCTGACCTTGCTCCGATTCCGATGGCACTTGCTATTGGTGCTGTCCACCACCATTTGATTCGGGAAGGAAAGCGAATGCGGGCAAGTCTCATCGCTGAAACTGGAGATGCAAGGGAAGAACACCATTTTGCTGTTCTTCTCGGGTACGGTGCAACTGCGATCAACCCTTACCTCGCTTTCTCAACGATCGTTCAACTCGCTCAGGACGGTGAATTCGCAGAACTTACCCCCTCGGAAGCCGTTGAAACCTATAAATCAACCGTCGAAAAAGGTATTTTAAAAATTATGGCAAAGATGGGAATTTCGACGGTGTCAAGTTATCACGGTGCCCAGATTTTTGAAGCGCTTGGTATCAATTCAACGGTTATTGATAAATGCTTTACAGGAACCACCTCACGCTTAAGTGGCATTGGTTTTGCTGAAATCGCGGCGGAGACCCTTCACTTCCACACAAAAGCGTTCGCTGGTAGTGAAGACGACACGTCCTTGGAGGAAGCAGGCTATTTCCGATTTCGTAGAAATGGCGAATTCCATGCCTTTAATCCAACAGTATTTAAATCACTTCACCGCTTTGTGAAGGGCGGTAAGTCGGAAGACTATGAAAAATACGCCGCTGCTATTGAGACTGGGGAACCTTCCAGCTTACGAGACCTCCTTGCTTTCAAACCCAGCACTCCTATTCCGATTGAAGAGGTAGAACCAGTAGAAGATATCGTTCGGCGTTTCACAACCGGTAGTATGTCTTTTGGGGCGTTAAGTCGCGAGACACACGAAACTTTGGCAATCGCGATGAATCGCCTCGGTGCAAAATCGGGGAGCGGGGAAGGCGGTGAAAGCAGTACACGCTTCAAACCCCAACCCAATGGGGACCTTGCTTCCAGTGCCATTAAACAGGTGGCATCCGGACGCTTCGGTGTGACCCCGAGCTATCTCATATCGGCGAAAGAACTGGAAATTAAGATGGCGCAAGGGTCAAAACCTGGAGAAGGTGGACAGATTCCAGGGCATAAAGTGACAGCTGAAATCGCTGCGCTTCGACATTCTGTGCCAGGAGTGCCATTAATTTCACCACCCCCACATCATGATATTTACTCCATTGAGGATTTGGCGCAGCTCATCTACGATCTAAAACAAGCCAACCCGCGGGCAAAGGTCGCTGTAAAATTGGTATCCGAATTTCTTGTTGGAACGATTGCGTCAGGGGTGGCAAAGGGCTACGCCGATGTCATACAAATAAGTGGGCATGAAGGCGGCACTGGGGCATCCCCGCTCAGTTCCATTAAGAACGCTGGGACCCCATGGGAACTCGGACTTGCTGAAACACAGCGAGCACTCGTGACCAATGAATTGCGGGATCGGGTCGTCTTACGCGCTGACGGTGGGATGCGTTCCGGACGCGACATTGTTATTGCGGCAATGTTGGGGGCGGAAGAATATGGATTTGGAACGATAGCGATGGTTGCGACGGGATGTGTAATGGCACGTCAATGCCACTTAAATACGTGTCCGGTCGGTGTCGCGACCCAAGATCCTGCACTCCGTGCCAAGTATCCCGGCACTCCCGAAATGGTAGTCAATTTCATGCTCGGGGTCGCGAATGAAGTGCGAGCTATCCTTGCCAACCTCGGACACCGAAACCTCAACGATATTATCGGACGCCCGGAATTGCTCCAACCGATCGATCTGGCAGATTACCCAAAAACTGAAACACTGGATTTAAGTGAAATCCTAACCCCTGCCGATCCAACTGGAACGCAGCCGCGTTACCATCTACAAAAACGCAATGATCGGGACGACATCTCTCTTGACGACCAGATTCTGGAGGATGCTAAGGAAGCAATCTCACAGAAAACCTCTATCCAACTCTCTTATGCCATTCGGAATACGCACCGAACGGTGGGAGCAAAGTTGTCCGGTGAAATTGCGGCGCGCTATGGAGACGCTGGTTTACCTGATAGAACGATCCAGTGCGACTTTCAGGGGAGTGCCGGACAGAGCTTCGGTGCTTTCTGCATCAGCGGTGTCCAATTCGTCTTGACAGGTGAAGCGAATGACTATGTAGGTAAAGGCATAGCAGGCGGAGAAATTATTATTAAACCCACGCCGAATGCACAGTTCCCAACTTATGAAAATACAATCATCGGAAATACGGTGTTGTACGGTGCCACAGGCGGTACGCTTTATGCAGCCGGAAGAGCAGGCGAACGGTTCTGTGTCCGAAATAGCGGGGCAACTGTTGTCATTGAAGGTGTAGGAGATCACGGTTGTGAATACATGACCGCTGGGACAGTCGTAATTCTCGGCGAAACGGGTAGAAACTTTGGAGCCGGAATGACCGGTGGCACTGCCTATGTTCTCGACGAAAAACAACAATTCGAGGGGAAGTACAACTCGGATTGGGTGAAGTTAGAGCGCGTAACCAGTGAAACAGATATTAAGAATCTGATGGCACTTATACAAAATCACGCCGCTTATACCGGCAGTGAACACGCTGAGAAAATCCTCGCCAATTGGGAGGATTTCCTTTCATACTTTTGGAAGGTTGTAACACCACCACCACCACCGCCACCAGCACCTGTCCAACTTAAAAGAAGAGCCGCTGGTCGCAGACGCAGCGCACGAAAACGCTAAAAAACGCAACTGCGAGATAAGCACCAGAAGTCTACCTTACAGTCTATATAATAAAAAAAGGCAGCCGAAGCTGCCTTTTTTGTTAACTGCATTGCAGTTTTCAGTCCTCTTCCGAGACCGCGAAAGCGATTTCAAGCCCCTCCGTTTTACTGGAGCGTTGTTTCGCTCGTTCCACCACATCAATGACGACACCGTGTTTCGCACGCTTGTCTGCCTTGATAATTAGAGTGCTGATCTGGTTTTCATGCGCTGCAATAAAAAGTTCCATGTCTTCCAGGGTCAACATCTCTTGATCATCGATGGAAATCCGTCCGTCACCGCTAATGAAGAGATTATACTTCTTCCGTGTGAACTCGTGTTTAGTTGCGGAATCGGGTAAGGTGACAGTGAAAGGCGGAGGAACCCGCATAACAGCAGACACCATGAAGAAAATCAGCAACAAAAAGACACAATCGATCATTGGTGCCATCGGGATGTCATCATCGTCGCCTGTTTTCTTCCGCCGAGACATGTTCAAAGCCATCTGAATTCTCCTTCTATAGAGAGTGGAGTGCTATTATCGTCGCGTCAGATATGTCAATCTCGCGCGACAATAGCGAACCCGATTTTATCTATACCTGCCTGTTTCGCGATATCCATCACCTGCACGATCTGCTCATGTAGCACTTCTCGTTCGGATTGGATAATGAGCATACTTGTCGCTTCTTCAGGCGCATTGATGAATCGATTGAACATTTCATCAATCTGGACGACCTCATCGTTCAGCACCATCGTGCCTCTGTCCTCACTGGGTTCCGGGTTTGCGATTCGGACAGTCAAACCTTTCGGTTTATCGGGTGAGGGTTTCCCCGGTGGGGGCAACTGTACCCGAAGACCTGGGATCGGCGAGAAGGTTGTCGATACCATGAAGAAAATCAGGAGCAGGAACACACAATCGATCATAGGTGCCATACTGAGTGTTGGTGGCTTGCGTTCCCGAATCTTGGTCGCAAGTAGACTCAATTTGGCTTCACCAGCTTGTGCTTGCATTTCAAAGTCTCCTTTCTGGTAATGAGACCAGGGCTAAGGCGTAAGGGCCTGGTAGCCTATTAGGAGAGGGCGAGTGAAGTACCCGCCCGTTCCAACGTTCCAAGATTAGGCATCTCCGCCTTCACCAACGATCAACTGGTTCACAATCTCAGTGGAAACCTGAGAGATCTCGACCATGTGTCTGTTGACCCAACTGTCAAAGAGCTGGAAGAAAATCAAGCAAGGGATAGCAACTGTCAAGCCAGCAGCGGTTGTGAGAAGTGCCTGTGAGATACCACCCGCGAGCTGCTGTGGGTCACCAGTACCTTCAAGTGCGATTGTGGTAAATGCACTAATCATACCTGTAACTGTTCCGAGCAAACCAAACAGCGGAGACACGACTGCAACAGTACCGAGAACGGGTAGATTTCTTTCGAGTTCAGGGATTTCAAGCAGACTTGCTTCCTCAATCGCTTCCTGAATTTCCTCTTTGGTAATATCGCGTTCCTCAATTTGGGCTTGGCTGTATCGCAGCAATCCTGCTTTAAGAACGTTAGCAAGCGGTCCACCGGCTTCTTCACACGTCGAAACGGCTTCCATAATGTTCTCTTTCCGCAGTGAATCAGCGATACTCGCGATAAACTGTTCGGTTCCAATTCGCGAACGGCTCCGAACGAAGGTGAAAAGTCTTTCAATAATAAAAGTCAGCGCCGTGATTGAACACAGAGCGAGGGGCCAGAAGACGAATCCAAACTTCTGGAAGAAAGTAACGATATTGTCTTTTTTCGTCATCTTCAGTGGGACGAAGTGGTCACCACCATTAACAACTGTAACGGGTTTACCAAGCCGATCACCGTATCCTTCCCTATAGATACTGATGAGGTAGCGACCTGCCGGAACGCCGGAGCGCTCATAATCACCATTGGCATCCGTCGTTGCTGCAAATTCCTCGCCACTTTGGGCAACAATCTTGACTTCAACGCCGTCAATTGGGTTCTGTGCTGTGGTTGTATCAACAATTTGGCCCCGGACGGTTCCGCCACTGTCTTGCGCGAAAGCAACACCGGCAGACATACCGATACAAGCGACCAACATTAACACCAAACTTAAACGAGTCATTCGTTCTGATCCTCCTTAGGATAACTTACCAAATACACTGGTAAGTTTTACAAGTCATCTCATAAGATGTTGTCGGAATTCGCCCAACAACTCAATTTTGCTAACACGTGAGCATTTCAAAAATTACAGAAGTTTTTAGGTCGGGTAAGAGCGATCAAAAGCCGCGCCCACCGTTTAAACACCATTCTCGTTAATAACACCTGAGCGTTTAAGAAGTTACGTCTTATATTCAAACCTTACGGAAAATGGAAAAACAGGTGATATCGCGAGACGCGAAATCGCTGGACACGATCTCGTCGTGTCCAGCGATCCAAACATCACTTAGAAACCCATCATTGCTCGCACAAACGTCGTATTACTCGTCGTGTGGTCAAGCAGGATGGTGGTTCGCCGGTAACCAGCGAGGATAACAATGTTAAAACCAAGCCATTCACCACGGTTGATTTCTTGGACTTCAAATATCCGAGTTCGCAGGTCCGGTCGGAAAAGGACAGGCACGTCCTCATCTTCCGGGAAGTTCGTCAAATATTGTTTGAAGTTATTATCCCGGTTCGTGAATTTCCTATACTGGAAACCGCCAAGAATGTTCATTCTTTGCGTGAACTGATAATCAAGCCGGACACCGAGAACATCTTCACGACTTCTACGGTTGAAACGCAAGTATTCAATCGGCTCATCATCAGTCGGAACAAACAGACGTGGGTTCAGGGCATCCCCAATTTCCTCTGCGCCGCGGTCGAAAGCGCGGTCCCAAATGTACTTCACCATCGGTGTAAGCGTCAAATCTTCACCGATTCTGTCAATGAAGGGCAGGTCACCAAGCGGAATCTCGTATCTGGCTTTGAGAATCGTCTGCTGATTACGAATATCCCGTTCTGGATAACGACGCTTCTTCCAGTTTTCAGCATCATAGATTAAGCCTGGGTCTTCAGGGTTCAGAGCGTTAATTCCGTGATCTGGATAGAAGGGGAATTCCCGTTTGTCACCAGACGCCCGGACCTGCTCAATGGGAACCATGAAGTCAACGCGTTGATCGGCATTGAGTGGATCGCCTTCGTCTCCTGATCCCTCAACATCCAAGAAAATCGCGCCTTCCTGGTCCTGCTCAAATTGTTTTTGGAGCACAACAAGGAACTTCGCTTCGAGCGTGAGATTCGGAACTGCTGTGTAGAGGAACTGCAGCGTCGTCGTATTCACACGCGCATTGTAGAAATCAAGCTCATCGGAAATTTGGACAGGTTCCAATTCACCGACACGCAGTGTAATGGTGTAATCTGGAATATCGTCTCGGACTCGGACGAAACGGTTTTGGAAAAGGACAGTTCCAAAGTCCGGAATATCACGTTGATAGGTGACATGTAGATATTTGGAATCATTCTTCCGGCGACTTGAAACTTCGTTCTCGTTGAGCCACCCAACTTTGAGTGAAAGGTTATCAAGGAGGTCATATTCAGCGAAGACATGGTATCCTTGCCTGTCTACCCCGTACTCATATTGCGGTTCAAAATCGTCCTCAAGGGAATCGATGGTGCCGTTGTTATTCAGATCAACAAGGTCGGTAAACACCGGCGGATCGGCATCAAAGATGAGGAAGTCCTCTTGGAAGTCCAAAACACCGTTCTGGTCTCTATCATCAGCGCGTGGCAGGACTCCGTCAAAGTCAATATCATCGGGCCAATCGTCATCATCATCATCATCTTCAATGAGGGCGTAATTGACTTCATCCCACGGATCTCTTTCAGCCTGAGATTCAGGGGTTCGCTCCAGCGAGTAGGGCTGGTCTCTGTCGGTGTTGGCACCGAAGTTTAGATAGGTTGTGGTGTACCCGGGATCAATATGGTAGTAGACACCTTCAAGGTATAACTTCCCGAAGCGGGATTTGAGTTGGACGAACCATGCGGTCTCTCTGCCCATTTCTCCGTCGCCGCTCTCGTCGGTTCCATCACCACCCAACCGGGCTTCAAACCGTTCACCTTCGGTCTCTGCGTATGTCGGCACACCGTTCCGATCTAACGGCAAGCCTGTTGCTGGATCAATAGAGATACCGGTTTCTTCCTCGCCATCCTCGCCTACAATCGTCGGTGTAAGTCTACTAAATCCGGTTTGATCTTTCGGGATCGTCGGATACTGTTTATATTTACCGTTGATAGAGTAATGTGCACGAACGAAAACGTTGCCAACAGTTCCCTCTAAGTCAAGACCATAGAGGAGTGCCGCACGTGCCGCACCGTAACGATAACGGATTTTACGCGGTCTGCCTTCACCTGTCCAGCTATCCGGATTATCAAAGCGGGCATCGCGGTTCTGGATGTAATCCGAAGATTGTCCATAGTTACCAGGTGCCTGAATAACATCGCGATACGGCATCTCAATGTGACCATCTTCGGTTTTAATCCATTCTTCAACAAATGGATCCGCACCTTCAGCAGCCTTGTTGGCATCACTGAATCCGATAACGGCAATGTTATAATCACCCGCTACGACCATGTCGAAAACGACCGATTGAACGGTTCGTGGATCGATGTCATGTTCCTCAAAAACAAGATCATACTTCATTTTATTGAAGCCATCCACAATTGCCCAATCCCCAGATGAACGAATATCAGACGGAAGTCCACCTACATCAATCGGAGTAACATCGTTGGAAAAGATATCAATCTTTTGCGTTTGTGCGGGTTGCGCTTTAGGCTCAACACCTTCTTCAATCTCATCGGGGGTTAAGTCTTCCAGCTCCTGCGTGATGACTGTCGCTGTCATTTGCTTGAAAGCCGCACCGACACCACCTTGAATATTACCGCTATGCTTGGCTTCATCATAGCCGGAGAAGAGGGTAACGGAACCATGATTGTCTTCAGGTGAATCATCGCGGAAAACAACAGTGATTACTTCAGGGGGTGTATTCGCAACAGTACCCATAATCGGGTTTTCAACGCGTTCGGGATGCTCTTTGTGAAGGTTGACATAAGTAAACCCAACCCGGAAAATGTCGCCCAAAAGCCCTTGGGCTCGGAAACCCATGAGGCGTGCGTTTTCAATATGCCGTTCGCCTGCGTCTTCATGTATACCGTTCCGACGTCCGAGGGTCGGCGCGAGGTTCGCCGCTGCATCTGTCAACTGAACCGGGTTTGAAATACGTGAGTTAATCAGCGTGAAAAGGTGCCGTTCCTGGGCAAAAGAAATATCCCAACGAAGTCCATCAAACTCTGTTTTGTAGAGGATGTAGCGGTTCGGGAACAGTGTAGAGGGCTTAAAACGCATGCTATCGCCAATAGCGAACTCGGTATATCTACCACGGAAACTGTCTTCTGTCAAGACGGTTCTATCCAGCTGCGCTGAGAATCTTTCGCTATCCAGCTGACCGGTCCGACCAACAATCAATGTGCCGGCTTGGTCAAACTCTTTCTCCTCAATATAGTTATAGACCTCGTTACCCTCAAGCAGCTCTTTTCCAAACAGGTCATAGAAGAACTGTGGTTCTTCTTCCAGCTGGAACCGTGCTGAAAATTTAGAACTCCCCTCAATTGTTGGCAATAGGGGCTCTTGTGGACCAAGGCTCTGTGCACCACAACCGTAAAGCACAAAAGCACTCAGGATACAGGTCGCTACAAGTAAAACATCAAATGATTGTTTTAGCCTGTTCATTACTTTGTTTTTCCTCCTTGGAAATAATGAATCGGATATTTGGGCGACGGAACGGCGATGTGAGTTTCCACGTTTCGCTGTCCCTACCTCGGTTTCCGACAAAAAACCTTAAAAATGGATGAGAACCGCTTTATTGTAATGTAAACGAAAAGTCCCAAAATCTCGTTAATAAAACCAACATCACTTCAATTTTGTTCTTTTTCGCTACTGCCAAGTAGGTATCCAAAAGTCGCGAACACCAAACGAAGCATGTAAAAGCAAATCTCCTTCCAACGAATTAAGGGTTTGTTTTGCGGGAATTCCCAATAAACAGGTAATAAAATACCCACAAAACTGTTCTTAGCATTTTAAAATAGCACTGATTCAAATTTCTGTCAAGTTTTTAACAGAAAAAACGCATGCATTGGGGTGGTAATTTCACATAATCATACCACAAACGTCATATTTTTCAAGTTTAATTATATCAGCACCATCTTATTTTCGGTTTTTCGCCCATTTTAAGGATGCGTCGCGGGCTACACATCGCTCCTGCATACACCCAAGTAATTATCCCACAGAGCACTGCGCTGGATAGGGCATCCTTAATATGAGGATCAGTTTGATAACTACTGCCTCCTGAAAATCTCCGAAGACAATAGCAAATGAGTAATAAGTTGTGTTGGCATAGGACCCGAGAAAAAATATTAGTGAGTCCTCGTATAAATTTTGTAAATATCCTCACAATGGCAGCGAACACGTCATGCACCACTGCACATTAGGCGTAGTATAATTATACTACATTTTAAGAAAAATTGACATTTTTTTTTAAACTGCTGTTAATACAAGTGCCTGAACCCGAAAATTCGGCTGTAAAACTTTAGAACTTAAGACACGGAGCCCCTTGGATTTTCAGGACTTTTATTGAAATATTCCATAAACAAGGCGATCGTAGCACCCAAGGACAAACCGGCGATTCCCGCGATGACCAAGATAAACCTCAGTTGCGGACTCACCGGAATTTTTCTCGGTACCGCACGGTCAATGATCTCAATACCCCCTAACTGGTTGCGAGCTGTATCTAACTTGGATTCGGCGTATAATATTTCAACTTCAAGAGACCGTTTCGCAATCTCTTCAGCGAGTTCATGGGTTTTCTGAATCTTAGTCCCCATCTGTGTAAGAATTATCTGGTTTTCTGGAATCTGTTCCAGCATTTGCGTCAATTCAGTTTCCAATGTCCGAAGTTCCTGTGCCAGGCGTTCAGCTGCGTGTTCATAACGCGAGACACTCGGAATAAGGGTCAACAACTGATTCTTTATATAGGTATGATGGACAGAGGTGCCGGAAGTAACGGTGGTAGCCGTAGGGGAGGTTTGAGCGGTTTTTTCGCGAATTTCCGCAATTTGGGCATCGAGACCCTTCAATGCTGAGGCAGTCTGACCGACCTTTTCCGCATCCCCAACACGTTGTGATTCAAGGTTGAAGAGCTTCTCTTGCTGAAAAAGCCAAACCGGATCGTAGGCGGTAGTCTCTGATAGCTGCGTCTGCTCTGGTAAAAGTTTTAGTTGTTCCTGTAGATATGAAATGTGAACACGCGTCGCATGAAGCTGCTGCTGATTCGTTTGAAGTCTTTCCCGGATATTCGCATGTCGTTCAAGCAGATTCGTAAGCGTCGGGACCCATATTTCTGGGCTTCCATTCTGGCGAGCAAATCGGAGGAGAGCGTCTAAATCTTTCTCGATCTCGAATTGAATTTCTCGTCGTTTACTTTCAAGAAATTCCATCCGTCTTTTGAGTTTTGTTTCTTCATCGCCACGCCTCAATGTTTTCATGTCCTCTACGAGTTGGTTAACAAGGAGAGCAGCGTTGCGTTCCCCGCCTTCCCCCTCGGTCAAAGCAATCGAAAGATTGATATAGTCGGAGTCCGGATTCAACTGCGCCTTCAACATTTGCTTGAGTTTACCTACTGGCGGAAGGAGAGAAGTCCCTTCAACATCGCCATTCTCTTCAAGGTTTTCGATTGCCGTTTTTAGCATTGATTCTGTGGAAAATCGAGCACTGATTGTCTCCATTTCCCGCCGATCAACACCGCCAGAGAGGACGCTTTGAAACAGGTTCGTTGAAGGCAGAGCAGATGTTGTATTGGGTTGGACAAGTAACATTAAAGTGGAGGCGGCATACGTTTTAGGCAAGCGGAGTGAAACAACCAGGGCGGTTCCTAAGACCAACAAGACACTCAGACAAAGTGTAAAATCATGCTTTCGGATGAGGTGAAGATAATCTCGGAGATGTTCCTCCTGCTGCGGCATGAACCTGCGGTATTCCCGCCCAAGGCTTGGGCGGGAAATTGCCCCTCCTTTTCTCAAACCTATAGATTGTTGGCAATACGAATTTCTTCTTCGTTAAACGCTTCGTCATGCCATTCAACTATACGCCATTCATCGTTTCTCTTTTCAAAAATAAAAAGGTTATCACCTTCAGCATAGACACCACTAAAGCCACCCTCAAGCGAATGACCATCGGATATGAAAAGTTGGATTCTATAGTGATTCCGGACTTCTGCTTGGTTGCCATCCTGATTCATCGTAATCTCTGGTGGGACAGAGAGTTCTATCTCAATGTCCTGAAACTTCTCAAAGACCCGAGTCGCGGCATCCCGTTCCTGTCGAATGTCATCAAACTCTAAATCATCTGTTTTGTCCCCGTCTGTGCCCATATCAGAGACATACAGGAAACCATCTTCCCAAAAAGTGGTGATGTAAGAGTTGACATCTTCCGTTTCGTAACCTTGCCGCCATTGATCTAAGACTTTATTGATTTGAAGGAGTTCTTCAGGCGGCACCTGACCGACCTTGTCAGCGTCCCCACACCCCATAAAACCTATGAGTAAGATGAGTACG
>JAJEIP010000030.1 GCA_022827885.1 Candidatus Poribacteria bacterium
TGCCTTTTTTTATTTTACATTATCCGAGGTGCACCATGCAATTTTTCATCAACATCATAGATCTAACGAAAATGGACAACATGAACTTCACTTATGAGCCCGGTGGGCACTTTGTCTACCGATCTTCCAGCTCCGCATTCAAAATCTCACAACGACTCTACGGCTGGAAACTCACAATCTGGCAACGACGCTGGGACGGCATCTACCAAGTGCGGATGACATTCACAACACCTGTTACCGCGGCACGCTACGCTTTCGATTTTATACGAACACAATGGACGCCCTGGACGAAAGTAAAAGAAGCCTTAGCCAAAGGAGTATATTATGACCGATGACGCTCTCCTCGCACGACTCTGGAACACATATACACACCGAAACTTTCGGCTGGACGCTATCGACAGAGATCTTTCGCTCAACCGAGACGAAGCACTGAAAGCCATCCAGCAGATTGAAGCACTTAAAGACAAACCGCCTCAAAACGGACTGAAGCTCAAAAGCATAGGCGGCGGTTTTTTCAAAGTAATCCGTTCAGCGCAAAACGACGGCGATACCCCGAAGGGTTTACCCTTGACAGGTCAAAATGAAGCCGTTACAGGCGAAGTTTGCGTAGGTTTTTCCGATCGATCTGCCGAAAATTCTCAAAATGCCCCAGATAACGCGGATGCAGGCAAAATCAGGGGCTTACTACTCCCAATCCGCGAGCGAAAGGGGAAGACGGTCAGCATTATCAAGACCGCGGGCGATAAGAACGCATCAGGCGGGAGCAATCTGTGGGGCTGGCAATATGAAGCACGTCTGCCACAAGAGTGGATTCGGTTACTTGATCAAGGGCGCGTGATTGTACCCGGTGCCTTTGAAAAAACCGAAAGCGAGACCAAAGGGCACTATCGTTATAGCCACCGGAAAGGGGGATGGCGTGGTGCATCCCTTATAATCTGCGATGGGGATGTCATCAAGGGAGTCGAGTTTGACAATGAAGGCAACGATAAGAACCCAACAGGCATCGAAGCATTTACAGACCCACAAACGCTCTTTGAGCTCCTTCCCAACTTGGATAAAGAGGCATACGCTATCGGGCACTCTGTCAACTCATTATCGACCGAAAAGCCACCGCCCCACGTCCGAACCCGAATCGCCTTCCTACTGGAGACACCTATCACCGATGAGCAGGACTACACTTGGCTCCTGCAAGGACTTGCTCTCATCTACCCAATCATCTCTGCAGGAAGGCAGCCAGCCCAACCCGTATATGGTAACGCAGCGAACCGCCGAACTATCAACGACGGTGAGCTTGTCGAATTAGATGAACCATTCACCAGTCGGATCTTCGGTAATGTGCTATCCGACGCGCGTGTTGCTGAAATCATCGGATATGCTGAAACTGAACAACGCCAAATTGATGAGGAAGCCAACGCAAACCGGGACACAGAAGCAGGAAATAACAGTGGTACATATGACGGCGAACGTATAGCTCTCACCGATTGGCTAAATAGGCATGGTGTCACAATCAAAGGGGAAAGGCAGGGTCCCACGCACGACAACAAGATTACAACGATGTATCACGTCAAATGCCCGTGGGAAGGTGAACACACTGAAGCCTTTGGCGTCCGAGACACCGCGGTGTTTGTTGACCCCGCCGATAACAAGTGGTGCTTTAACTGTTTCCATGCTCACTGTGAACACCGAGGATGGGAAGATTATCGCGCCAAAATTGCACCGAAGCCCCCACTAAACGAGAGACGAAACGCTAACCCCGCTATGAGAATGGCCTACGACATAAACAGAAAGGCAAGATATGGCAATTGAAATCAGCATTGATAACATCCTAAATCCTGAAACATTGGAATCTATTGAACAAAATGTGTCAAAAGATGTGCAGAGAGAAATGGCAGTGCAACTGCAGCGTGATCTGGCAATATCGTTACCTGAGGATGCAGAGGGCAAGGCAAAAGTTATACGAGACAGACAGGTATTGATAAACGGTATTAAGACATTGGACCGAATCGTCAACAGACCACAGATTGAGGTCGAGTCCTTGATCGACCGCCCGCGTGTTGATAGAAATTGGCTGCTCTATCCACTGTTGCCCGCAGCCGAAGTGACGCTTTGCACAGGCCAGGGCGGATTTGGAAAAAGTTTTTTGTTGCTACAGATAGCATGTCTACTGACAGCAGGATTCAACGACGGCCCATTGACGCAAAAAGAAATCCGCTCAATGACACCTTATCACTATTTTTTGCAACCCCAGATCAAGGATTTGAATTATACTAAGCCAAGTCCTGTTGTCTACGTCAGCTACGAAGACAACCTCGATGAGATTAATCGTCGCATTCACTACATTTTTGGCAGGTTCGCTTTTGCTGAAAGCAGGCAACACGAAATCCTTTCTCATTTTCACCCCGTTCCCATGCGCCAACACGGTCCCGTCTGGGCACCCGACTTAGGCAAGCATATCCAGACCCGCAGCCAAGCCACCGATGCCGCTCACCAGTTACAAAAAATCTGCGAGGCACGGAAGGCAAAACTACTCATCATCGACCCACTCTCGGCAGGCTTCTATGGCGACGAAAACAGCAAAGCGGAAGCCTACGCTTTCATCAATTGGTGGGCAGCGTGGGGAGAGGACACCCAAACCGCCGTGCTTATCAGCGCGCATCTACCAAAAAGCACAGAAGCCCGCCGCTCCGGATACTCAGGCGCCGCCGCGTGGGAAGGTGCAGTGAGAAGCCTATTCACCCTCGATAGATTCGATCTCAATGAGAATGAAGAAGGTGAGCGCGAGAAAAAGGGAAACAAAAACAAACCGCGCAAGTGGTATCTTGCAATCAAGGGAATCAAGGGAAATTACGCCCCAACCGCGAAAGAAGAAATCCCTGTGATACGCGGGGATTACGGCTGGATTGAGCATACGCAAGAAACGACATTGCTTGCAGCACAGCAAGCGGCTAACAACGCTTACGAGAGCAACGCCCCGGCACCGACACAACAGGAGGACACAAACGATGACGACGAGAATCCCTACAAAACGGCTTTCTTGCAATCAAATAATTAGTACGATTGCTAAAATCGAATTGAAAGAGATGGGCAACTCAGGAGAACCGCTCATCCCTACACTCGCGGATTTGCAAAACTTCACCCAAAACGTGCGGGACAACGACTGGGTTGTTATAGGAATGGGGCGATGCTATGATATTTTCAGATCTGACGAATATCGGCAGATTTTAGACGAGATAGACCGAAATTTTAGATTAATCCAAAAGCAGTTGTCTAACTTCATCGAAAGCGATGCAGGCAGAATACTGTTTAACATGAAGACATTAGACCGCGAACTCCCATTCCCTATCGCTAAAGAACTGTCCAAAACACTGGTTAGCATACCCGCATCAGAGCGTGAAGCTTGGCTAGAAAAAAAACAAACAAGCATTAAAGCAAAACAAGCAGAAAAGGTGGCAAAAACTCAAGAAAAGAAAGAATCGCAGCCTAAAGAAGGAAAAGGAGATGCCGCAGCTAATAATTTTATAAATAGTTTTTATACCGTGCAGCCTGAACATTTCCAGCCTATCGCAAACCATATCCTTCGCACCGCGGGCGATCCCACTGAGGAACGACTCCACTGGCTGCATAAAGCATGGAAAAAGGCAAGCGAGAAAGCCCCTAACCTTCCACACCCCCTCGCTCCAATCATTAAGGAATGGCTGGTTGAACAGACAACCCCGTTAATCACCAGACAACATGACAGGAAACGCCCAGTAGGAGTTTTAGCAACGAAGTCAGCAGCACGAGTGAGAGATGTACACGTAGAATCTGCTGAGACGCGGATAGCACCAAAAGCACCACCTGCAGCGCAGTTGACATTACCCTCCCTTGAACTCGAATCCCATCTGCCTTCCATCTTGCCGCTTGAAGTGTTAGAAGGTGTCCCCCTGCAATCACGCCCAGGTCAAACCTCAATGGTCGTGCGATTGTTCTTTGAAAACGTGATGGAGCTCAAACCCACAGAACACAAGGGAGAGTTTTTCAAGTATTTAGGCGACCTTACAGCAGATCTCAGTCTCACAGAAAAAATCAAGCAGCGTGACATCGACAGGGTTGTCCAGGGAATACGGCTATTAGACAAAATACGCATCCCGTATGTCGATCCGAAGGGAGGTCCCGGACGCTATCGACCTGTTATTGCATGGAACGAGCCGAGTCTTGGTGCAAACAAAGATTTTAAGATTCGGTTTTCCGTTGAGTTACCACCAGATGATCGCGGAGGAATGCTAGTTGAAAAAGCAATTATCAGAGAATTGGGGAAACTCTCCGCAGCACAATTTAACGCATATCTCGCAGCGTGTTGGCTATTTAACCGCTATGGGCGCAATCCACAAGGGGGATTGATTGATCCCACAATGCCAAATCCTGACAACCCACGGAATGAGAGGGGAGCGTTGTTGCATCCAGAGACCTTGACGCCGATCTCTAATGAGAGGGGGAAGATTGTCAAAGATATATACCATCCCGCAGCCGTGAAAGTCTTGGAACGAGTCATCCGGGCAGAGGCGAGGGCATATCCGACTTTGATGTT
>JAJEIP010000130.1 GCA_022827885.1 Candidatus Poribacteria bacterium
GGATGATGAAGTTTATTCTCGTCAGGTACGGGGGATTTAGAATGTATCGAAGTGCGAGGCCGATATTCCTTGGGCTTGTGCTTGGCGAGATGATCTGCGCTGGCATCTGGGCAATTGTTGGAATGGGAACGGGTGTCAGCACGGGTTATCGAATCTTGCTGAGTTAATCTGTTCCATTGTTACACAACGTCTAAAATCAAGAGCAATACGCACCTCGTGTGCTGCAAATAACGTAAAGTAGATATAAGGAGTTTTATGAATATGAAAAGATTCACATCATTCACATTTTTATTCGGGATTGTTGCGCTCATTATCGGATTCTCCGGCTGTGACCGAGTTTCCGAGATTGTTCAACCCACCACACCGCAGATGACGGAAGTCGGTGAAGATATTTCTATCGGTGTCGTTTTACCCTTGACGGGTCGGTTCAGCTACGTGTCTGGTAGTCCACTCTTACAAAGTTTCGAGTTGGCACGCAGTGAAATTAACGCTGCGCACCCTAATGGTGCCAAGCTCAAGCTTATCGTCGAAGACGGTCAGAGCACGACAGAAGGCGCAGTGGCTGCTTTCAATAAATTGATTCATCAAGACGGGGTGTCTGTTATCCTTGGACCCACTACTTCAACGCACACGAAGGAAGTTTTTCCGATTGCACAAGAGAATCAGGTGGTGGCAATCAGTCCGACCTCCGCTGCTCGGGGTCTCAGCGCGATTGGAGATTTTGTGTTCCGCGTCGCGCTGACGACAGACATACTTATCCCCAAGGGTATTGAAGTAACACAGACGAAACTCGGCTATCAACGCGTGGCGACACTCTATGATGACGCCGATCTTTTCTCTACAGATGGAGATGCGGCAGTGCGGGAGGTGCTCAAGGCACGCGGTATTGAAGTGGTCGGCACTGAAACCTTCCAAGGTGGGGATACCGATTTTTCCGAACAGTTAACCCGAATCCAGGCACTGGCACCTGATGTCATCTTTGTTTCATCTCAACCCCCAGAAAAGCCTGGTATCCTCACCCAAGGGCACGAACTCGGTATATCCGCCCCCTTTATCGTGCGCACCTTAACGGGAGCAAACGTGGAAGCTGCAGGCGTAGCCGCCGAGGGCGCGATGACTTTTATCGGATGGGGTGCCGCTGTCAATACCCCCGGAAATCAAGCGTTCGTAGAGAATTATACCACCCAATTCGGCATGGAACCCAACAACTTCGCGGCGCGCGCGTATGCGGCGTTTTATATTCTCGCGGAGGCGATCGAGCGGGCACACTCCACTGATGCTGCTGCGATTCGAGACGCGCTGGCAAGTATCAGAGATTTCGATACAATTCTCGGTAGTTTCTCCTTTGATGCTAACGGGGATGCGGTTTATGATCCGAAGGTTCTGGTTGTCAAGGATGGCGAGTTGGTGCTTTTTGAGTAGTCGAATCGGGGTTACAAACCCCTCCCACAAGAGGGATTTGGGACATCCCACAAGAGGGATTTTGACAATTGAATGCCTCTGCGGTAATAGGTTGACTTGCTGGGTTATATAAGGTATAATAACGTAAGTTTTCAGCTTCAATACCCCTACGAAAACTGTTGACATATTTTTAGGATTTACTATAAATGATTCTACTAACGGATCACCCAAGTTACTATTTAGAGGAACCTCATGAATACTAAAAAACTCACATTCTTCGCATTTCTATTTGTAATTACTGTACTAATTGTCGGATTTTCGGCGTGTGATCGGGTTTCCCAGATTGTTCAACCTACCACACCGCAGATGACAGAAGGGAGTGCAGAAATCGCCATAGGGGCTGTCTTACCCCTGACGGGTCGGCTCAGTGCCTCATTTGGTATCCCAATATCGCGAGGCTTTGAATTGGCACTCAATGAGATTAATACCGCCCAACAGAATGGCGGACAACTCAAATTTATCACTGAAGACGATGGAAGTACTGTAGAAGGAGCAGTTGAAGCCTTCAATAAACTGATCCACCAGGACGCGGTGTCTATTATCCTTGGACCTTCTACCTCAAGCCAAACCGAGATGACTTTTCCGATCGCGGAAGAGAATCAGGTGGTGGCAATCAGCCCGACTTCCTCCGCTCGGGGTCTCAGTGCACTTGGAGATTTTGTGTTCCGCGTCGCGCTGACTACAGATATACTCATCCCCGAGGGCATTACGGTAACACACACAAAACTCGGTTACCAACGCGCCGCTACACTCTACGATGAAACCGATCTTTTCTCTACCGATGGGGACGCAGCAGTGCGGGAAGTCCTCGCTGCTAAGGGGGTTGAGGTGCTCATCACCGAAACTTTCAAGGGCGGCGACACCGACTTTTCTGAACAGCTAACCCGAATACAGGCACTGAATCCCGATGTCATCTTTGTTTCCTCTTTATCGCCAGAGAAGCCTGGGATACTCACCCAAGGGCACGAACTCGGTATATCCGCTCCTTTTATTATCCGCACATTGACTGGAGCAGAGGTGCAAGCTTCAGGTCCAGCTGCTGAGGGTGCAATAACCTTTGTCGGGTGGGGTGCCGCTGTTGATACGCCAGCAAATCAAGCGTTTGTGGAGAATTATAGTGCCACATTCGGCATAGCACCGAACAATTACGCCGCGCGTTCGTATACGACCCTCCATCTTCTCACAGCGGCAATGGCACAGGCAGAATCAACCGATCCCACAGCGATTCGAGACGCGCTCGCAAGTATCAAAGATTTCGACACAATTTTTGGTAAGTTCTCTTTTGACGCTAATGGGGATGCGATTTACGACCCGAAAATCCTGGTTGTCAAAGATGGCGAGTTGGTACCCTTTGAGTAGTCCACCCTCGAGAGACTTGACTTTTCGATAACTCAGAAAAATCGTGCAACATTCATTAGACCAATTTTATACGAAATCAGAGGTCGCGCGGGCATGTTGGGAGCATTTCACGGAGACGCTTTCAAGCTTAAATCGAAGTCCCAGCGACCTCTTTTTCGTAGAGCCCGCCGCTGGTACCGGTGCGTTTTATAAACTCTTACCGCCGGAAAAACGGTTAGGCATAGATCTCGTGCCGAAATGTAGCGATGTGAAATCCCAAGACTTTTTTGCAGGCACCGATCTCCCGTCTACACGCAGCGATATTGCGGTTATCGGTAACCCACCTTTCGGGAAGCGTGGAAAATTAGCGATAGACTTCTTTAACCATGCTGCCCATCTGGCGGATATCGTGGCGTTCATTGTCCCCGTCAATTTCCGAAAGTTTGGCACGCATAAGCGGCTTGAGGTCAACATGCGGTTTATCAGTCATTTGCCGCTCCCCAGAGATGCGTTCTATCTCGAAACCGGTAAATCCTACTCGGTAAATACAGAGTTCCAGATATGGACCCGTTTGGTAAGTGCCCATCCGGACATGCGACAATATAAACGCTTACCCATCCGACACCGTGATTTTCAGATGTGGCAGTATAACAACACACCTGACGCTTTGAAAGTCTTCCAAAATCCGTTTGATTTCGCTGTGCCGTGTCAGGGATGGCAGGATTATTCTCGGAGAGAGATAGATGAAAAGCAGTGCGAACGGCATAAACAGTGGATGCTTTTAAAAGCACAAAATCCAACTGTCTTAGCGCGGTTGATGAGGATTGATTACGAACGCTTGGCACAAGAATGTGCTACGGCTGTCCCAGGTTTTCGGAAGGGGGATTTGGTGAAGGTGTACACGGATCACTATGAAGTCTGAACTGTGAATTTATAAGATTATCAGACGGAGGGGACAGGCTATTCAAACCGTTCAGGTCGGTAGGGTACGAACCACTCTACCCTTGCATTGTCGGCAATTTCCAAGCTTGCCATTTCACCCACCAAAGGTGCTAATGTTACGCCGCTGTGCATTAAGGCGATATATAGATTCTGCACCGCCTCGGTAAACCCCAGGACCGGAAACCCATCAAGGGGCATTGGACGATAGCCAACGGGTGTTGGAATCGCTTCAGCGTCCCCTATGGCTGGCAAATACGCCTTGGCACGGGCGAGGAGTGCATCGGCGTGCTGCTGTGAATCATCACGGTTTATCCCTTCTTGCGTCCCCTGTCCGATTCTGAGACTCCCGTCAGACAGTTGTCGGAGGTGAAGGTGCTGATGGTTCTCATCTGTCGGCGGTGCGTGGATGATGGCGACGTTGTTTAGAATTTTAGCACACGGGGTTGTCTCAATAACGATCCCCGGACTCCGTTGTTGAGGCACATAGGTATGCGCGAAGGCGGCGAGTTCAGTCGTCTGAACACCGCTCGCTAAAACGACACCATCGCACGGAAATTCGGCATCAGTGGTTTTGACAGCCACGATACTCCCCTCACGAACCACAAACCCCGTAACACTGGTGTGTGGATGCACAACCGCCCCACCTTCGCACGCCCGTTGGAGACACACCTCAATGAATCTATCGGTCTCAATGTGGATATCGGCTTCTGAGAAGGATGCGGCTGCTACAGTGCCGGGGTGTAAGTGTGGTTCAAATGCCAACATCTCGTCACGCGTGATGAGCCGACACGGGTAACCCCACTTCTGGATTTGTTGGATGCGTTGGCGGAGTTGTGTCGCTCGTTGTGGCGTGTTTTCCCACCGCATTTCGCCGCCGTAGTGGATACCTATATCGGCATCCAGTTGATGTTCAAGGCGGTACCACATATCCAAGGAACGCCGGTTGAGGGTATGGTACTCCCGCGGCTCTTTCCCGAAGGCGTTTGCCCATGCGAAAGAGTGTCCGGATGCTCCGGCCCCGGGAACCTCACGCTCCAGAACCGTTACAGCGATACCGTTGCGTCGGGACAGATGATATGCGATGGTGGCACCGATGACACCCGCACCGACTATCACAATTTTTTTTGTATTGGGACTGGGGGAAGGACTGGATTTTTTGTTTGACAATTTTTTATTTGAGAGCTACATATCTTCGGATGCTACTATAGTTGAAAGAATTCTATCGATGCGCTGCGACAATAAATCCTGTTAATCCGGTCAGCAGCAATTGGAAACCGGTTTGATAGAATAGCATTAGAAAGGGTTGACAGAGTGCAATCAAACCGAGTGCGATGAAGCCGACAGCAATTTGTTCACACAGGGTTTTTTGCGAAAAGACGATCGAGAAAACGATTACGCCGGGTAGAAGTAGATGTAGGGCGGTGCTATTAAGTGCTAGAAAGAAAGGCTGGTAGAGAAAAAGGATGCCGATGCCCGCGAAGATGGCTGAACCGATAGTCGCTGGGTGTTTCGTTGGGATCGTCATGCCAAATGCAATCGCAGCGGCGAAAAGGATATGGAACGTTGAACCCCGCAAAATTGAGGGAACAGGTAGATAGAGGCATCCGAACCCCATCACTAAACATACACTGGAAATGATGGCGATTCTCGGTTTATTCTCGAAGGCGGTCCCCGCGAGGATCGCAGCGATGCTTAGTAACACCAGTGCGATGCCTTTGAGTAAAACAGCATTCTGAGCGATGAAGGATGGGAGGAACGAGATACCCTCTACATAGAGGAAGAATATACCGAGAACGAAGAACCCGATCGCAAACAACTGGTTCCGTTTTTCTTTGGTTTCCATAGCGATTTTCGATCCCTGTGAGCGTCAGGGCTCCTGTAGCCTTGCGTATCCAGCTCTATCACTCTCTGCGTTTTAGTAAACGGTCTACCCAGGTTTTGGATTGTTCCGCAATGAGTTGGCTTTGCAGTTTGTCCACTTCAGCGGACAACCTCTCTTTTTGGGCTCGGAAGTCTTCCACCTTTTCCTGGAGTTGTTTATTTTTAGCGATAAGGATTTTATTCTCCCCTTCTAATCTTTCACACGTTTCCTTTAGATGTGTGATATGAAAGACCTGACAACTGAGGTTCTCAATAATATCATCCGTTGGGATATTATAGGTAAGTTTTTTTATCAGGAGTGCGAGCCCATCAATCCTTAACTGAATCTGTGGTTTGGGACTCCCGCCAGGCGTTTCAGGTGGCGCAGAGACGACGCGCAGATACGGTTCAATGTCCACATCTCTTCGTTTTAATGTTCCGTTAATTATTCCTTCTTCCACACCTATTATCTCAGTGATTTTGGAAGGGGTCAGATAGAGGTCCATTCCGAAATTTCCTAACACATCTCTTCTACGAACTAAAGGGTGATACTGTTGCTTTCTATCAAGTGAGATTGAGAAAAGCATAACATATATTGAAACATCTGGCAAATTAAAATTTGGGTGTATCTATAGGGGCAGCTTCAAAGCACGTTGTAGGCGCGAGGCGTGCTTCGCGATCCCGGCAGATAGCAAAATACGGGTAAAAACGCAGAGGCTATGAAATCCCGTCCCAATATTTCCACATATCATCAGGCGTCTCAAACTTAATCTGGTCGAGGTCTTTTCGGCGATACCGACTGATGCATGCGATTCGGACGTTGCGACCACAGTTCGGACCCGCCGTGTGGCTCATCTGATGATGCCAGAAACAGACATCACCTGCCTCACCGGTGAATTCGTAACTCGGGCCTAAGTCGAACGGTGCGATACCGCCTGGGAGGCTATCCAAGTCATGGTGTCTGAAGTATTCCGCCCAAATCCGATGGCTTCCGGGCCAGACGGTAAATCCGCCGCCCTGTTTTTCAACTGTGCCCAAATAAACGGTAGCCCCCAGCGTGAACGCACCAACGACCCCTTTTGGCACACCGTTGGTAGGCGTGTGGTAACCGTCAAGGTGTCCCATCGGTTCACTCCATTTTCGATCTGGATCTGGAAAATTGATATGGGGTCCCGCGCCACCGCTCGTATTCAATTTACCTTTGCCGACGAGTTCCTCTGCCATAGCGAAGACTCGGTTGCCGTAGGTTGTGCCGCTGATAACCTCTTCACTCCCAACAGGAACCGTGCGATATCCCTTGCGTATCCATGATTCCGGATCGTTTCTGTCTTCATCCATCGCTTCCCAGAGTCGATCAAGTGCGGCATGAATCCCTTCCTGCTCCAAGGCACCGCGTACAATCAGATAACCGTTTTCCTTAAAGAATTCTTTGTCTGCTGCAGTTAAATATGCCATGGTTTTGTTTCTCCTCCGGTTTCCGAAACTTTCTGTTACGTTCGGAGTTGTCCCCTACCTATGAACATAGCACTCCGCTGGAGTGCAAGAGGTTGAATACACGATTTTCTATAGACATATCACCCCGCTGGGGTGAAGAAAGGTCTGGTGAGCGGCCGACTTAACTACGCGCGAACCTCGAACCCGTTTTCTTCCTTCGCTTTTTGGTAGGGTGCCTCCTCCAGATTCAAGCCGAAACCCGGACTTTGTGGGATGTTCACATAGCCGTTTGATATGGAATACCCGGCGTCATCTATACCCGGAGTCGTTGCATGGTCCCATTCGACGAATTCAAACCGCTCCACCTTCGCTGATAGATGACCGGTGACATAATTACCGTAGTGACCACCGTAGTGATGGGGTGCCGTGCCAACGCCGGCTGCATCCAATTCGGGTCCCAACTCAAGCCAGCGTGAGAAGCCGGGAGAGAAGATATCGTATTGGACAATATCGATGAGTCCGTCTTTTGCCCAGTCTACTAAATTCGGTGAGGCGCCGCCTTCACCATCGGCAATGCGGGTTTCTAAACCCTCGGCATTCAGCCATTCTCTGAGCAGGCTATAGACACGGGCATCCTCGTGGAATGCCTCCTCCATCCAATAGACGTTTGCATCCGCCGCGCCGCCGAGCACCTGTTTGGTGATATTAAGATTGTAGCCGTTGTTTGCGTCTATCAAAATCGAAGCATCGGGTCCGACAGCCTCTCGGACAGCGCGGATGACCTCAATATCCCGTTGGTTCCCTTTGTCAAGTGGCATGTGCATCGCCCCGCGCCCTACTTTGATTTTGTAAGCATTATGCCCGCGCGCCTTCCCTTCTAACGCCTCAGAGGCAATGAGTGCCGCGGCTTCGGCATTGTCGTCAATGTGCAAATCATCAATATAAAGCGAGGTATCGTAACACGGGGCGCGAAACTCCCCGTTTTCTCCAGAAAGCATGGCGTAGACGGGTTTTTGCGCCAATTGTCCCACGAGGTCCCAGAGCGGATACTCCAACATCCTGAATTCTTCGGTGACCCCGCTTTCTGCGTCGAATGCGTCGCTGAGTTGAAATCCGACGATTGCTTGCGCTTTTTCACGGGAAATCGGTGAAAATCCGAAGCCGCTGGCACCCTCTGTTGTTGTTAGACGCGCGATAGGGGGTCGGACATGCAACCCGTGTTCACCGAGACGCGAATTGCACCCTGCTTTACGAGGACGTTCGCCCGTCAAGCGTGCCCATTCAATCCGTTCGATTCTTACGTTCTCCACTCTTAGTACTCCCCCGTCAAACCCCCGGTTTCCTTTAGATAGGGGATGTAGACGGCGTAAGGGTTGATAGTTAAAATTAACCGTGACATTCCCACAGAAATATGGTATAATTAAGTTATCAAGTTGGCAGACAGTTTCAGCGTAACTGCACAGTTACGTGTCTGCCAACCCACTGAAACGGGGTTAAAGACTTGATGCTTGATATACCATGAGAAAATCATATAAGTTTAAGATGCAAAATCAAAAGAACGCCGTTAAATTCGGCAATATGATTGACGACATGTGGGGTATCCACCTGTACATCATGCTTTTGGCGCGCCGGTATCGTCGTATGTTTGGCAAAGACGTATCTGCCTACAAACTGAAGGCACACGTCACCAAACTCAAGAAGCGGACAAAACCGCATTGGAAAGACCTGCCGAGCCAAGTCGTTCAAGACGTTGTTTTGCGTTACGGCAAATCTCTAACCGCCTTTTTTGATAATATCAAAGACCGAGCCGCCGGTATCACCACTCGCAAGGTCGGTAGACCGAAAATCAAACCGCGTCATAAATACAACTCTATGACATTCACACAAGCGGGGTATGAACTACAGGAGAACCGCATCAAGATCAACTGCATCGGGACATGGTATTCTTTCCACAAGCACCGAGACTGGACAGGTATCATCAAGACAATCACGATAAAACGTGACAGATGTGGCGATTATTGGATATGCTTTTCATGCGAGGGTGTAGATGATTCCGAACGGAAACCCAAGACGGGTAAGAGCGCAGGGTTTGACTACGGAAACAAAACATTCCTCATCAGTAGCGAAGGTAAGAAGATACACTCTCCACAGTATTTGAAACAATCCCTCCGGCAGTTGCGCGCACTCAACAAAGCACTTTCTCGTAAGGTTAAAGGTTCGGGCAATTGGTATCGTGCGAGCAGGGCATTGGCACGTCTGCATCGGAAAATCGCAAGGCAGCGGGAAGATTGGCAATGGAAACTTGCTACGGATCTTTGCACAGATTTTGATACCCTCTGTTTTGAAACGTTAAACCTTGATGGCATGAAACGGCTTTGGGGTCGTAAAGTCTCTGACCACGCCTTCTACCAGTTTCTGCAGATACTCGAACAGAAGTGTGCGAAACACGGTAAAACTTTCATTCAAATATCGCAATGGACTGCTACAACAAAACCTTGCAGTGATTGTGGATACCACAACAAAGAACTCTCTCTTTCAGATAGACAGTGGACGTGTCCTGACTGTGGTTCACACCATGACAGAGACGTAAACGCTGCTATCAATATCAAACGGGCAGGCTTGGCTGCCTAAAGCTGAGTGATATTAAGACGTTCAACCTTTTCGGAAGAATGCAGTTGCGACGAAGCACAAACCCCTACCTTCAGGTAATGGGTACCATTGACGACGCTGCGCCTTTAAAGATTGAATGTCTCGCTGGTAAGGTTTGGGTAACCCACCCCCTACAATTGCGTTTCAAGCAGGGCGAGACTTGCGGGATCCAAATGGTGGTAATTCTCAATCTCGTAACGATTGCCGTCGGCATCTTTAATAAGCACCCGTCCATTTTCAAGACTAACGACATCATATCGGGTGCGCATACTGAACGTGACGGGACCGCGGTTGGTTTCTACGACCCACCGTGTAACCCCGAACTGACCATCGAGTTCGTGGATTTTGGTAATCTTCGGCATAAAATACCGTTTCTGCAACTCGGACACGAGGATTTCCACGGATTCGCGAGGCAACTGTTTGATGTCTTGAATGATGCCGATTTCCGCTCCTTCGTTATCCAGGAGTGTGATATATTTGTTAGAATCGGTGAGCGGAAAGGATCGGATGGCTTCGACCTTCGTGTGACTTGTGCCATCTGGCAGTTCGACTGTGAGTTCTTCAAACGAATTTCGCGCAATTTTGACTTTGGAGGCATCAAGGAATTGCACCTCATCGGTAATCTTCACGGCGTCCTGCATTATGTAACTTCTCCTTCTTCCGTATCAAGACAGAGGTTCTGGTGCGTGCTTTCAAGGCGCGCACTAGAACAATATGGTTACCTATAAGGCACGAATTTTTGACAATTCTGTCTGCTTCTCACACAACCCTGCATACGTCCCATCTTTAGCAAGAAGCTCCTCATGTGTGCCGATTTCATCGACTTTTCCGTCTTTCAGCACAACGAGTCGGTCAGCATATTTGAGGGTAGAGAGTCGGTGTGCAATAGCGAATACCGTCCGCCCGCGGACAAGCCGTTCCAATGCTTCTTGAATATTCGACTCCGTCTCTGTATCCACAGAGGATGTCGCTTCGTCTAAGATGAGAATTCTCGGATTTTTCAGGATTGCGCGAGCGATAGAGATTCGTTGCCGTTCCCCGCCGGAGACACGAGCCCCCCGTTCCCCGACCATTGTATCGTAACCATCGGGGAATTTGATGATGAATTCATGGGCGTTTGCGGCTTTCGCTGCGGCGATAATCTCATGCCGAGAGGCCCCCGGTTTTGAATACCCAATATTTTCGGCGATTGTCCCTTGGAACAGGAATGGATCTTGCAGCACGACACCTACCTGTTGCCGGAGTGCCTTCAGTTTAATATCGCGGGTATCGTGTCCATCAATCTCTATTGAACCTTCATTTGGATCGTAGAACCGGGTAATCAGGTTAATAACCGTGCTTTTCCCTGCCCCGCTATGTCCGACAAGCCCAATCATTTCACCTGCTTCAGCGTGGAAACTGACCCCATTGATAGCATTTTTTTCTGCATCGTAAGAGAAATAGACATCCTTGAACTCAACATCGCCTTTAATGTTTTCAAGCGCAACGGCGTCTTCTCTATCGGCGACACTTGGGGGGGTATCTATAATTTCAAACACGCGATCAGCGGAAGTTGCGGCTCGGATGAACCGTTCATTCATCTGGCAAAGTGTGAAAACGGGTCTAATGAACTGTCCCATGAGTCCTTGGAACATTACGAGTTGGCCCAGACTTAGCGACCCCTCGAAAATCTGCGAACCGCCGATTAGCCATATTAGGATAGAGCCGGAGAAAATGATGAATTCCATGATTGGACGGTACAACGTCCACAATTTCGCAGCATTCATTTCTCCATTGAACACCTGATATGTTTTTTCGTTGAATCGGCTTACCTCATACCGTTCACGTGCGAAGGCTTTGACGACGCGGACACCAGGAATCGTACTGGCTAATATCGTGCTAATATCGGCATACCGCTTCCATAGCACGGAGAAGACTTTGCTCATTTTCTTCCCAAAGAAGATGGTGAAGAAAATAAGACAGGGCACTGGAATTAACGTCCATGCAGCGAGTTTCCAATTGGTGAGAAACATAATAATACAGATGCTGATGAGCGTAAACGAATCCCCAATCAGGTCTTGCAGTCCGTTTGCGATGAAATCTCGAAGCCTCCCGACATCCTGCGTGATTCTCGACATCAGGTTTCCGGTATCGCGCTGATTGTAAAAGTCTAACGAGAGCGCGTTGAGATGTTCATAAGTTTCGTTCCGGAGCCGGCGCGTGATATTTTGTCCGACCCACGCCATCATATACCCGCGGATAGCGGATGCCCCCAGTGTGATAACGCGGAACCCCACCATTAAAAAGATAATAGCGAGCAGGTGTCCCCAACTGCCAGCCACCGGTAGCGTTAACCAGCCAGAAACCGCGTCAACGATGCCACTCAGGCGTCCCCACGTCGGCGGCGAGACAGGCTCCCCCGTCTCGGTTAACGCGGCACCGCTTACAGCTGCGCCAGCTGGGACAAGAATGTTATCGACCATCTCCTGGCTCAAAACAGTTGGTAGGAGCGAAATGAATCGGATGACCATCATCATCGCAAGCGCAGGCACGGCAACATGCCAAAACGGGGACGAATATCGAATGAGCCGGAAGATGAGTTTTCGCTTTTCAACGCAATGAACACAAACACCAGACCAACGTGGCAGCGGCTGTCCGCATGATTCGCATTTGTTTTTATTTTTTCCCCAACCCTGAGGACGGTGCTGCTTTTCATGTTCGACATCCGGATTCGCTTCCTGAACCAATGTCTCTAATTCAGGCGTTGCCAACTCAAACTTTGGTGAGACCCGACGTGAATAGCGTGCAACTTCCGCGGCATCCTCGGATGTTCTGATTTTGAGGATATTGTTACCATACATCTCGACGATCTCAACAGCCTCAACGGATGCCAGTGGAATCTCACGAAGTTGATGTTCCGGTGCACCGTTCTGGTTAAAGGCGATGAGTCGTTTATTCGTAGCAATTACCCAATCTTTGCCGTAGTTGCCATCGAACCGGAGATCGGTTGAGACAGCGACTTTGATTTCTTCTCCGTTTGCGAGTAATGCGTGTGCCCGATCTTCTACTTCCTCGGGCATCTCTTCCATCGTTGTTAACTCTTCGTTGGCTTGTTCATCAGGTGCAGGTTGTCCGTTGGAAGGACGTTTCCGTAGAAATTCCTTCCTCACATTGGACGACTTCGGGATTATCCCGCGCATAAATTAACCCCCACAGAATAATTAAAGGCGTGTTTTAGCAGCCTATATTAAACAGTTAAGATACTTTATTTAACGTAAAATATAGGAAAAGGGTTAAATTAAAATGCAAAAACCTGCCGAAAAATGTGAATATACGTGGAATTAGCGAATTTCATCCCCAATCATCTCAATTTATGGGTTCGGTGGGGATGTACATATCAAGACCTCCATAGATTCATCGCCTGTATTTTCGATGCCGTGCTCACACCAAGGTGGGAGATGAATGAATGTTCCTGCTTCAACGGGGACCTTTTCATCAGCGAGCGTCATCACACCTTTTCCTTTTAGAATCACGTAGCATTCCTCGGTATGGTGGCTTCCGGGTTCCAGAATGACGTGCGGTGGCACAAAAAACACGACTAATCCCAAGTTTTGTGCGGGTGCGTTCGGATTGGCAGGATGCACGACCCGGACACCGATCCCATCGCAGCCGGAATACTTTACAGGCACCCCGTCCTGAACGGTGACAACATTCGCTTGCACCTGATGTGCGGGTTTCGGAATCGGAGGTTCCCCTTGATACCCTTTAAACATCGTAATTTTTGCCATTTTTTCTCCTTTATTAGAGTCGTCGGCACATTTCATGTGCCACAACTATGGTTGTTTACTTACCAGTCTCGCGTATAGCCGGCGATCCAACCACCGTCCACTGGGAGGACAGTCCCATTGATATAGCTTGCATCCGGCGAGACGAGGAAGAGCACGGCTGCTGCGATTTCAGTGGTTTGCCCGGGTCTGCCAATCGGAATATGCGACAGCAGGCTGGCGGCGTTTTCTGTGTACGCCCCATCGTCTCCGTAAAAGAGTGCCTTCGTGCCACGCGTCAAAGTAGAACCGGGGGCAACAGCATTCACGAGGATCCCTTCCGGTCCGAGTTCCAACGCCATTGAACGCGTTAGATTCGCCACACCTGCCTTCGCGGCAACGTAAGCACTCTGCAAGCGGAGCGGCACCAATCCAGCAATAGAACTGATGTTGACGATACGTCCAGTTGCGTTTTCGGAACCAGACCTGCTGTGCGTCTCCAAGATATATGGAATGACGGCACGACTCGTCGCAAAAACACCCGTGAGGTCTATTTCCAAGATTCGTTGCCAGTCCTCTAAGGTGTACTGATGAATCGGCACCCTATCACTTCTCGTGTTAATTCCGGCATTGTTTATCAAAATCTCAATTTTGCCGAAATGCGCTGCAATCCGAGCAGCAATATCCGCCATTTGTGTTGCGTCTGAGACGTTGCCTTCTACAAACAGACAGGTTCCACCACTTTCTTTAACCTCTTCAACGGTTTTCATGCCCGCTTGCGTATCGATATCAACGATTGCCACTTGTGCGCCATTGGCAACCAGTGCGTCTACGGTAGCACGACCAATGCCATTCGCGCCCCCCGTAACAATTGCGACCTTTCCCTCAAGTTCAACTTTCATTTGATTTTTCCTTTATATAGCAAGTTTTGACTTGCGAGCTACAGCAAAAAATAGCAAGATAATTAGACCCGTGCCACCGAGAATTCCGAGCACTGAGGAAATACCGAGCGCAGCAGGAAGATAGCCGCAAAACAGCGCGATGCTTGCCACAGTGAGACTATATGGCAATTGCGTCCTGACATGGTGAATCGGGTCACAACTACTGGCGATGGAACTGAGGATCGTTGTATCCGAAAGCGGCGAGCAGTGGTCTCCGAAGATGGCACCGTCCAATACTGCCCCGAGACAGATGATTGTTGTGAGTCCGTAACTCCCATTATCGAGCGAGAACGCCACTGGAATTGCAGTGGGAATCAGGATCGCCATCGTGCCCCAACTTGTCCCGGTCGCAAAAGAGGTAACGGATGCACATATAAAGACGAGGACTGGAAACCAGAGCGGCGACACAATATCGCTGAGCATGGTTGCGAGGAATTGCCCTGTCATGAGTCTATCGCAACTCGCTTTTAACCCCCACGCCAAGAGCAAGATACTCAACGGGGTTAGGCTGCTTTTCACACCGCTCCAAACAACCGGCGCAATCTCTGCGAATCGTAGTTTTGAGAGCCAGCGTGCACAGCCAATTGAAACAATAAAGCCGCTCGCTGCCGCACAGGCGAGAATCTTGACGTTGTCTGCATTTGAAAGTGCGTCTCGCCATGCAGCCAACGAAAAAATGGATCCCGTCCCTTTGCCATCTATCCAGAAACCTCCTAACAGCAATCCGAAAAGCGTTAGGAGCGGTAAAACTGCCGAAAAAGGTTGTGTCACAGCATTGGGTAGACTCGTGAAAGCTGAAGTATGTCCAAGTGCTTTCGCATCTGGAGCGGCGATGTTCCCTGTCTCTCGAGCACGTCTTTCCGCCTTGTGCATGGCGCCGTAATCCCTGCCACTGATCGCATTGACAATAACGAAAATAATCATCAGGATACAGTAGAACCGGAAACCGAGTGCGTCAAAGAACATTGAATACCCATCACGTTCCAGCCCGATGGTCTTCGCGATATCCTCAAAGAGCCCGACTTCATAGCCGATCCACGTGCTGACGAACGCGAGACCTGCGATTGGGGCACTCGTGGAATCCACAAGAAACGCCAATTTTTCACGACTGACGCGGTGATGATCGGTGAGTGGACGCATCGTGGGACCGACAAGCATGGCGTTGGAATAATCCCCGATGAAGATGACGATCCCCATCAACCCGGTGATAAATTGGGCCGAACGGGGTCCTTTTGCGAACTGAGAAAGCCACACAACAACGCCACCAATACCACCGGAGGCGACCACAACAGAGATCGTCGCCATGATGAGGCATACAAACAGAACGACCCAGAAATTGAAGAGGTCTACACCCTCATTTCCGATGCTCACGGCACGCACAAACCAAACAATCTCCGTCAAAAAACCGATGGGGGTGGCACCCTGTTGATACCACGAGAGGACGATCCCCACACCTACCGCTATGCCGAGACTTGGGAGCAGTCGCGTTGTCAGAATCGCTAATGTAACGGCAAGTAACGGTGGAATTATGCTGAACCACACGAGGGTTTCCGCATCGCTCACCTGTTCTGCTCGCCACTTCAGTGCCAGGCTAATGCCGAAAAATATTAAAAAGCCGCTGGCATATTTCAATTTGGAATTCATGAAAGTCTCCGGCACTCCCCTTGCTCTCGGTTCGTAGGATTTATCATCTCTCTGATGATGTGCATCATAGCACTTTTAGGTGTCGCTGGCAAGCCAAAACTTGTTCTGTAAAAACCTTGACAGTGGCAATATATGTCAACTATAATTGTCAAAAATCGTTAGAAAGATAGGAATGAACCGTGGTAAACCAAACAACACCGCCCGCAAGCCCAAAAGTTACCGTTGTTGGCAGTCTGAACGTCGATCTGGTATGCCGAGCAACGAGGCGACCCGATAAGGGTGAAACGCTTATCGGCGATGCTTTTGATATTTTCACGGGTGGAAAGGGATTTAATCAGGCAACTGCTGCGGCACGGTTAGGTGCTGAGGCCACACTGATCGGAAGTGTGGGTGCCGATCTCTTCGGAGATATGTTACTCGCAGCAACGGAGAACGAACGGATTAATAACAGGTTTGTCACAAAACGCGAGGAGGTCGGGACGGGTGTGGCAACGATCGTCATTGAACCCGATGGCGACAACAGCATCATCGTAGTGCCGCGCGCGAATATGGCACTCACAACAGCAGATATAGACGCTGCTGCCGACGAGATCGCAAACGCCAATGTTTTACTGCTACAATTAGAAACACCCGTGGCAGCATCGGCGCACGCCGCAGCCATCGCTAAGGCACACGGGACGACTGTGATATTAAATCCTGCACCTGCGCAACCGTTGCCGGATAGCCTGTTAGCGTCTGTTGATATTCTTATCCCGAACGAATCCGAAACGGAGTTGTTGTCGGGGGTAAAAATTGACACTCACGAAGACGCGCGCCGCGCAGCAGAAGTATTACGCGGGCGTATGGTGGATGCTCCAAGCACTGCTGTTGTCCTAACGCTTGGTGCACAAGGCGCATTGATGTTGACAGCCACCGAATCTGCATACGTTTCGGCAGTGACTGTCGATGCTGTGGATACAACGGGTGCAGGGGATGCGTTCTGTGGGGCACTCGCGACCACACTGGCAAGCGGCGAGACTTTACGGGCAGCTGTTGCGTTTGCGAATGCAGCGGGGGCAGCGGCAGTGACTGTGGTTGGTGCGACACCTTCTATGCCCACGCGCGAAAAAGTAATGATCCATGATTTTTGTGAGTTATCTAATTTACCGAAGAAAACGGGGAGAAAGCCCAATGCTTAGCTTTGGGATGAATGCCCGCCCTCTTGGAAAAGACCAAAGCGTTCATTTTTTCCTTGACATTTTTTGTAAGAAAGTGGTATAATAAGTGTATCAAGTTGGACCGACAGTTGAAGCGTAATCGCAAGGTTACGTGTCGGTCCCACCCACTTCAACGGGGTTAAAGACTTGATACTTGATCTACCATGAAAACTGAAAAATATGAGTTTTATCATCAGTCGAATATCATCACACTTGGCAATCTCCTTGACGACTTGCATGGCGTGCATGTCCACTTGCTTTTATTGCAGCGACGCTATTATCGTATCTATGGTAAATATGCGTCCTTTGGGCGTATCTGCTCGCATATTACGAAGTTGAAAAAGCGGACAAAACCGCATTGGAATCAACTGCCGAGTCAGGTTATCCAACAAGTCGCCAAGCGTATCCATCTTGGATATGACAAGTTTTTTGACTACCTTGACGAGAAGGCGAAAGGACTATCTCCGCGCAAAGTCGGCAAGCCAAAGATAAAACCGAAACACCGATATAACTCACTGACGTTCACCCAAGCCGGTTATGAGATTGAAGACAATCGCATTCATATTAAGTGCCTGAAGAAGTGGTTCACCTTTTGGAAACACCGTGAATGGACTGGGACTCTCAAGACAGTGACAATCAAACGCGATAATGTAGGCGAATACTATTTGTATCTGACGTGTGAGAATCCAGAACCTACCAAAAAACTCTCACTGACCGGTAATGAGGCAGGAGCAGACTTTGGTATGAAAACATTCCTCACACTTTCAGATGGTATCAAGATAGGGTCTCCAGAGTTCTATAAGCAAAGTCTCAACGAGATACGTTCGGCAAATAAAGCACTCTCGGGTAAGAAAAAAGGTTCAAACGCGTGGTATCGTGCGAAGCGACACCTTGCCCGCGTCAATAAGGATATAGCCAATAGAAGGCGGGATTGGTTCTTCAAGTTAGCACTCCGTCTTGTGAGACGCTATGATACCCTTGCCATTGAAAACCTAAATCTTGAAGGTATGAAACGCCTGTGGGGTCGTAAAGTGTCTGACGTTGCTTTTGGTGAGTTCTCATTGATCCTTCGTTGGATGTGTGCCAAATACGGTAAAACATTGCTGAAAGCAGGCCGTTGGGAAGCGACAACAAAACCTTGCTCAGATTGTGGCTATCACAACAAAAGCTTAACACTTTCAGATAGACAGTGGACATGCCCTGACTGTGGTTCATCCCACGACCGAGACATCAACGCTGCGCGAAACATATTGCGGGTTGGGGTACCCTGGACCTAAACCAGATAAAACCGATCTGATTCGGAATAAGAACCCGCAGGTGGAGCGACAGTAAGACGGTGGACGCTTGAGCGAAAATCGCAGTCGCGATGAAACCGAAGCCCACGCCTTTAGGCGTTGGGTAGTATCACCATAAGGAAAATTAGAAAAATGAAAAAAATAGTGAAACAGCCCGCAATATTTATAGCTTTAATTGTATGTTTATGGATCAATACAACCGCAATACAAGTCCTTGCCGCGGAGAAGTGGGAATCGAACATGAGAAAAGACTTCGCAAAGGTCTTGCAAGAAAAGAATAAACCCGCGGAAAAACATCGTGAACTCATCCTTAAATGGCAAAAGCAGGGACGTCTTTCTGAACTCCTCACACTTTACACCGCCAGGGAGAACAACCGTCAGGCACAACAACCCGCCACGCCCATAATTAAGGCGGCGTTCTATTACGGCTTGGGTTATATACATGCCCTTCAAGCATCGAAAACCGGTGAAGTGTCGGAGACTGCCATTAACCACTTACAATATGCCGTTGAGATCGATCCAAATCTATTTTGGGCGCGCTTCAACCTCGGCGGTATCTATCAGGAACAGGGTAAAGACGAATTGGCACTCGCTGAATTTGAGGTGTGTATCCGTTTAAACCCTAACTACTATCCGGTTCACTATCGGATGGGTGAAATCCACTTAAAGCAGCAGAATTACATAGAAGCCCTGCAAGCCTTTGATGCCGCACGCAAGGTAAACAGAAAGTGGGAATATCCACAATACGGCATCGGTTTGGTTTATTTCGGACAGGGTGAGATAGACCGGGCCCGCGAGACCTTTGAGAATCTTACCCAGAAAAATAAAAGGTTCGCACCTGCCTACTTCAAACTTGGACAAGTCCTTGCGACTGAGGGATTCTTTGATGAGGCGTTAAAAGAATATGCGAAAGGATCGGAACATCAGGACTACTCCGCAGAGGTCCTTTACGAGCTGGCGGTTATCTTCGATGAGAAAGGCAATACGGACGGCGCAATTCGGCTATATCAACGCACAATTGAGGCTGAGCCGAGGCACGCGCACGCACTTTTCGCGCTTGGAGAACGCCTCTATGCGAGCGGGGATACCCCGGCAGCGGTGCAACACTACCAACACGCATTATCCCTCACACCGAGCCTTAAGGATACCTTCTATGCACCGCTTGAATCTTACTTCGCAGGGTTGATGACCGCAGATGCAGCGATGCCGATCCTTGAGAAAGCGATGTTAGTCCTTCCTGAAGATCCACGCTCCCATTTTTATACAGGTATGGTCGAAGCCGATGCTGGTAACCTCCAGGCAGCCATCGCATCTTACGAAAAGACTATCGAGATTATAGAAGTCGATCCCAGTCTTATGCAAACGGAACTCCTCTTAGGCGATTTCAACGATGTTTACTTGAAACTCGGTGAACTGTATCACCAACAGGGGGATGTAGAGACTTCTGTTGCGTATTTTAAACGCGCATTGGCGTTAAATCCGGAATTAGCGAATAAATTTATTGAGCAAGGACAAGGCGCTTTCGATGAGAGGCGCTATCAAGAGGCTATTGAATCTTTGAATACGCACCTGCTATTGTTTCCGGAAGACGTTAGTGGTGCCTACCTACTGGGACAGAGTTATGAGGCGAATGGCGATACAGACAACGCCCTCACCCTTTATCAACGCACTCTGGCGTTAGATTCACAGCGAACAGATGTGCTTTTCAAGATGGTTCACATCTATCGAAACCGGGAATCACATCAACAGGCAATCGAGACTTTAGAGAAGATTATCGAGATTGCTCCGGATACGATCGAGGCGCATTATCTAATGGCACTGTCCTACCTGACACTGGAGCAGTCGGACGCTGCGTTGACGGCGTTTCTTGCAACTGTCCGGCTCAATCCTGAGGATGTCTCGGCACATTACCACGCGGCAGTCTTGTTTGAACAAAAAGGCGACATAGACAACGCCATCGTACATTATGAGAAAACGATTGGACTTGACACGGCATCGATTGAAAGCCCTTTTTTTGAAGTAACAGAAGTTACACCTTTTTTCCAACTCGGTGCCATCTATCGCGAGCGCAATGATGAAGCGAATATCATTCGGGTCTATCCACCGGCGTTAGAAATTGAACCGAATCACCCGGAACTCCATCACCTTCTTGCCGTCATCTTCGAGAAGCGCGACGAACGTGAGCGCGCGATTCGGTACTATGGACTGGCGAACCAATACAATCCTAAGAAGTTTGACTGGCACTATAGCTACGCCCGTCTGCTCGACCAGCACGCCGAGACCCTCGGAGATGCCTATCATAAACATGCTGAAATGGCTGTCAAGGAATATACCGCAACCATCGCTCTGAATTCAGACTACGTAGATGCGTATTTCTACCGCGGGATGCTCACGCTCCGCTACAGACGTATTGGTAAAACGCTGTATCGCTATAGCCAAATTTTAGAGGATTTCAAGCAGGTGACCGAATCCCAACCCAAAAACCGTGAGGCGAGCTACCAACTCGGGGTCCTTTATCTCGAAATTGATCGACACCGTCTCGCTCAAGAGGTTTTTGAAAATATGCTCTCTCACGCGCCAGAATACAGAGGTATCCACGCGCACCTCGGACAGATTGCGGAATGGGAGCAGGCGTGGAAAGCGGCGATTCAACATTATGAGGCGGAGGCTGCACTTATCCAAGAACCTGCCGAAGTAGACGACGAGATTGCCATCAAAACGTATCAACGCCTTGGCGATCTTTATTATGCACATGCCTTGGATTACAACGCTGCGAAAGAGACGCTGGAAAAGGCACTCGCTTTGGACGATACACATGTGCCGACGCTCCTCAACTATGCCAATAACCTTTTCAGTATGGACCTACTCGGCGCAGCAACAGAGCAGTTTGAACAGGTGATACAACTGGAACCGAGTAACTTGACTGCGAATTACAACCTTGCGTTAATGTATGAATATAGAGAGAAACGTGAAGAGGCGAGAATGCAATGGCAGCGTTTCCTTGAACTGAATCCACCCGAACAGTGGCGGATTGAAGCGGAGCGGCATCTGAGCCAGTAATTTTATGAATGTTAAGGTGCTGCGGACAACACTTCAGACGACGCTTATTGGTTGCCAGATTGAGCACTATCCGCAGGTCGCTTCTACCAACGACCTCGCGCTTGCGCGCGGCAAGATCGGTGCCGCAGAAGGGACGCTCATCATTGCGGAGCACCAGACCGCTGGGCGCGGTAGATACGGTAGGCACTGGGAGGCACCGTCGGGAAAAGGTCTCCTTGTGTCCGTCGTCCTTAAACATCGGCTCCTTCGCGATCAGGTTACACTCCCGAATCTCATCGGTGCGATGGCAATAGCAGCGACAATTCGCACAACACATAGGCTTGACGCTCGGATTAAGGTGCCTAACGATGTGCGGATCGAAAAGAAGAAGGTTGCGGGTGTCCTCACAGAACTCGCATACGACGCGGAAGGTCACCCTTTTTTTGTTTTGGGTTTCGGTGTGAATGTCAATAACGCTTTGGAGGATTTTCCGCCTAAATTGCGTGGAACCGCAACCTCGGTGCGTATGGCGCATCCGTTCTCGGAAAATCGCAACTTTGAAATCTGTCGTGCCTCGCTATTATGCGATATTCTCTGCCACTTGGAAAAGCACTACCTGCAGCTGAAGGCGGGTAAGACGGATTTAATTATGAACGCGTTTGAGGTTTTACGGGAAGATGAAAATCGTACTTAGTGCTTGTCTTCTTGGTGTCCGCTGCCGATACGATGGCGGTGACAGCCGAAATGAAACAGCGATAAAACACGGGGAGAAGTATACGCTTATCCCTGTTTGTCCAGAAGAATCCGGTGGGTTGCCAACGCCGCGTCCGCCTGCAGAGATTGTCGGCGGTGATGGCGGTGATGTCTTGGATGGCAGGGCAAAGGTTATGACGGCTGACAGGACGGACGTAACGGAAGCCTATTTGAAAGGTGCTCACCACGCTTTGCGGGTTGCGCAATCAAACAAAGCGACACACGTGGTTCTGAAAGCGAGGAGTCCATCCTGTGGTTGTGGCGACATCTACGACGGCACGTTTTCTGGAACCCTCACGCCTGGCGACGGCGTAACCACCGCCCTCTTGAAACGACACGGAATTACTGTTACCTCCCTGTGATACCAGTGGACCATCTTGGACAGAATCGCCATTGTCAATCAACAGGACCCAGAAAACTGACTGCTACGTTAATAGTCCAAAAGATGCCGGACCTGTTCGCCAATGTCGAGGCTCCGCATCAATGACTCACCGACAAGCATCGCCTGCACACCGGCTTCTTGTAACCGCATCACGTCTTCACGTGAATAGATACCGCTTTCACTCACCACGACCTTATCCGCTGGGATGGCTTCGCGTAAACGGAACGTTGTGGCGATGTCGGTGTGAAATGTGCGTAAATCACGGTTGTTGATACCGATTATCTGGGCATCCACGTCTAACGCGATAGCCAATTCCTCTTGTGTATGCACCTCCACCAAACACGCCAGCGATAACGAGGCTGCAATATCCATGAACGTCCGCAACTCTGCTGCTGTCAACGCTGCAACAATCAGTAAAATGGCATCCGCTCCGGCGACGCGGGCTTGGTAGATGTGATACGGGTCAATTGTGAAATCTTTTCGGAGGAGGGGCACATCAACAGTGTCCCGAATTGCGCGCAGATAGTCGAGTTCGCCTGCGAAAAAATGCTTGTCTGTTAACACAGAAATCGCAGCAGCACCGTTTTCGACGTAGGTTTTGGCGATTGATACCGGATCGAAATCTTCGCGGATAATGCCTTTGCTGGGTGATTTTTTCTTCACCTCGGCGATAAGTTTAACGGTTCCACTACCTGCAATGGCACTGCGACTTTTGACAGCAAGTTTTGGTTTGCAAGCTGCACCAAAATCCCGCGTTGGTGGAAGATTCGCTACCTGCGTTTCCAATTTAGCAATCGGCACCCGTTTCCGTTCCGCTGTGAGCTCCTTCTGTTTATGGGCAATGATAGTATCAAGTATCAATTTTTTAATTTTGCCTTTTTTGAATAACTAAAAATTATTTGAGACGGCTTTGAGTCCTTCTAATTTCGCGAGCGCTGCGCCCGAATCAATGGATTCTGAGGCAAGTTGGATACCCGCATCGAGACTATCTACTTTCCCGCTTGCGGTAATCGCTGCGCCAGCGTTCAGCACAACAATATCGCGTTTGGGTCCCTTTTCACCCTTCAGGAGATTGACCACAATTTCGGCGTTCTCCTCTGGCGCGCCCCCAAGAAGTGCTTCAGGTTCGGCTCTCGGAATTCCGAATGTCGTGGGATCAAGGGTATAGGTTTCCACAGTGCCGTTTCGGAGTTCGGAAACGCGCGTGGTTGTTGTGGTTGTGATGTCGTCCAAACCGTCATCCCCGCGCACGATGAAGGCGTGCTGGCATCCGAGGTTATTCAAGGCATTCGCATGCGCCTCAGTGAGTTCTGGGGCATAGACCCCGATGACTTGTGCCTGCGGTCCTGCCGGATTGGTCAGTGGTGCTATGGCATTGAAAATCGTCCGAATCCCGATCTCTCGTCGGGGTCCGATGGCGTATTTCATGGCGCCGTGGAGTGTTGGTGCGAATAGAAAACCGATGCCGACCTCATCAACGCACCGTCCGACGTGTTCGGGACCAATTTCAATGTTCACGCCTAATGCCATCAGTACGTTCGCGCTCCCACTCTGTCGCGTCACGCCGCGATTGCCATGCTTTGCGACTGGGACGCCTGCTCCAGCGGTAACAATAGCGGAAGTTGTCGAGATGTTGAAATGGTTCAAACCTGTCCCCCCTGTGCTACACGTATCGACAAGTCGTGGGACTTTGGGTGTCGCTTGCAAGTCAGGTGTATGCAGTGTGGGAACAGGGGTAGACTTAGCGCGCATGGCACGCGTTGCCCCCGTCATTTCCTCTACTGTTTCGCCTTTAAGCCGCAGTGCGGTAAGAAAACAGGCAATCTGGGCATCTGTTGTCTTACCTTCCATGATCTCGTTCATGGTATCCATCATTTCTGCTTCGGTTAAAGCGTTCCCTGCTATAACCTGTTGAATCGCTTCACGAATCACGCAATGTTCCTCCTGAGAATATTCTATTCGCAATTATAGCAGACCGCCGCATATTTTTCAAGACCGGTCTTCTGAATCTCGGCACAATTTAATCTTAGACACAATTTGTATTTTTTCTCCACACGGTATAACATATCTTTATAGGAAGGATTGAGACTTGAGAACCTCCACCGTATTTTACAACGCGTCTACAAAAAGGAAGAAAAATGATCCGAAAATATAAGCAGAGTGACCTGCAAACACTTCGACAGATCACGGCTATCTGTTTTGCGAAGGTGTCCATAGACAAAAATATTGAAGACCGGTTTGGGCGTATCGGCGATATGGCTTGGGAAGAACGCAAAATGTCGCACATTGATGACGATGCAGCAGCAAACCCGGACGGGCTGTTTGTGGCGGAGGTTGAAGGGGAGATTGCTGGCTACATCACAACTCGACTTAACCGCTCAACTCGCATCGGCGGGATCCCGAACCTCGCCGTGCTACCGCAGTTTCAACGCCGTGGTATCGGCAGGCAACTCATTGAAAAAGCGTTGGCGTATTTGCGGGCAGAAGGAATGCTCTACGCTCGGATTGAAACTCTGGAGCAGAACCCGATAGGCACCAGTTTCTATCCATCTATGGGTTTTACAGAAGTCGCAAGGCAGATCCATTATATTCAACCGCTGTCAGAATCCAGCGATTAAAAAAACAATCACGTTCTAAAATAAAAACCGGTACATGGGTTGATTTGTCGTAATTCCGATGAGGCTCCAGATACTACCGATGATGAATTCGCCTAAAATCAGTCCGAGGAAGAGTGGAATAAGTTTCCGGTGCGCACTCACACCCCCGTGTCGAAGAATAATCCATTTGAGGACGGAACTCACAAAAATCGAAAACCAGAATACGTTCATTGACCAACTGCTGGAGATCGCGAATCCAGCGGGATGAAAGGGCCACCAGAAGAGTCGCATCCGCATCACCATCAGGAAGCCGGTAATAAGGAAACCGATACACATTGCGAGGATTGCGGGTACATCGGGTGCTCTCGGGGAGGTGAGCCAACTTTGGAGTCGATTGAAAGGTCTCCCGGCAAACCAATCCCGTGCCCCTTCAACATAAGAGATATGATAGAACGCCCAAAATGAGGCAAATGTCCCGACGACAATCGCAATGCACATTGCAATGAGCAACCGTCGGTTGGAAATTCCGGTGCGTTCTGCTAATTTAAATCCTTCCAAGATGTGTGGCATCGGATGTCCACGATAGGCGCGATTGAAGAAGAACAGGTACGCCATTATGGTTAAGTTGTGTGGTCCGAGGAGGCGCGTCCCGAAAATGCGAGGCATCATCTCATCAGGTCCAATGAAGTGCAAATCGTGGACAGGGGATCCGAGTTCGGCACGCATTCGGGTCACCGCTGTAGAGATCGCGTAATAGATGCCGAAAAACACGAGAATCACCCAGATAGACATCCCCGCGGTTTTACAGAAACCGACGATAAAGACAAGACTCGCGATGAGACCTAAGAGTATCACACGATAGGACATCGGTTCGGCTGCGTCATCAACACGCGGATCGTTTTTAAACAACTTGCGCCCGACTTGTGCGAGGTGTTTTCGCGTCGCCACAATCGCGATGACGAACAAGCCGAGATATGCCCCGAAAGACTGTTCATCGGTGAAAGGGAAGTTCGGCATGCCGCGGACGCCTAAGGCATCCCCGAAGACTCGCTCTGCCTTCCAGAAGAGGTAGAAAAACCAGCAGGAGAATGACAAATCCAGCGGAATAAAGAAAGCGATGCCGACCGCGAACGGAAACACGGCTATCGGACTCCATCCGATGGCACTCCAGGGTTTCTGTGTAAAGAACGGACGTAGATCGTAGAGTCTGCCGCCCAAACTCGGCACAGTCGGATAGAGGTAGTGGAGTCCATTGAGGATGTCAATTGCGCCGGCGATACCGAAACCGAGCCACATCATTTTATTCGTCAGTAAGTTCGTTCTACCGCCACTTGTCAACTCAAGCGGTAATTGGATGATGGGGTAACTCAGTTTTTCGTGCTCTGTCCACTGTTTCCGAACGAGACTGTTAATACACACCATCAGGAAGACCATTGCACAGAGGAAGCCGCCCCAGACAAAAGTTGTTGTCAACCATCCTTGAACAGTTTCCCATTGATAAAGGGTTGTTTCACCGCGATAATACTCTGTTAAGAAAGATCTGTCCTTGACAGCCATCCAGTCAGGAATATACCGATGAAACAGGTCTACCCAGTCATTTTCTGGTGTGGCGTACCAGAATGCGTAGGGGATCATCGGAATCAATACGCGGAGTACATCGTGTCCTGCGAGTGAGGAAGCGATCGCTAACATGACATAAATCGTCAGCAATTCGCCTTGTTGCATTGCGATCCTTGGTGCTATCCGGACTAAGAAGAGGTTAACACCGATGATAACAAAGATGCAGAAGATGACGTTAAAGTAGAGGGAGATCGTGGTGGGATACCCTTGACCGGCAGAGTCCAGAATCCAGTACATGTTGGGAATAATAAGGACTGTACCAAGTAGAATCGCTCGCCATGATGCTCCATATTTGGGAGGTTCTCTGAATCTGTGAGGTTCCGAGGTCAATTCACTTTTCAAATTACGTGATGCTTTCTGTCTATGACACGCCTGTTCGCGCTTGGATGGAGATTAAACAGCGTCCTTGGTTGCGGATCCCGTCGGACACTTTTGCTTTCAACACGTGTATTTTACCGATCATAAAATTACTTTGAAATTTTTTCGGTGTGTCCTGTATAATGCATAATACGATTTGAATCTCGATTAACAATCCAAGCTACTTCAGCACGCCAAAGGATAAACGCTATGGATACTATAACAGATCTTAATCAAGCCGCAGTCTTTACACCGGCGCATAGGGAATTTGTTGAAAACAATGGGTATTTGCTGATTAAAAACGCCCTACCGCCTGATGTCGTCGCGGACATTGATGCTGCCGTTGATGAGGTTTATGCGAAAGAGGAAGCCGCAGGTAGACTTGAGGCTGGTGGCAAATTAAACCTCCGTAACTGCATCACGCACCACGAAGCATTTCTCCAACTCCTTGACTGGCAAAAAACAGTGCCGCTCGCCTACGGGGTTCTCAATTGGAACGTGCAGATGATAACATCGCATCTGATTGTCCTCCCCTCAAAAGAGGAACCGCCGCCTGAGGTGAAGAACCGGATCGGCTTGCATCGCGACGGTGGCACGTCCCATGCTGAGATGCAGGAACCCCACCCGCGCATCATGCTCAAGATTGCTTACGCCATCAGCGACCAATCCGACCCTGCCTCCGGTGCGACTGTGCTGGTGCCGGGGAGTAACCGATTGACGGGTAGACCCCCACTTGATCCAGATACAGGTCGGGCACGCGGTGCTATCTCTATGAATGTCAACGCCGGTGATGCCTTCCTCTTTGAACAACGGACATGGCACGGTATTGGACACAACTGGTCGGGTATGCCGCGGAAAACCATTTTTATGGGATATGCCTACCGATGGGTCAAACCGATGGATTATATCGCCATGCCTGATGAACTGGTTGCTAAGTGTAACCCAATTCAGAAGCAATTGATTGGGGTCGTCAGTGATCCGCTCAGTTACTATCTACCGCAGGAACAAGATGTACCGTTGCGGGCATTACTTGACGGACAGGATTAGGTAGCGACCCTATATCGCGAAATGCGACGGCCCCCCTCTCCCTATTCCAGTTCACTTTCGAGCGAAAGGCTGTAGTCGAGCAGTGCATTTGCATAGGGTATGTTGTGAAGCCCGTACCCACTGTCGCCTTTAACCATGTCGTAGTTCAACTTTGCGTCAAGATAGGCTTGCGACGTTTTGTCAGGTGTAGCGTCAAGCATCGTTTTGACGGCTTGCATCTTTGCCTCTATTTCAGCACGATATTGTGGTAATTTCGTCTCCATACTGTTGTCGGCACTGTCGTGACAGCCCGCGGTGCTACATGTCGAGAAATCCGCTTTGAATGTGTGGCCGCCGTGTTGTGCGACCGTCTCTGGATCCTCTTTCGCCATGTGGCAGTGCACGCATCGTTTTTTCATTGCGCGCACGTGTGGTGAGGGCATCCGTTTCACACCGGCCCCCTCGCGTCCAAGGAACATCTCCGACTGTGATTGATGGACGATCCCGGCACCTGCGCAACCGCAATCCATTTTATGGCACTCAACACACAATTTCCTCGCGGGTTTCACCAACAAGTGTTCCGATCTACTGTTGTGTGAATGGCATGAGGAGCAGGCAACGGCATTTACCGCTGTCTCTATGTTATAGGTATGCCCTGGATAGACCCGATCGCTGAAAACTTCATAGCCAGAAGAGTGGCAGCTGAGGCACGAAGTCTGGAGCTCATAGGGACCCTCAATCAGATTGACAAGCGCATGCGAATGCCCGGCTTGCTTCCATTCTTGATAGGCAGGTTCAGTGCCGTGACACTTGACACACCCTTCAGCAAATGGAGTTGTTGGGTTAGGTGTAGCAGCCTCTACAGGTGCTGCGTGAAGCGTCGCAATATTGTCATAGCCACAAAGCGCGAAAAGGGCAACCGTTCCCATCAGTAGGGACAACCCTAAAAATAAGAAAACCTGTTTCATTTTTTAATTTATTGCTCCTGGGCACCGCTCAATTTCATTTCGCGGTGGTTTTCGGTGATCCTATACGTATTTTGGATATCCGATATATTTTTTAAAACGAAACATCTCTAAGTCAACGATACCTTATCTTGATTAAATATCATACCTTAACCTTGCGAAATATGTCAATTTTTAATTATGCCTTGCGGTTCGGTCAGGTGCGTTGGGATTTTGCTGGACTCGCGAGAAATATCGATCTGAAGATCGGACTATAGGAGGGACTTTGATGTCTCAATCTGGAAGCGGAATTAACCTTTTCAATGGTAAAAATATGGAGGGCTGGCTTGCCCGCGGTGGTGCCCCAGAACATGAATGGGATGCTGCTGGTAGCGTCGCCCTCAATCCTGACGATAGCAAACTGCTGACAACAACAGCAGGTGAAGGAATTTTTTACAACGGCGCCACTGGACGCACTATCGATATCTACACCGAGGCTGAATACGGGGATTGTGAACTTCACATAGAATTTATAGTGCCACAAGGCTCTAACTCCGGTGTCTATCTCATGGGGAGATACGAGATCCAGATATTAGATAGTTGGGGTGAAACGGACCTTCGCTATGGAAGCTGCGGCGGTGTATATTGCCGTTGGATCGACAATCAACCGGTAGATGGCGTGCCGCCGCGCGTCAATGCGAGTAACCCACCCGGTGAGTGGCAGACTTATGACATCACCTTCCGCGCCCCAAAATTCGATGCTGAAGGTAATAAGATTGCCAATGCGACTTTCGTCAAAGTGGTGTGGAATGGACAGGTAATTCACGAAGATGTTGAAGTGGTGGGTTGTACACGCGGGACAATGATTGAAGATGAAGCGGCTACGGGTCCGTTAATGTTGCAAGGTGACCATGGACCTGTTGCCTTTCGAAATGTCGTGCTGGAACCTGCTTAAACTGTCTTGACGACAAGTATATTATCCGAAAGTAAGGACTGTAGCGTAAACTGTTAGTTTTGCACTACAAGCACTTTTTATTTAACTCATGTTGTACTAAGGAAAGATCATGGAAAAACTGAAACTTGGTGTTATTGGGGCAGGCGGTATTGTCTGCCGGATGCATCTGCCGGATCTCGCAGAAGACAACGATTTCGAAGTGAGTGTCATCGGTGGCAGACGCGAACACCGTCTCAAACATCAATGTCAAGAATTCGATATACCCCGCTGGACCCAGGATTACGACGCAATCATCGCTGATGATACGCTTGATGCGATACTTGTCGGGACGCCACATCCTCTACACGTCTCATGGGGTATCAAAGCGTTGGAAGCCGGCAAACATGTGCTCATGCAAAAACCGCTCTGTGGGGATATGGATGAAGCGAATCAATTTGTGGCGGCAACCGAAGCGAGTGGCAAAACGGTGATGTGTCTTCCACATTTCAACGCCGCTATCTATAAGATCCGTCAATTGATTGCGGAGAATGCGATTGGTCGGGTATCGGGTGCGCGGATGCGGAGCAGTCATGGCGGTCCCGAAATCTACTATGCGGAGATTCGTGATATCTTCGGTGAATCTGGCGATGATCTGTGGTTCTTCGATGCGAAACAGGCAAGCGTCGGTGCGCTTTTCGACATGGGAGTTTATGCCGTTTCGGGTCTCGTTGCGATGCTCGGCACGTTCAAGCGGGTGACTGGCTTCGTTTCTACCTTCGACAAACCGACAGCCTTAGAAGATGTGGCGACCCTCGTGCTTGAGATGCAATCGGGGGGCATTGTCACTGCGGAGACGAGTTGGTGTGATCCCGCGCGCACAGGTGAAGCGAGTGTGCACGGCACGGCGGGCAAATTCACGATGCCCGGCGCAGAGGGCGCGACGCTCAGTCAGTGGACACCGACCTCTTATACACGTGAACACGCGCCTGTTGATGTTAAAGCGATCGACTGTTCCGATGCAGCACCGAGCGGCATGCACACACATTTTGCGGAGTGTATCCGTGAGGGAACGCAACCGCCGCTCTCAAACGCGTACACGGCGCGGCATGTCACTGAGATTCTGCTTGCGGGACTCAAATCCTCTGAAATGGGTAAGGCAATAGAATTGACAACAGAAGCAGACAATTGTGGAAATTGTTCATCGTCGGACTGTTGTTAAGAGGTCATCAAACTAACGGCAGAAGAGACAGGTAATTAGGAAGGAAAAGGGAGGCGTGCTTCATGTAGGCGCGCCTTTTCGCCGCGCCCACACGAAACGCTCTAAAGGTCTAACCTAAACTGGCGTGCAATTCATACCAGTCATCAAGATTATTGAGATTAACCGCGTCTAAGATGGAGCCATCATCTTCAATGCTGCTTGCACCGAGGATACTCCCACGGGTATCATCGTCGTGATTATAGCCTGAAATCGCAGCGTTCAGTTCAGCAACTGCCGCATCGTCAAAACTTCCGTTTTCCGAAACCCAGGCTTCAAACTGTGGATAGGTAGGGGAATTGTCACCGATATATGCCAATGTAGCGTCTTTGTCCAGACCGAGTCCATCTAATACCATTTGATCGAAACCTGCGCCGCATGCTGGATAATCTTCATGGAGCTGCCCCTTGGCATCCATTAGCACTTTCGACCAGAATCGCGGGAGGTGCAACACGCCGAGTGGTCCTGCAACCCCGGAACTAATTGTCGGAATCATTCCTGCCATTCTCTGTTCTCCTTCTTATGAATGTTGTGAATAATAGGCGGGCACCATCGGCACAAGAGGTGCCGTTGCCTGCCATGCGAAATTCCATGTCATTATAGCACAACGGAGAAAAAAAGCCAAGGGAAATTTAAGCGAATTTTGCGAACCCGTTATAAATTATTGAACCGCCTCGGGTTTAACAACTTTAAATTTGAGTTCACCCGGCTTGATATAGCCAAGCCGTTTTCTGGCGAGGCGTTCCTTTGTGAGTCTGTCGTCTTGTAGCATTTCGACGCGTTGTTTAAGCTGATCGCGTTCCGCTTCCAATTCCCGTAGCTCAGCACGGTAGGCTTCTTCCGCAAGCTGCGCCTGTTGCCAGTCCCCATACCCGTTCATAAATTGCCTGACACTCACCAGGAGTAAAGCGAGCGCGATGAGGAATAAGATCGGGCGAAAAATACGCATGGATATACCTTTGAAAGAGATATTTCGGGACAGCGCGAAGGCTGCCCCATGCCAATACAAGCGTTTAGTGAAGATCCGCCAGATTATAGAAGACCGTCCTACCGGCAAAAACAGCACTCTTTCCTAATTCTTCCTCAATCCGAAGGAGCTGATTATATTTACAGACCCGATCGGTCCGGGAGAGCGAACCGGTTTTTATCTGTCCGGCGTTTGTTGCAACAACTAAGTCAGAGATAGTTGTATCCTCAGTTTCCCCTGACCGGTGTGAAACGACAGCCGTGTAATTGAAGCGTCGCGCGAGTTCAATGGCATCCAACGTTTCTGTCAAGGTCCCAATCTGATTCACTTTAATCAGGATTGAGTTGCCTATCTGTCCATCAATACCTTGTTGCAAACGGGTGGTATTGGTAACAAAAAGATCATCACCGACGAGTTGGACCTTATCACCGATTGCCTCGGTTAATTGTTTCCAACCTTCCCAGTCGTTTTCGTCCATGCCGTCCTCTATAGAGACGATTGGGTATTTCTCACAGAGTTCGGTGTAAAAAGCGACCATCTCTGCTGGGGATTTCGTGGGTTGCGCCTCTGCTTTCAATTCGTAGGTCCCGGTGTCCCGATTATAGAATTCGCTGGAAGCGGCATCCAATGCCAGAAGCACATCGTTCCCGGGGGCGTAATTGGCACGCTCAATGGCTTCAATGATGACGGCGATGGCTTCCTCATTAGAACCGAGATCCGGTGCAAACCCGCCTTCATCCCCAACAGCCGTATTGCAATTTCGGGCTTGTAAGACTGCCTTAAGACTGTGAAAGATTTCAGCCCCCATGCGGAGTGCTTCGGCGAAACTCTTTGCGCCCGCGGGCATTATCATAAATTCCTGAATATCAACGTTGTTATCGGCGTGAGACCCCCCATTTAATATGTTCATCATCGGTAAAGGGAGTTCTTTCGCGTTTGTGCCACCAATATAGCGATAAAGCGGTTGCGCCACTTCGTCTGCGGCGGCTTTTGCGACAGCCAACGAAACACCTAAGATTGCGTTCGCACCCAGCTTGCTTTTATTCTCTGTCCCGTCAAGTTCACACATAGCGGTGTCTATGTCGTTTTGTGCGAAGACATCTTCCCCTACAAGGGCATCTGCGATGACGGTATTGACATTTTCAACGGCTTTTTGAACGCCTTTCCCCACATAGCGGTTGGCATCGTTATCGCGCAATTCGACCGCTTCGTGTTCACCTGTAGATGCCCCAGAGGGGACAGCGGCGCGTCCGAATGCGCCTGTCACTAAATTAACGTCCACTTCAACTGTCGGGTTACCACGCGAGTCCAATATCTCGCGTGCGTGTATATCAAGAATTTCTGACAAAGTTTTTCTCCTTCTTTAATAACTGCCTTCTTTAATGACTGAAGGGCATTATTCTTCAATAACGGCATCTGCGAGTAGATACGCAGCGGCTAAAAAGATTAAACTATATGCGGCGATCAATTTCAGCCAGAATCCACCCTCTAATCCACCGGTTACCAGCAGTGAAACAGTGGATTTTGCACCGCCCATAATGATTGGAATCACGAGCGGAAGTAGAATGACGGAAAGCAGACTTTCACCGCCATTTGCGCTTGTAGACATGCCCGCTAACAGGACACCCACAGCGCAAAAACCGAGCGTACCGACACTCAGCACGCCAAAGAGTTTCAATAATATGCCCACCGTCACTACGTCAAGCAGATCTAAGAATTGAAGTGCGATAGGCGTGATGACAATTTCCAGCAGAAATAGAAATACGACGTTGCTAACGACTTTGGAGAGGTAGAGGTTACTTGCATCAACACCAGTAAGCCGAATACCGTCTATTGCCCCGTGCGAGCGTTCTAAGGTGAATGAACGGTTCAAACTAATAATCCCTGCGAAAACGAACGCTGCCCAGAGGACACTGGCGGTTAATTTTCCACGCTCTACCTTTTCAGGAAAAATCGGACCGAACGCAAAAGCGAAGATAAGGACGACCAGGACGCTGAAAACGAAGATTAATACCAACGTCTCCTTTGAACGGAATTGAAGTCCAAGATCCTTACGAATCAACGCGCCAATTTGCCGGAATGCCTTCATATTTATCTCGGTTTGAAAGAGACGCTCTACAGTCCTTTCGGAGCGTTGTGTGTTAACCTTTTCTCATACATGTGCAGTAATGTCTCTGCTTGGATTTCATTTTTCCCCGCAATATCTTCCAATTCCCCGTTTATCATGAAAAGGAACCGTGTGCCAGCCAGATACCCCAACTCCGTGTTGTGTGTTGTAATGACGATGCCCGTGCCTTTTTGTCGTTCTTGTGCGATACGATCAAGGACAAACTGTCTGGCAGCAGCATCCAGTCCAGAGAAGGGTTCATCGAGTAGCAACACTGAGGGAGCGTGGAGAAGGGCTTTAGCGATCATGAAACGCTGCGTCATACCGCGAGAGAAGATACGAAGGGGTTCATGTAAAAAACGCTGCAACCCGACTTCAGCAAGAAGTGTTGTTGCCCGGTGTTCCAACTGCTTAACACCGTACATCTGTCCGAAAAACTTGAGGTTCTCATAGGGACTGAAGGAAGGGTAGGCAAGATTTTCATGAATAACGACCCCCACTGCCCGACGGACATCCGAGTACTCTGCGATTGCATCCGCACCTTCAATCTCAAGTTTTCCAGAGGTCGGTTTCAGGAGAGTTGCGAGAATTTTGATGAGCGTTGTCTTCCCGGCACCGTTGGGACCGAAAATCGTAACCACCTCTCCGGGCTGAACGGAGAGTGTAGCATCTTTGACAATCGTGCGATGTCCGAAATCCTTTGTGAGTTGGGAAGCACGAAGGCGCATGATGTCAATGATTCCATGCTGACTGGAAAAGTGGAAGTTCTTCCATCTCCCATCTTTCCGTCCGTTATCGTTGAAGACTGGAAGGTTGGAAGATTGCGGGGGCACTTCCATCCTTCCGTCTTTTTTTTGTCTTTACATCATCCGCCGAATAATCGCATCACCCTGCTCTTGGCTAACGCCAAGCGATTGACGTGCCATGGGCCCGTTTTCCAAAACGGGTTCCATTTCATCCAAGGCGGGCCGGCTTGTATCTTGATAGAACAGTCCGATCGGGATCTCGTCTCCCCACTTGACGGCTTGTTCAAGCGCTGCGGTCTTATCGCTTGGATCGTGACCTTCGAGTTCCAGGACACGCTGTTTGAAAAAGGCAGTCGTGTTATCCTTATTAAAGGTGATACAGGGGCTAAACACATCAATAAGCGCAAATCCCCTATGTTGCATGCCGTTATACATCAATTCCGTCAGCTGTCTTGGGTTCCCACTAAATCCTCTGGCAACATAGGTCGCCCCTGTGACAATCGCCATAGCAATCGGGTTAAGGGGTGCTTCTATGTTTCCGAAGGGAGTGCTTTTGGTTGCCATTCCGAGCATGCTGGTTGGAGAAGCTTGGCCGATAGTGAGTCCATAAATCTGGTTGTTCATCACGATATAGAGGAGATCAATATTTTTCCGCATCGTGTGAACAAAATGGTTTCCGCCGATCCCATATCCGTCTCCATCGCCTCCGGTAACAACCACATTCATCTCGTGATTTGCAAGTTTTGCGCCGGTAGCTACAGCGAGAGAACGTCCATGGAGCGTGTGCATCCCATACGTTTCGATGTAACCTGGCAGGTTAGAGGAGCATCCAATACCGCTCACGGTGAGGTGTTCATGATTCCCTTTGCCGAGTTTGGCATAAGCACTTTGTAGGGAACTCAGGACCCCATAATCACCACAGCCTGGGCACCAATCCGGACGCACATCACCTTGAAAATCTTTCGCTGTAGGCGCGCCCTTAACGGGTCTTTCTCGTCGAGTAGATCGCTCTCGTTTCGCCATCTGATTCATTCTCCTTTATTAGACGACAATTTCTTGGTACGGCACGTAGAAGTCGGTCTTACCTGCTAAGAGCTCACGGGCTCCGTCAACGATATGGTGTGGCATAAATGGCTCACCGTCGTACTTGCGGATTTGGCCGTCAGCCTTAAAACCTGTTTCACCGCGCAGGAATCGTGCGAATTGACCGGTGTAGTTACATTCTACAACAATTGAATGCGCCGATTTTGCAAGCACTTCGTTGACCGCATCTTCGTCCATCGGATAGAGCCACTTGAAATGGATGTGGTTGGTAGAAATGCCGGCTTCCGTTAGGAGTTGCGCGGCTTCGCCAATCACACTGTGTGTGGAGCCCCAACCAATCAGGGTGACTTCGGCATCTTCCGGTCCTTCAAGCGTTGGGGGCGGGAGGAGTTCGAGGATACCGTCCATCTTCCGTTGCCGTTTCTCCATGATGTCGCGGCGTTTGTGCGGGTTCGTGAATTCGTCGCTAATCAGCGTGCCATCTTCATCGTGGTCATCCGTTGCGACGACGTGAACGTGTCCCGGTGTGCCGGGAATCGCTCGCGGTGAGATGCCACTGTCGGTAATTTCGTAGCGGAGGTATTTACCTTCGGCCTGCTCGGCACCATTAATGAGTGAACCGCGGTCTATTTCGGGTTGCCAATTGATGGAATCCGGCTCGAACGTCGTGAACCCCATGGACAAGGTGAGATCAGAGAGGACCATGGCGGGACACTGGAATTTGTCTGCGAGATTGAAGACTTCAGGGATAACATCAAAGCCGTCCATAATGCTCGTCGGTGCGACAACAACCTTCGGGAAATCGCCTTGGCTGGCCCCGAGGATCTGCCACAGATCGCCCTGTTCCGTTTTTGTCGGCAAACCTGTTGAGGGACCGCCGCGTTGGACGTTGATCACGACGATAGGAATTTCCATCATACCTGCGCTACCGATGGCTTCCGACATGAGAGCGAATCCACCGCCTGATGTTGCGCACATTGCGCGGCACCCGGCGTGTGCTGCTCCAATAACCATGTTGACAACGCTAATTTCGTCTTCGCACTGGCGTACCATAATGCTGAGATCGCGAGCGTTGTTTGCCATCCAGTGGAGGACCCCGGTTGAGGGGCTCATCGGATAGGCGGCGTAAAATTTGACGCCTGCGGCTGCCCCGCCCATTGCCATTGCTGAGTTACCATCAACGACGGCGAGGGCTGGTTCCTGCTTCTCAAATTGGGCATCGAATGCTGTGAAGTTTTCAGCTGCGTGATTGTAGCCGGCGCGTGCGACACCAATGTTCGCATCAACGACCGCTTGCCCTTTGCGTTTGAGGAATTGAATCGTGAGCATATCCTCAAACACTTTTAAATCTCCGCCCACAAGTTTCAGAGCTGCACCGAGCATACAGACGTTTAGCATCAACTTTTTTCTATCGGTGTTGTTAGACAGTTCTTGATAGGACAGAGGTGCGAGTTGTATATCATCGCGTTCTGGTGCTTGCTTGACATCATCGCTATTATAGATGAGTGTGCCACCGGGAGCGACATGTGGAAGGTGTGTCTCCAAGCTGTTCCGGTCTAAGGCAATAACCAGATCAAGCTTGTCGCCTTGGTTGGCGACCGGTTCAGAACTAATTCTGGCAGTAAGGAAGGTATGACCACCGCGGATGAGGGATTGGTAGGCACTATAGGTAAAGACATGCAAACCGTGTCGAGCACAGATCCGTGTCAAAACTTGACCGACGGAGTCTATTCCCTGCCCGGGTGCCCCTCCTACAGCGATTACAAAATCGTATTTTGCCATCTTGGCTCCCTTTCTAACTTTTTGTATTCCATTCTGGTGTAGCGAATTCACCGAAGATACGCCACAGTCCGATAAACCTGATGACACCAGAATAGTAGACAAATAAGCAAATGGATTCGTTTGTTAGTTACATTGCGATATTCGCGCCTTTATTCTTAATATTCATGAACACATAAAACGTTTTTCTTTTTTTAATTATACTACATTTGATGCATTTTTTCAAGTTTTTTTAAGCGTTGGCGAATTTACCACACCGTTTATCAGACACTAATTTCCATGAATTCAGTTTATTAAAAGCGGGTTTTCAGCGAATTTTGCCAGCATGAATACCCATGAAAATATACCTCATAATTATTTTAGGGTGTATAAAATTCTTGCCCTACAGCTGACTGAGTTCTATGAGTGCTTTTTTCGCTTCGGGCGTTCCAATTTTATCCAATGCAAAGGCTACGTGATGTTGAACCCGTTCGGAATCGTCCGCTAATGCCTTGATCAACGCCGGGACAGCCGCTGCGGCAGCCGCCTCAAGGTTTGAGATTGCATACGCACTGTAGGTCCGAACCTCTTCCTCTGGATCGCTTAGCGCTTCAATCAGAACCGGTATCGCCTCAATCGCTGCTGCCCCCATGTTCCCCAACGCACGGATAGCATATTCGCGGAGTTGTTCATCTAAATCCTGTAAGGCTTCGCTCAGAGCGGGGATAGCGGGAGCCCCAATTCTACCTAACGCATCGCTGATGCAGAGGGCGTGATGCCGTTCAGCGATCGCCAACGTTTCCATAAGTGCCGGTACTGCGGGAGCCCCGATCTCTGCCAAAATGTCAGCGGCTTGGTCGGGAACATCCCACAAATTTTCTGAGAGTGCCTCGATGAGTTGGGGAATCGCGGGTTCGCCGATAGCAACCAATTCTTTCCCTGCAGCCTCTCGGACATCGTCCTCGATATCCGACAGCTCATCAATCAAGTCAGCTATGACGTGTTCGTTATCCATCTATTGACCTTTTTTAACATACGCCAACATTGTGATAAGACGGTCAGTCTGCTCGGGTCGCAAGTATTTATAAAACCATTCGGAAAACTCGCGTTCGGCTCTGGTGAGTTCCGCTGTGAGTGCGGGGACAGTAGATTCACCGATTTTTGCCAATACCTCCGCAGCATGATTCGCCATCTGCTCCATATAAACAGGAATCGCGGATTCCTCAATGTGCGTGTAAAACTCGGCACCGTACCCAGAGATATGCCAACATTCCTGTGTCAGGACATCAATGAGTTGTGGAATCGCGGGTTTGCCTATGGCAATCAATTCTGCTTTGGCGGTATCTCGAACGTTTTCATCTATATGACCCAACATGACGATCAGATCAGCGATGTGGTGTTTGCTATGCATCGGTTCTCCTTTGTTGTTCTTCGAGGAGTGTTGTGAGGCGGTCGGTTTGTTCCCGGCGCAATCGTTTATAGACGCGCTCCGAGATCTCCTGCTTCTCGTATTTATCATCGAGATGCGTAATAAATTCAAGTCTTGCGACGCGAACATGCTCGTAATCATCTGGCTTCAGTTTACGGAGCCAACCTGCGTCTGAGGGTGTTGCGGTGTTATCATCGGTGTCAGACGTGTTAGTATTTTTTGCTGTGCGAAGTTTAAAGAGCGCGGCGACGAAGAATCCGCCGGTCAATGCCGCTGCGACAGCAATCAATATCAATTGCCCGAGGTTAGAAGATGTTTGCCCGGGTAAGGCACCGCCGCGGGCAGTCCCCATGTTTACATTAAGCGCTAAATCAACAGTAGTGCCAGCAGCAAACGCTTCTGGTGCAGTGCTTTGATATATAAGATAAACATTATTGTGAATCTGTTCGCGCCTTGGTGCGCCGAAAAACTTCGCACGCGGTGCAAAGTTGATGCCTTCGGGTACAAAGAACAGGAATTCCGTCGTGGCAAAATCCAAGCGGCGCGATAAATCCAATCTATCCTTTTGGACGTGAAAAATGTAAGTATAGCCTAAATGGGTTTCTCCAGGTGGCAATGGTGTGGCGCGAATGGCTTGATTGGTAGCGGGATTCAACATGAGTTCCGTTGTCTGATGTGGCTGGAAACCCTCTGTCCCTTTCGGTAGGGTTAAATGCAGTCCGACCCTTTGCGTGCCGTGCGTTGTTCTAAAAGGCAGGTCGCTCAAGTTCTCAATCCCAACTGCTTCAATAACTGTGACGGCACCATCGGGTGCGTGGTCGGGAGGTGGCGGGGCAATGACGAAACTATGCGACCGCACACGGATTTGCGTTTTGTCATCTGTAAACCCCCCGATCTCAAAGTCAATTTCGATGTTCGGAGCCCACGAAGATAAAACTACGTCCTTTTCAGTGTAGTCAGTCCCTTCATGAACGGTAGAAACCGTATAGTGGACAAGGGGATCGAGCGGTAGATTTCCAAAACGATAGTTTCCCTTTTCATCTGTCATTGTTTCCTGGGTCTCAGTGGCATCCGCCTTATGGATAGTGAGGGTTACGGGATGTGTGCTGAGAGGCGTGTCCTGCTTTCTATCGATAGCCGTACCTTGAATACTGCCCAGTTCTGCTGTTTGTGCGTGGAGGGTGGGAAACGAGAAAAGGAGCGTCAGGGCAACCGCTAATAGGCTACATATCCAGCCTATAGTGATAGCGTGAATCTGCGGATTGCCCCTCGATGTGTTATATGCGGATATATTCGTGTACATATTATGTTCCACGTTGTTGCTGTTTGAATCTTTCAATTTCAGCTTCTACATCTGACAGCGACTCATTTTCGAGTTGCATGATGACGCGTGCGGTCTCTTGCAGGAGTTCCTCACGCAATTCTTGGTAGTCGGCATCCGAGAGTTTCCCGGTTTCGTAATCCTCGTCGAGGTCGGCGAGTGCGGCGTAGCTGCGTTCACGCTCCTGGAAGAGGGTGCGTCGCCGTTCCTCGATGCGTTCGTCGGACGTTGCAGTCAGTTGTGAACCCGTCTTTGAAAAAATTGGAATTCCCAGATACACAAGGAGTGCGATTCCGAGAATTATCATCCATAAAAGCACAAGAAAAGACATGAGACCCCCCGGAAGTCACGCGATCATCGTGATTTGATCTGCAACTCGCCTCCGATATATTATGCTAAGGCACGAGCTGCGAATTAAGTGCGCCCGCCTTCCTGAAGTGTACGCTGGCATCCATTCTACCCCAAAATCGCCGTGCTTAATTTTGCCGTTTATACCGCTCCAATTCGGCTTCAACCTGTTTCACGGTTGTATCGGCGACCTGCTGATTTGGTCCTTCAGACACATCACTTGTTATGGGTTGCTGCTTGAACCTACGCAGTGCGAAAAAGGCGACGCCCCCGATGAGGACAAGAATAACGGCCGGCATAATGTAGGCGAGTAGATTAATACCCTCGGCTGGCATAACTGCGTAATACTGCGGTCCGAACGTATCAAGGTAATTCGTGCGAATCTGCTCGACTGTTTGCCCCGCCAGCAATCGGTTACGAAAATCCTTTTCAATCATGGCTGCCGTTTCGCATACACATACCTTAATTGTTTCTCGCGTACAACCGCAGTAACAGTAGACTGTGGTCAGCAATTCTTCTAATTTAGACGCAATTGCGGCATCTATTTCTGTTGTGCGAGGTGCTTCTGTCTCGGCGTGTGCGGTGGCAATAAAGCAGCAAGCCATGGAAAACGCGACAATCCACATAAAATTAAAATTAGGAATTGAAGCGTTATTGGACATTTTGATGTGTTCAAATTTTCCAATTTTCATGGTCTTATTCCTAACGCATCAAGCATCCTTACTACGTTGAGGTTTCTCGGCTATGGCGACGATCCCGCCCAACACCATTACTGCAACGCCGATCCAAACAACACCGATGAGCGGATTGTAATATGCTTGAACGTTCACAACACCGCCTGTCTTAACGTCCGGAGGGATGCTGCCGAGAGCGATATAGAAGTCGTTCACCCCAAAGTGTCGGATAGCAGATTCAATAGTATCCTGTTCTCCCTGTCCGGTCTTGTAATAGAAGTGGCGTGCGGGTTCCATCGTTCCTACCTGTTTCCCATTCTTTGCGACATCAAAAACAACGCCGGTTCTGCGATAGTTGGCGAACTCTTTCTCAAACGAATCTTTCATCGTGAGTTGAAACTGCCCAACCTCCATCGATTCCCCCATTCTCAAGCCTTTGGATTCAAGCAGAAAATAGCCTTTCGATCCCATAATACCTATATAGAGGATAACGATCCCGATATGGATGATGTACCCCCCATATCGTCTCTTATTCCGTTGGATAAGGAGATTCAAACCGTTGAGGAAGGAGGTTTCCTGCCGTTTCGCTCGGAGTTTCGCACCCCGATAAAATTCAGCGACAATTGCGACAATCACGAAGGTACTTGCGGCAACACAGAGGACCGAATAAAGCAGAGACGTCTCTTCTTTTATCAATGCGAGAAATCCCCACGTCAATGCGCCTGCGGCTAAACCGATAACAAGGGGCCACAGAAACATCCGCTGGAAGTTGTTGACGGTAATTTTTTTCCATGAGATAATTGGACCCGCCCCTGTGAGGAAGAGCAGTAATAACCCCGGAATAATAACGACTTGGTTAAAAAACGCTTCGGGAACAGAGGATTTTTCACCGTTAATTGCTTCGGAGATAATCGGCCACAACGTGCCCCAGAGAATAATTAAGGTTAATCCAACAAACAGCCAATTATTCAGAACAAACGCACTTTCACGAGAGAGAAGGGATTCCAAACGGTTTGCACTTTTCAAGCGTCTCCAGCGATAGATGATGAGTCCGATGACCCCGGCAGTCGAGGCTAAAATGAAACCGAGGAAATATCCGCCAATATCAGATTGTGCGAAGGCATGGACGGATGTGATAATTCCGCTACGCGTGATGAAGGTTCCCAAGAGCGTGAACTGGAAGGCGAGGGTAATCAGGAGGATATTCCAGAGTTTGAACATATTCCGCTTCTCTTGAATCATCACGGAATGCAAATAAGCAGTGCCGAGGAGCCACGGCATAAAAGAGGCATTTTCAACGGGATCCCACGCCCAGTAACCGCCCCAGCCGAGCTCACGATATGCCCAATTGCCACCGAGCGTGATGCCGATAGTCAAGACGATCCATGAGAAGAGGGTCCATCTACGCGAGCGGAGTATCCATTCGCTTCCAACTCTGCCGGATGCAAGTGCTCCAACGGCAAACGCGAAGGGGACCGTGAGGGCAATCCAACCGATATATAACGTCGGGGGATGGAATGCCATACTTGGTGTCTGGAGGAGTGGGTTCATACCGGCACCATCAGGTGCCATCTGTCCATTGGGGAAGCGTGCGAGTGGGTTATAAACGCCTTCGACTAAGCCAGTGACGAGGATAATAAAAAAGAGTTGGACGACTGCGATAGGAATGAGGGCATAATCCGAGAGGGTATCATTTGTTTCTTTAGTGTGCCGGTGATTTTGCCAGATGACAACCGCGCCTGCCACAGTGAGTAACCAGAGCCAGAATAGCAGCGATCCCGACATGCGTCCCCAGAGTGCCGTGATTTTATAGAGTAGCGGTTGTGCTGCGCTTGAGACTTCAACAACATAGCGCATTGAGAAATCATCGGTTACAAAACCGTAGATTAAGGCGCCGGTTGCAATACTGACGAGAACGAAGGTGGCCAGAACAGCGTTCCTGCCACTCTGGATGGCGTTCTGATTTCGTGTGCGTAGTCCGAAGCAGAGGAAACCAATCGCCCACAAGCCAGAAAGCACAGAGAGAAATATAGCGGCTTGTCCAATTTCCGCGGTCATTCGTTGCTGCGCCTCCTTAAAAAAGTGTTTTTGAACATATTGCTAAATTGTTAGGGGTCCTTTACTCCGAGATATACGAGGTCTCATCCGTAGGTGTCGCGCTTTCTGCTCCCTCGTATTTCGAGGCGCACTTTGTCATGAGTTTAGATGCGACAATGAGGTTCTGCGTTGCGTCGTATTTACCTTCCACGAAAACGCTGCCGCCATCCGTAAAATTATCCGGTTTAAGCCGATCTTTGTAAATCACGTTGACTGTTGCTGCAGTTTCGCGGTCGCAGACAGCAAAGGTGAGTTTAAAATTGGCGGCATCCCATGTAGCGCTGCCTTCAGCAATGAGCCCATCAACTTGGACCTGTTGATTGTTCATTTTGTTTCCGTCTGTGACGAGTGCAGCGGGCGTGAAGTGCCGCACACTTGTCCTTTTAATTCCAACGAACACCAAAAGTGCCATCCCGCATAGCAAGATAATGCCTGCGGCAATCACTTTAAGCCTTCTCTGTTTTCGCACTTGGACTTCCTCCATCCATCAGAATCAGTAGAGATGATTTCTTAGTCGTAATGACGAGATGAATCCCTTTTTAAAAATAATACTTGATTTTACATGCAAAATCAAGTTAAAATGGAATTTAATTTGGAAGAGCGTGCAGAATTCCGTGTAAAAAAGCGGTTAGATGCGATGAAGGAACAGGAAAACTTATGAAAACCGATTGGCAACATCATCCGTGGGCGGGTGTATTTCCGGCGACACTCTGTCCTTTTCATGAAGATGAATCGATTGACGAAGTCGGATTACGTCACTATATGCAGGAACTCGCGAGTGTTCCGGGGATAAAAGGCGTTGTCTGTAACGGACACACCGGCGAAATCATGTCCCTCCGCTTGCCTGAAAGACAACGCGTCACGCGAATTACGGCTCAAGCCGTTGGTGATCGAGTGAAAGTTGTTTCCGGGGTGAGTGCGGAAGGGAGCCTTCCAGCGATTGACGATGCGCTCGCGGCGAAAGAAGCCGGTGCGGATGCCATCTTGTTAATGCCGGCACATCATTGGTTGCGTTTCGGAAGGACCCCTGAAACCGCTGTCGGTTACTTTCAAGATGTCGCTGAAGGCGCAGATATACCGATTATTGTTCACCAATATCCCGCCTGGACCAAGGCAGGCTATAGCCTTGAAGAGATGTTAGAAATGGTGAAGATCCCACAGGTGATCTGCATTAAAATGGGTACCCGCGACATGGCGCGCTGGCGGTGGGACTACGAACAACTTAAAGAAGCCGCACCGGATGTGCCTATTTTGACCTGTCATGATGAATATCTGCTTGCCTCGTTACTGGAAGGAAGCGATGGTGCCCTCATCGGGTTCGCAGGCTTTGTGCCAGAGTTGATGGTGGATGTCGTCCACGCTGCACTCAACAACGATCTTATCGGTGCACGGAAGGCACGCAGTCAAGTAGACGCGCTGGCACGCATCGTTTATAACTTCGGTGAACCGAGCAGTGATGCCCACCAACGGATGAAGTGCGCACGCTGGTTGATGGGCAGATTTCCGTCAATGACGATGCGCCGACCGCTCCGTCAATTGTCCACTGCCGAAGTCAATAAAATCCGAAGGCGTCTTGAAGAGACCGGCTATCAGTGCGTTCATTAAAACTGAACCTGTAATGTATGGAGGGGTTGCCTGGGTGTTTCTTCAAGGGCTTCCGCCCTATATGCTCAGAACCGTAGCTTGTAATGAAATGGAGAGCGGATTCGAGAAGGGAACGTGAAATCCGAAGCACACGTTGTTTAACCGCAAGGAAAAATTAAAAAATGGCACGTCTAAAATACGCCTTAATTGGCCACGGTAGACGCGGTGCAGCACTTCTATCAACAGGCGCTCTGTTAAAGGATAACTTTGTTATCGTTGCGGTGTGTGATGCGCATGCGGAATCCGCGGAAGCTGGTGCGGTGAGATTCGGCGTCAAAGCCTATACGGATGTCCGGAAAATGATC